>DASZSS010000001.1:0-5259 GCA_035548535.1 Steroidobacteraceae bacterium
CCTGCTGAACCCCACGGCGAAGCAGTTGAGCGAATCGCAGCTCCACCTCGTCGTTGCGGGCACCGAGCAGGCGGTGCTCATGGTGGAGTCGGAAGCGAAGGGGCTGTCGGAAGAAGTGATGCTCGGCTCGGTCGTCTTCGGCCACCAGCAGATGCAGGTCGCGATCCAGGCCATCAAGGAGCTGATCGCGAAGGCGGGCAAGCCGAAGTGGCCGTTCGAGCCGCCGGCGCCGAATGCGGAGCTCGCAAGCGCGCTGGCGCTGCACGCGCAGGCCGCGCTGAGCCAAGCGTATTCGATCACGGAGAAGCAGGCGCGCTCCAATCGGCTGAAGGAGATCAAGCAGCAGGTCGTCGAGCTGCTCGCCGCCGGCGAGGCGCCGAAGTTCACGAAGGAGCAGGTCGAGGCCGAGCTGTTCAAGCTCGAGAGCAACATCGTGCGCCAGCGCGTGTTGAACGGCGAGCCGCGTATCGACGGTCGCGACCATCAGACCGTCCGTCCGATCACCGTGAAGGTGGGCGTGCTGCCGCGTGCACACGGCTCGGCGCTGTTCACGCGCGGTGAGACGCAGGCGCTCGTCGTCACGACGCTCGGCACCGGCCGCGACGCGCAGATCATCGACGCGCTCGAGGGCGAGCGCCGCGAGCCGTTCATGCTCCACTACAACTTCCCGCCGTTCTCGGTGGGCGAGACGGGCATGATGGGCTCGCCGAAGCGGCGCGAGATCGGCCACGGTAATCTCGCCCGGCGCGGCGTGAACGCCGTGATGCCGGACATGACGACCTTCCCGTACGTCATCCGCGTCGTCTCGGAAATCCTCGAATCGAACGGCTCGAGCAGCATGGCGAGCGTGTGCGGCACGAGCCTTTCGCTGATGGATGCCGGTGTGCCGATCAAGGCGCCGGTCGCGGGCGTCGCCATGGGCCTGGTGCTCGAAGGCGGCCGCTTCAAGGTGCTGACGGACATCCTCGGCGACGAGGATCACCTCGGCGACATGGACTTCAAGGTCGCGGGCACGAAGGACGGCGTCACCGCGCTGCAGATGGACATCAAGGTCGAGGGCGTCACGCCCGAGATCATGCGCGTCGCGCTCGAGCAGGCGAAGGCGGGCCGTCTGCACATTCTCGAGGAGATGAACAAGGTCCTGAGCCAGCCGCGCGAGAAGATGTCCGAGTGGGCGCCCTCGATCATCACCATCAAGATCGACGCGGAGAAGATTCGCGACGTCATCGGCAAGGGCGGCGCGGTCATCCGCCAGATCACCGAGGAGACGGGCACCACCATCGACATCGAAAGCGATGGCACGGTGAAGATCGCCTCCGTGAGCGGTGCCGCCGGACGCGAGGCGCAGCGCCGCATCGAGCTCATCACCGCGGATGTCGAGGTCGGCCGCATCTACGAGGGCAAGGTCGTGCGCCTCATGGACTTCGGGGCGTTCGTCACGATCCTCCCGGGCCGGGATGGTCTCGTGCACATCTCGCAGATCTCGGACGAGCGCGTCGAGCGCGTCAGCGACAAGCTGAAAGAGGGCGACATCATCCGCGTGAAGGTGCTGGAGGTGGACCGGCAGGGCCGCATTCGCCTCTCCATGCGCAACCTCGACTCGCCGGATTCCTCGCGCTCCGCGGCGCACAACTGACCGGCACCGCAAGTCAGGATCGGCACTGAACGCCGCTGCCCGCGAGGACAGCGGCGTTCGTGTTTGGCGAGGTCGCTTGCGACGGTCGCACGAGATCCCGCGACGCTATTGTCGCGAGCGCGCCACGTGCTCTTCGTCTTCGGTGGGATGGCGGCCGGCGGCCTTGACGAGGGTGCTGTAGATCTCGTCCTGCACCGAGCGCCAGCGCTGATAGTTGCGGTTGGCGAGCGCGGCCATCGCGCCGCTGCACTCGGCCGCGGCAGCCTTGCCACGCTCGCGGATCTCGCGCTGCTGCGACACGAAGAGCTTCACGCTCTGCTCGAGATAGCTGCCGATCATGCCGTGAAGCGCGCCGCCGTAGCAGCGAATGACGTGCGAGAGGAAGTCGCGGCTCATCACCGGCGCGCTCGACTGCTCCTGCTCGGCAATCACCTGCAGCAGGATCGCCCGCGTGATGTCGCTCTGGCTCTTCTTCTCGATGACTATGAAATCGATGCGATCGACCACCAGCTTGCGGATGTCCGCCAAGGTGATGTATCGGCTCGCGACGGTGTCATAGAGCCGCCGATTGGGATACTTCTTTATGACCCGCGGATCGCTCATCGGACCCCCTGTACTGAAAAAGGACGTTCCACTATCCAAGGCGTCAGGGTCGGCTCAAGGTGCGTACATTAGTACATTCGCGGCGGCGAACCAAATTCAACACAGCGACCGCCGCGGTCAGGCGGCGGGTGCGGGGACCGCGCGAATACCATGAAAAGAACGCGGATTCCAGTGGCCGACTGCCCATTGCAGCACGGCCTCTCGTGTTTCGAATTCGAGCCTCGAAGGGACCTGCTGCCCGAGCAGGCGCAGGGCCGTGACGAGGAGCGGCGCTGCACGCTCCGCCGCGAGCGGCACGGAGCGGCGGGACTTCGCAAGCTTCGCGCCATCCGGCTCGACGACGAGCGGCAGATGCGCATAGCTTGGCTGCGGCAAGCCGAGCGCCGCCTGCAGGCTCATTTGCCAAGGCGTGCTCGCGAGGAGGTCGGCACCGCGAACGACATGGTTGACGCCCTGCGCGGCGTCGTCGACGACGACCGCGAGCTGATACGCGAAGAGTCCGTCGCGCCGGCGGATGATGACGTCGCCGAGCGTGCGCATCTCGAAGAGGCATTCCCCCTGGAAGCGGTCGTCGACTCGCACCGTCTCGCGCTCGTCGATGCGAAAGCGGGTGGCAGTGGGTGCGCGTGCTGAAACGGCGCTCTGCGGCCTATCCCGGCACGTGCCCGGATATCCCTGATCGTCGCCCATGCGCGCACGACGCGAGCAGTTGCATTCGAACGTGCGGCCCTTGCTGCGCAAATCGGCTAGCGTCGCCGCGTACGCCTCGGTGTTGCGGCTCTGATACGCAACGGCGCCGTCCCATGTGAGTCCGAAGCATTCGAGGGTGCGCAGGATGCGGTCGGCGCAGCCCGGCACGACGCGCGGGGTGTCCAGGTCTTCCATGCGCAGCAGCCAACGCCCGCCGTGGTGGCGGGCGTCGAGGTAGCTGCCGAGGGCTGCGACCAGCGATCCGAGATGCAGGTCGCCGGTGGGTGAGGGCGCGAAACGACCGATGTAGGGCTCGCCCGCGCGCGATCCGGACAGCTCGTGTCCGGATCGGGCCGTATCAGCGATAGCGGTCGTCGCGGTCCCCGTACTGCCGCTCGCGACGCTCGCGGCGCTCCTGCGCCTCGATGCTGAGCGTGGCGACCGGTCGCGCTTCGAGGCGCTTCACACCGATCTCTTCGCCGGTCTCCAGGCAGTAGCCGTAGGTGCCGTCTTCGGTGCGCTTCAGTGCCTCGTCGATCTTGCGAATGAGCTTGCGCTCGCGATCGCGGGTCCGCAGCTCGAGGCTGAATTCCTCTTCCTGCGTCGCGCGATCGTTCGGATCGGGGAAGTTCGCCGCCTCGTCCTTCATGTGCGAGACGGTGCGGTCGACTTCTTCCATGAGGTCGCGCTTCCAGCCGAGCAGGATCTGCCGGAAGTGCTCGAGCTGCTCCTTGCTCATGTACTGCTCGCCGCGCTTGGCGATGTACGGTGTGACATTGCGCGGGCCCGCGAGCAGGCTTCCCGGCTCGACGGGCTCGTTGTCGTCATCCGCCGCGCTGGCCACGCTGTTCACGCGGGGCGCAGCGGGTGCAGCCACCGGAGCCGGCGCGGGCGCCTCGGGCGCAGCGAGCGTCTCCTCGTGCGTCTCGACCGGTTCGAGGTGCTTGGGTTTAGCGGGTGTCGCCTCAGCGGCCGGCGCCGGGGCGGGTCGGGACACAGGGGCTTTCTTCGAAACGGATGACACGGGTACGGATTTCCTCGGAGATGCAGCAGCAGCGCTGGCCTTCGGGCGCTCGGCGAGCCGCCGGGGCTCGGCCTTGTGGCCCACGGGTCGCGCCGCCGGCTTCTTGGCCTTGGCAGACTTGGGCGCGGGACGTTTGGCCGCCATCAGGTCGCTCCTCAAAAGCGTATGCCTTGCGAAGGACGCGGGATTATACCGGCCGACTTCTGCGTGTAAACGGTGCTGAAAGGTATTATTTCGACAGGATTTTTTCGGGTTTCAGGGGGGTCGGGCACCCCCCGGGATCGCCCTCGGGACCCTCACGGAAGCGTGACCGGCGCGGGCGGCTGCCACCCGGGCTGCCGCCGCTCCGCGACCACGGTCGTGTAGATGCCGCCCCGCACGTTGAAGCGCGCGGTGAGCCGCATGAAGCGCGGTGTGATCGCCGCCGCGAGATGATCGAGGATCTCGTTCGTCACCGCCTCGTGAAACGCGCCGCGGTCGCGGAACGACCAGATGTACAGCTTCAGCGATTTCAGCTCGACGCACATCTTGTCGGGCACGTATTCGAGGTCGAGCGTGGCGAAATCCGGCTGGCCCGTCATCGGACACAGGCACGTGAATTCCGGAATCGACATGCGGATCGTGTAGTCGCGCTCCGGCGCTGGATTCGCGAACGTCTGCAGCTCGCTCGACGGCGCGCGCTCGAGAGGGGATGCCGGTGTTGCAGTCATGACGATTACCTTACACTACGCGCGCCCGTGCAGGCTGCGCAGCCGGAGACATTCAGCAATGCGGAAGAAGAGCGTACGTTGAGATGCGGCTGACCAAGATCAAGCTCGCAGGCTTCAAATCCTTCGTCGATCCTACCCAGGTCCCCTTTCCCAGCAATCTGTCCGGCATTGTCGGCCCCAACGGGTGCGGCAAGTCGAACGTCATCGACGCGGTGCGCTGGGTCATGGGCGAGCTCTCCGCGAAGCATCTGCGCGGCGACTCGATGACGGACGTGATCTTCAACGGCTCGAGCTCGCGCAAGCCGGTCGGCACCGCCTCCGTCGAGCTCGTGTTCGACAACTCGGACGGCAAGCTCGGCGGCGCCTACGCGAGCTACAGCGAAGTGTCGCTGAAGCGGCAGGTCGAGCGCGATGGCTCCTCGGCCTACTTCCTGAACGGCGCGAAGTGCCGCCGCAAGGACATCACGCAGCTCTTCCTCGGCACCGGGCTCGGCTCGCGCAGCTACGCGATCATCGAGCAGGGCATGATCTCGCGCGTCATCGAGTCGAAGCCCGAGGACATGCGGGCGTTCGTCGAAGAGGCCGCCGGCATCTCG
>DASZSS010000002.1:0-3586 GCA_035548535.1 Steroidobacteraceae bacterium
CGACACGCTGACGTTCGACATCGCGGGCGAGACGTTCACGGTCACCATCGCGAGCTTCCGCAAGGTGAAGTGGGACAGCTTCCAGCCGAACTTCTTCATGGTGTTCGCGCCCGGCATTCTCGAGCGCGTGACGGGGACGTATCTGACGAGCGTCCATTTCGACAGCAATCAGGCGCGCACGCTGGCGTCGCTGGCGCGCAAGTATCCGAGCGTCTCCATCTTCGACATCGAGGATCTGCTCGAGCGGGTGCGCTCCGTGTTCGACAAGGCCGTGCTGGCCGTGCAGAGCGTGTTCTTCTTCACGCTCTTCGCCGGCCTCACGGTGATGATGGCGGCCGTCCAGGCGAGCCGCGACGAGCGCCGCTACGAGAGCGCCATGCTGCGGACCCTCGGCGCGAGCCGGGCGACGGTGCTGCAAGGCGTGCTCGCGGAGTTCACGACGCTCGGCCTGTTGTCGGGACTGCTTGCCGCGCTCGGCGCGTCCATCGGCGGCTACTTCGTCGCGACGCGAGTGCTCGAGATGAGCTACGGGTTCGACGAGCGGGTGTGGCTCACCGGCACGCTCGGCGGCGCGCTACTCGTCGCATTCAGCGGCTGGCTCGCGACCCGCTCGGTCATCAATCATCCGCCGGTCACGACGCTGCGCGCCGGCTGATCGCCGCGCGCAAGAGGCTACTCGGCGGGCGCCGTTACCTGGACGCCCGGTCGCGGCTGAGCGGTCGGATTCATCCGCAGCGTGCGCCAGTTGCCGTACTTGTAATAGGCAACGGAAAGAAGCGCGGCCACCAGCGAGGAGATCGGGAAGCTCCACCAGATCGCGTCGGCGTGCCAGCGGTCGAGCAGCGACAGCGCGAGCGGAAAGCGCACTCCGAGCAGCGCGATGGTGAGGATCACGAGCGGCGGGAAGACCGCACCCGTCGCGCGCACGACGCCGAAGATCACCATCGATACGCCGAGCAGCACGAACGACCACGCCGCGATGTGATTCAACTGCACCGCCATCGCGAGCGCTACGGAGCCCCGGGGCACGAACAGTCCGAGCGCGTGCTCGCTGAACACTTCGAGGACGACGACGATGGATCCGGTGAGCAGCACGCTGTAAAGCACGCCATGCCGCGCGGTCGCGTTCACGCGATCCCACTTCTGAGCGCCGACGTTCTGCGCAGCCATGGACGACACGGCCATGCCGACGGCGAACGCCGGCATCTGCACGTACTGCCAGAGCTGAAACGCCGCGCCGAAGGCGGCCGTCGCGTCGGTCCCGAAGCGGTTCACGAGCGTGATCATGAGCACGCCGCTCAACGAGATCACGAGGAGCTGCAACCCCATCGGCACGCCCTTCACGATCAACGTGCGCACGATGCTCCAATCCGGCTTGAGCTGCCCGAGCTCATGCCGTTGCAGCCGCAGCGGATTGCGCTTGCGATAGAGGTGCGCGATGAGCGCCACGAGCGTCACGAGCTGCGCGAACGCGGTGGCCCATGCCGAGCCGGCGATGCCGAGGCCGGGGACCGGTCCGAGCCCGAAGATGAGCAGCGGATTCAGCCCGATGTCGAGGCCGACGGATACAATCAGAAACAAGAACGGCGTCTTCGAGTCGCCTGCACCGCGCAGCACCGCGATGGCGAACGCGTACATGAAGCTCGTCGGCAGCCCGATGAAGAGCACCCGCATGTAGCTGACCGCGAGCGGCAAGGAGTCGGGCGGTGTCTTCATCGCGACGAGGATCGGCTCGCAGAGCACGGCGCCCGCCACCGACATCACGATCGACAGCAGCAGGAAGAACGTCGCGCTCGTCCCGACGACGCGCTTCGCGTCGTCCGGGCGCTTCGCGCCGAGATACACGCCCACGAGAATCGTCGAGGCGAGCGACAGTCCGTACACGCCGCCGAGGATCAGGAACAGCACGCTGTTCGCATTCGACGTCGCGGTGAGCGCCGCCTCGCCGAGGAAGTGCCCGACCCAGAAGGCGTTCACGGACGTGTTCAGCGATTGCAGCACGTTGCCGTACAGAATCGGCAGCGCAAACAACAGGAGTCCACGGCCGATGGACCCCTCGGTGAGAGAATGGCGTTGCATGGGGGGCGCGGGAGGCTAGCAGCGGCGCTCGAGGGCGTCCATCCGCGCGCTCCTTCCGTTCCAGAGCCGACGCGTGCGGGTCAGCCCCCGCGCCGCCACGCGGTCAGGAGCCAGCCGGCGCCGAGCAGCGCGATCGCCCAGCCCGGCCACTGAGGCTCCCGACCCGCAATGAGCCAGAAGAGCCCGCTCAGCAGGATCACGGCGCCGACCGTCACGGCGTCGCGGCGCCGATTGGAGGCGCGCAATGCCGCTTTCAGGCTGGCAATTTCCGGCGACTCGATTTGCAGGCGGAGCGTGCCGTACTGCGCGCGCTGGACCATGCGCGCGAGCAGCCCGGGCAGGGAGCGCGCGCCCTCGAGGATCTCCGGCCATTCCTTGCGCAGCGTCTTGAACACCGTCCGCAGGCTCACGCGCTCGCGCATCCACTCGCGCAGGATCGGGCTCGCGGTGTTCCAGATGTCGAGATCGGGGTAGAGATCGCGGCCGAGTCCCTCGATGTTGAGCAGCGTCTTCTGCAGCAGGATGAGCTGCGGCTGCACTTCCATGTTGAAGCGCCGCGAGATCTCGAACAGCCGCAGCAGCAGCGTGCCGAACGAGATGTCCTTGATCGGCTTGTCGAAGATCGGCTCGCACACCGTGCGGATCGCGGATTCCATCTCGTCGACCCGCGTATCGGGCGGCACCCAGCCGGACTCGACGTGCAGCACCGCGACCCGGCGGTAGTCGCGATCGAACACCGCGAGGAAGTTCTCGGCGAGGTAGTGCTGATCGCGCGGATCGAGCGTGCCCATGATGCCGAAATCGACCGCGGCATAGCGCGGATTCGCCGGGTCGTCGAGCAACACGAAGATGTTGCCGGGGTGCATGTCCGCGTGAAAGAAATTGTGGCGGAACACCTGCGTGAAGAAGATCTCGACGCCGTTGCGCGCGAGCTTCGGGATGTCCGCGCCCTTCGCGCGCAGCGCCGCCATGTCGCTGATGGGCACGCCATGGATGCGCTCCATGACCATCACGTCGACCCGGCAGTAGTCCCAGTACACCTCGGGGACGTAGAGCAGCGGCGAGCCGGCGAAATTGCGCTTCAAGAGCGCGGCGTTGGCCGCTTCGCGCATGAGGTCCAACTCGTCGATGATGGTCTTCTCGTACTCGCGCACGACCTCCATCGGGCGCAGGCGGCGCGCCTCCGGCCAGTAGCGGTGAGCGAGCTCGGCGAGCGCGTAGAGCACTTCGAGATCGCGCTGGATCACCGCGCGCATGCCCGGCCGCAGCACCTTCACGACCACCTCCTGCCCGGTGCGCAAGCGCGCGACGTGCACCTGTGCGATCGAGGCGGCGGCGAGGGGGGTCTCGTCGAACTCCGAGAAGACGTCCGCGACCGGACGGCCGTAGGCGCGCTCGATGGCCGCGCGCGCGAGCGCGCCGGAGAACGGCGGCACGCGATCCTGCAGCTTCGCGAGCTCGTCCGCGATGTCGCTCGGCAGGAGATCGCGCCGCGTCGACACCGCCT
>DASZSS010000003.1:0-10735 GCA_035548535.1 Steroidobacteraceae bacterium
CACGTATGCCAGTGCCGGACTCTACGTGTCCGACACCACTGTGCCGGGCCACGTGTACGAGATGTCCGTCGAGCATCACGTGCGCAACGAGTTCGTCTTCAATCGCGTCGCCAACTGGGAGCTGCTCGCGCCGCAGACCGAAGAGGAGTACGGCGAGGGGTTGCATGCCGTGTCTCTCGAAATGCGCGATTCGCAGGACATCCTCGTGGCGAACTATCACGGGTATCGCGTGACGCGCACGCTAGGACCGGCGCCCGCGGCGGTGCGGCTCTTCAACGTGCGCAACGTGCGGTTCCGCAACGTTCACGTGAACGCGGAGAGCGGATTCGCCACGTGCGACGGCGACGACTGCGCGACCTTTCTGCGCTTGAGCAAGTATCCGTTCGAGAATGCGATCGAGGATGTGACGCACGGGCTCACCGTGCGCGAGCGCGAGTTCGCGCGGCTCGACATCGCCGGTGATCCGCCGCCGCCCGTGACTGCGGCGACGTTCCCGCAGGGTACCGCGGTGAAGAAGCTCGCCGGCGGCTTTGCCGCGCTCGGCGGCGGTGGCGTCGACTCCCACGGCACGCTCTATTTCATCGATCGCATCTTTCAGCACATTCATAGCTGGAGCGCCGAGCGCGGTCTCGGCATCGTGAGCAGCCATCCGCTGGACGCCGTCAATCTGGCGGTGGATCGCTCGGACCATCTGCTGGTGCTGTCGTCGTCCGGATACGAGGGCAGTGTGTACAGCCTGGATCCCAGCGCTCAGGACGGAGCGATCACGCGGATTCAGGCAGAGCCTGCGGGCTCGCATCCGGATGCCGCGCTCGCCATGCCGGTGAATTGGTGGGTGAACGGCGAATTCCGCGATCAGTACAATCCCGCGACCGATCAGTTCAATACGGTCGCGGAGCTGTTCGCACGCGAGGTGGGCGCCGCACCCGCGCGCGAGTACGCATCGCCCGACGGAAGTCTCGTGCTGCCGGCGTTCCGCGTGTTCCATCAGGGCCCGCCCGATCATCGCGGCTGGCGCTTCTCGCATTCCCTGGACACGTACGGCTTCACCGTTGCGAAACCGGGCACGCGTCTCTATATCAGCGCACCCTCCGAGGCGCGAACGTACACGGCGACGCTCGGGCCGAAGGGTTCGCTCGAGGACCTGAAGGTGTTCGTCGAGCGGGGCGGCGAAAGTGTCGTGAGCGATGCAGCCGGCCGCGTGTATCTCGCGAATGGCCAGATCTTCGTGTATGGCTCCAACGGCGAAGAGGTGGGGCGTATCGATGTGCCGGAGCGTCCGCTGCAGCTCGTGATCGGGGGCGCGGATCGCCGGACTCTCTTCATCCTCACGCATCATTCGCTGTATTCGGTGGACCTCGCGGCCGCAGATCCGTCGCGGCGGTCGTGAGCTGAATGGCGGGGGGCGATCTTCGGCTGGTGCTCGCCGCGATCGCGGGCATCGCGCTCGCGATCGCGCTCATCGTACGAGGCCGGCTGCATCCCTTCCTCGCGCTGCTGTGCGGGGCATTCGCGATCGGTCCGCTCGGCGGCCTTTCGATGATGGACACCGCGAAGGCCGTGCAGAAGGGCGCGGGCGACATTCTGGGCGGCACCGGCCTCATCGTCGCGCTCGGACTGGCGCTCGCCTCGATGCTGCAGCTCTCGGACGGCGCTGCAGGCCTCGCGCGCCTCATGATCGGCGACGCGGAGCTGCGGCGTGCGCCGTGGATGAGCCTGCTGGTCGCGCTCGTGATCGGGTTGCCGCTGTTCTTTGAAACGGGGCTCGTGCTCCTCCTGCCGATCATCGCGAGTGCCGTGACCGTGTTGCCCGACGCGCAGCGGCGCGACGCGAGGAAGCTCGAGCTCATGCTCGCCGCGCTGGCCGGCTTGTCCGTCGTGCACGCATTGGTGCCGCCGCACCCCGGTCCGCTCATCGCGATTGGTGCGCTCGGGGCGAATCTCGGGCGCACCATCGCGTACGGCCTGATCGTCGCGGTTCCGACGGCGATCCTCGCGGGTCCGGTGTTCGCGCGATTTGCTGCGCGTCGCGCGTCGCTGGCGGCGGTCGTTCCCGTGGCGCCTGTTTTCGAGGGCAAAGCAGTGCCCGTGTGGCGCGCGCTGCTCGTCGTGCTGTTGCCGGTGGGCTTGATCGTCGCCGGTCAGATCGAATCACTGCTGCCGGCCGATCTCGCGCCGCACGTGGCATGGTTATCCGTCGCGAGCAATCCCGTGCTCGCACTGCTGCTCGCATGCCTCGTGGCCCTGCCGCTGCTGTTTGGCCGGCGCATGGGAAAGCGAGAGGTGCAGCAGGCGATCTGGCTGGAGACGATGCAGCCGGCGGGCGCAATCCTGCTCGCCATCGGCGCCGGTGGTGCGCTCAAACAAGTGCTGGTCAGCACGGGATTTGCGGAGCTGCTGGCGCGCTTGGCGAAATCGGGTTCCTGGTCGCCGATTCTGCTCGGCTGGTCCATTGCAGTCGCCGTGCGGCTCGCCACCGGCTCCGCCACGGTCGCGACGATCACGGCCGCCGGGATCATGCCGGGCGCCATCGCCGCCTCCGGCGCTTCACCCGAATGGACGGTGCTCGCGATCGGTGCCGGTTCCGTGTTCTTCTCGCACGTGAACGACCCCGGCTTCTGGCTCGTGAAGAGTTACGTGGGCACCGACACGCCTGCGACGTTCCGCACCTGGTCGGTGCTGGAGACGATCATCTCCGTCGTCGGGCTCGCGCTCGTCTTTCTATTGAGCCAGGTGCTCTAGGGCCGACGTCAATGTGCGCCCCGAAGCGCTCCCAGGATCTGCTCGCACGCGGTCGCCGTCGCGGCGAGCGCATCGACGGTGATCGCATGCTCATCGGCGTGAGGGCGCTCGAGTGTCTCGAGCTGGCTATCGAGCAGGGTTGGAGGCATGTAGTGACCGGTGCGACTCGACATTCGTCGCAGCAACTCGTCGCGGCTCGCTTCCGGCAGGATGAAACGCACAGGCGCCGCGATCACCGCGCGCAGGCGATCACGGTAGGCGCGCTTCAGAGCCGAGCAGCTCGCGACCGCGACGCCGCGTTCGGCGACCGCCGCCGCGATCGCGCGGCCGAGGCGATCGAGCCACGGCCAGCGATCCTCGTCCGTGAGAGGGATCCCCGCGCGCATCTTGCCGACCGCTTCGCTCGAGTGAAACTCATCGCCTTCGAGGAACGGGCACCCGAGCGCGCCGGCGAGCGCTGCGCCCAGCGTCGATTTCCCACTGCCACTCACCCCCATGACGATGAGGGCCAGCGGCCCGACGGAGCGTGAATCGTGTACGCCCATGCTTTCTCCCAACTATCAACGCGGCAAAGAGCACCGCTCGCCGCCGTGCTCGCGTTGTGCTCGAGCACGGGCGCGCTGGCCGCGCCGCAAGTCACCGTGGCCGACTATGGTACGACGACCGACGGTCGCGCCGTTCATGTTTACACGCTGAGCAACGATCACGGGGTCACCGCCAAGATTCTCGACTATGGCGGCATCATCGCGGAGCTCGACGCACCGGATCGCCGCGGGCGGATCAAGAACGTCGTGCTGGGTCTTCCCGACCTCAAGTCGTACGAGGCGAACGGGGGCCTCAACAGCCTCATCGGCCGCTACGCCAATCGGATCAAAGGCGGCGTCACGATCGATGGGCGTCACTACGACCTTCCCGCCAATCCGCGCGGGATCACGCTGCACTCGGGGCGCCCGTTCTACGGTGCGCTCGTCTGGAGCGCGCAGTCGGTTCGTGAGCGCGATCGCGCCGGCGTCGTGCTGTCGCGCGTGAGTCCCGATGGCGAGCAGGGCTTCCCGGGAGAGATGCACATCGCGGTGACCTATACGCTGAACGATGCGAACGAATTGCGGCTCGACTACGAAGCCACGACGGACAAGCCGACGGTCGTGACCCTCACGAATCACGTCTACTTCAACCTCGCCGGCAACGGCTCCGGTGATGTCTATGATCAGCAGCTCCAGGTGATGGCGGACGAGTACACGCCGACGGACGCGGACCAGATTCCCACGGGCGAGCTTGCGCCGGTTGCCGGAACGGCGCTCGACTTCCGTGAGCTCACGCCCATCGGTGCTCGCATTCGCTCGAGCGAGCAGCAGATGCTGTACGCGAGGGGTTACGACCACAACTTCGTGCTCCGCAAGCCCGCGGGCGATCCGCTGCCCTTGGCCGTGCGCATGTACGATCCCGCGAGCGGACGCTTGCTCGAAGTGCGGACAACCGAGCCTGGTGTGCAGGTGTACTCGGCGAATCACATGAACGGTGCGGTGGTATCGGCCGCCGGCACGACGCTGCGACAAGGCGACGGCCTGGCGCTCGAGACCGAGCATTTTCCGAACAGTCCGAACGAGCCGCGCTTTCCGTCCACGCTGTTGCGGCCGGGCGAGACGTTGCGCTCGAGCACGGTCTTTCGCCTCACGACCGATGTGGCGGCACGCCTGCGCCGCTAGAGGCTCATCCCGCCGTCGATGACGATGTGGCTGCCGGTCATGAAGCTCGCTTCATCGGACGCGAGCAGCACGGCAACGGCCGCGACCTCGTCGGGTGTCCCGAGCCGGCCCATCGGTTGGCGCGCGATGAATGCCGCGCGCGCCTTCTCGACGTTGCCCGTCGCCGCCATGCGCTCGTGAAGGGAAGGGGTCTCGACGGTCCCGGGGCAAATGGCGTTACAGCGCACTCCGTCCGCGACAAAGTCGCGCGCGACCGATTTCGTCAGCCCGATGACCGCGGCCTTGGTCGTGCCGTACGCATAGCGGTCCGGCGCGGCCATCTCGGAGGAGACCACGGAGGCGATATTGATGATCGAGCCCTGCCGCCGCGCGCGCATTGCGGGCAGGAACGCGCGGATCAGCAGGTGCATCGACTGCACGTTGACGACGAAGCTCCGTTGCAGCTCCTCGGCCGACGTATCGAGAATGGTGCCGCTCGCAACGTATCCGACGCAGTTGACCAGCACCGAGACCTGCGGGAAGCGCGAAGCGAGCGCGGCGACGGCCGTCGCATCGGTCGCATCCAGGCGTTCCGTTTGCGCGCCAGTCAGGCGCTGCAATCCCTCCTCCTTGATATCGACGGCGATGACCTGCGCGCCTTCGCGCAGGAAGGCGCCGGCGATCGCATGACCGATGCCCTGCGCCGCTGCCGTGACGAGACACGTCTTGCCTGTAAGCCGCCCGTTCATATCAGGCGGCGTACAGCCCGGCAGCGCCGTCGACGCGCAGAACCTGTCCGCTCACGAAGCGAGCGCGGTCACTAGCCAGGAACGCGACCGCGTCCGCGATTTCCGGCGCGGTGGCGTAACGCCGCAAGGACGGGCCTTCCTGCATCATCGCCGCGTCGTGGCCGCGCGTTGCGAGAAAGCGCGCCGTCTTCGCCGGGCCAGGGCTCACGCAATTCACGCGCACGCCCGCTTCGCGCACTTCAGCGGCGAGACACCGCGTGTAGTGAACGACTGCCGCCTTCGCGCACGCATAGGCTACTTCGGTACAGCTTCCGTAGTGCGCGGCCACCGAAGCGATGTTGATGATCACGCCGTTCTTGCGCGCCGCCATCGCTGGAGCGACGGCGCGGCACATGAGCATGGTTCCGATCAGGTTGCGATCGATGACGGCGCGCGCATCGTCGAGCTGGAAGGCGGTCGCGCCGTTCGGATTGGGCTTGGTGCCGCGCGCGCCGATATCGCCTCCGGCGCAGTTCACGAGAATGCAGATCGGGCCGAGAGTGGCGTGCACCGATTCGACGATGCGTTGGACCGCCGCCTCATCTGTGACGTCGCCGGTGACCACCGTACCGCGCCCGTCCGGCCCGAACAGGCTGCGCGCGCTCTCGCTGAGCGTCGCGGCCTCGCCGTATTCCGCCGGCGAATGTTCGGACAAATCGTGGATCGCGAGCACCGCGCCGAGTTGCGCGAGCTGCTGCGCAATGGCGCGACCGAGCCCGCGGCCCGATCCCGTGACCAGGGCTACTCGGCCCGCCAGGCTCTGCTCGACAGCAGGCGCGGCACGCGAATCAGCTGCGTCTTCCGCCATGAATCACGCTTTGCGCTTGCGGGTTTTGCCGGCCGCGGATTCCTCCGCCGGCGCTTTCGCGGCACCAAAGCTCGAGAAGCGCTCGGGCTCGTTGTACGCGGTACGCAGGTGAATGATGATCGCGGCCTCGGGCTCGATGTTCGAATGACCCAGCGCGACATCGAGCAGCGCGCGGTGATGATGCAGGCTCCAGCGCTTGAGGTCCGCGCTGACGTATTCGAGCGCCTTGTGGGCAAAGAGCGAGGTCACGAGCGAGTCGAGCGTCTTGGTCAGATAGGGATTGCCGGCGGCCTGCCACAGCGTGCGGTGGAACTCCAGATCGAGCGCCGCCGCGTCCATCTCGGTTCGTTCCGTCCAGGCTTCCATGCGCTCCATGATGTCCGTGAGGCGCGCCGCATCCTGCTTGCTGATCTTCAGGCGACAGAGCTTCAGCGCCTCGGCCTCGAGCACCACGCGCAGGCTGTTGATACGCTGCACGTCTTCTTCGCCGAGCTGCGTGACGAACATGCCGCGGCGCTCGAGATTCATGACGAGGCCGTGCTCCTGCAGCTGCATCAGCGCCTCGCGCACCGGAATGCGGCTGATGCCGAACTCACGCGCGATCTTGCTTTCGTTCAGGCGCTCGCCGGGCCGATAGCGGCCCGAGACGATGGCCTCCCGCAGCCCGTTGAAAATATGCGATTTGAGGGTTGAAGGGGTGGGGCGCGCGAGGGGCGCCGTGCCAGGAGCGACGAGATCGGGAGGCATGTGCGTGTCCTGACTTATCTGAAATTCAGCATGTTCTATCACACTCGGCAGCCCCCGATGACCACGAGCGTGCGGGTTTGACACGAGGGCGAGTGACTATAGTATACAGTTCCAGAGGGCTCAAGAAGAGTAAGCCGCAGCCTGTGGGCTGGCAAGGCTCCGGATTCGGGGGATGCGTATGGGTTCGAAAGACCAGCCTGCACTTCGTCACCGCGGCAAGGGACGGCCGCGCGCGTGACGGCGAGCACCACGCGCTATCGGGTCACCGCGTTCGCGATCAGTCTCGCGGCGCTCGCTTACATGCAGCGGGTCGCGATCTCCCAGGCCGCGGCGGACATCCAGGCGGATCTGCATCTCGGCAAGGCCGAGCTCGGCATGGTGTTCGGCGCGTTCGGCCTCGCCTATGCGCTGTTCGAGGTGCCGAGCGGGCTTCTCGGCGACCGCTTCGGCGTGCGCAAGACGCTGACGCGCATCGTCGTGGGATGGTCCGCGTTCACCGCGCTGACCGGCGCCGCGTGGTCCTTCAGCTCGCTTTGGGTCGCGCGCTTCCTGTTCGGTGCCGGCGAGGCGGGGTGCTTTCCCAATCTCACGCGGATGCTGAGCACCTGGTTGCCGCTGAAAGCACGCCTGCGCGCGCAAGCGCTGATGTGGGCGTGCACGCGTTGGGCCGGCGCGCTCACTCCGCCGCTCGTCCTCGCGCTCGTGCAGTGGCAGGGATGGCGCTGGGCGTTCGTCGTGCTCGCGGCGCTCGGCATCGTCTGGGCGATCGTCTTCTTTCTCTGGTTCCGCGATGACCCGGCGGAGCATCCCGCCGTTAATGCGGAAGAGCTCAGATTTCTCCAGGACGCGCGCGCCGCGACGAGCGAAGGCGCGGCACAGTGGCATCGCTCGTTGCTCAACGTGCCGGTGCTGATTCTCGTCCTGCAGTACTTCTGCTTCTCGTTCGTGTGGTACTTCTACGTGACGTGGCTGCCGACGTATCTCATGGAGGCGCGGCATCTCACGGCGGCCCAGGCCGCGGGCTATGCGATGTTGCCGCTGCTCTTCGGTGGCGTCGGCTCACTCGTTGCGGGGTTCGCCGCCGCGCGGATCCCGCGGCGTGCGATCGCGTTCTGCGGCTTTCTCTTGTCCGCAATCCTGCTTTTCGCCGTCACGCGCATCCCCAGCACGCCCATTGCCATGCTCGCCATGGCACTCGCGAGCTTCTGCAGCGATCTCACCATGCCGATTTCGTGGAACGCCTGCGTCGACATCGGCCGCCGGCACACGGCCACGACATCCGGCGCCATGAACATGTTCGGAAATTTCGCGGGCTTCGTCGCGCCCGTCGGCGGCGGCTTGATCCTCGCGCGCTCGGCCGGCGACTGGAACCTGCTCCTGTATCTGATGGTGGCGGCATCGCTCGCCGCTGCCGCTTGCTGGATAGTCCTCGACCCCGAGAAGCAGCACACATGAAGATCGATCGGACCGGGCGCATCGCCCTCATCACCGGCGCCAGCCGCGGGCTCGGCGAGGCGATGGCCGTCGCATTGGCCGCAGCCGGCGCTTCCATTGCGCTGGTCGCGCGCGACGACGCGCGCTTGCAGAAGGTGAAGGCCGCGATCGTCGACGCGGGAGGCAAAGCGGCGACCTTCGTCGCCGATGTGACCCGCGAGACAGAAGTCGCGGCGCTCTCCAAGGCCGTGCGCGAGGCGCTGGGCCCGGTGGACATCCTGGTCAACAACGCGGGCACGAACATCCGCAAGAAGCTCCTGGACTTCTCGCTCGACGAATTTCGCAGCGTCATCGATTCGAGCCTCATCAGCACCTTCCTGATGTCGCGCGCTTTCCTGCCTCACATGCAAGGCCGCGGCTACGGCCGCATCATCAACATGGCTTCTATACTGAGCCACGTTTCACTGCCGGAGCGCACCGCCTATTCCTCGGCGAAGGCGGCCCTGCTCGGATTCACGCGCGCACTGGCGCTCGAAGTGGCCGCGGACGGCATCACGGTGAACGGCATCAGCCCGGGCCCCTTCGGGACGGACATGAACGCGCCGGTCATCAACAACCCCGAGGCCAATCGCCAGTTTCTGGCGAGCCTGCCGGTGGGGCGCTGGGGCAGGGTGGAGGAGATCGGAGCGCTCGCCTGCTACCTGTGCTCGGAGGCGGCGGGGTTCATCACGGGCACCGATATCCTGATCGATGGCGGATGGACGGCCAAATGAGTGCCCCGCTGGGAAAGCCGCGCCGCGCGAGCTCGCGCAACGTCCTCGTCTTCGTGCTCTTTGCGTCTCTGCCGATGACGTTGCTCGCGCAGGCTTCGGCACCGAGTCGGCCGCCGAGCGCGCGGTCGGGGCAGGCGGTTCGTGAGTTCCTCGGACTCGGTCCACTTCCCGACGCCGAAGCGGCCAAGCGCGGCGCACCCGTGTATGCCGCGAATTGCGGCTTCTGTCACGGCCCGCTCGCGCGTGGCGCGGAGGGGCCGAGTCTCATCTACTCTGAGCTCGTGCTGACGGATCAGCACGGCGCAGAAATTGCGGAATTCCTGAAGACCGGCCGCCCCGACAAGGGCATGCCGGCCTTCCCGACGTTGAGCGAGCAGCAGCGCAAGGACATCGCGGAGTTTCTGCATCAGCAGATCGAGGACGTTGCGAACCGGGGCACGTACCGGGTCGAGAACATCCTGCTCGGCGATAAGAAGAAGGGCGCCCGCTTCGTCGCGGCTCATTGTCTGCAATGCCATTCCGTGACGGGCGATCTCAAAGGGCTCGCGGCGAAGTGGCGGCCGGTGGACCTGCAGCGCTACTGGATCATGCCGCCGCGCACGCCCGAACGCGCGATCACCGCGGTCGTGCGCTTGCCCGGACAGACCTGGCAAGGCCGCGTACAGCAGATCGATGACTTTCGCGTGGTGCTCGTCGAGGACTCCGGCCGGCCCGTCGTCATCGAGCGCGGGGCCGATGTCGCGGTCGAGCTCCATGATCCGCTCGCACCGCACGTCGCCATGATCGGCAACCTTGCCGACTCCGACATGATCAATGTCACGGCGTACCTGGAGAGCCTGAAATGAAGCTGCACCCTGCCGCGTGGCGGCTGCTTCTCGTCGGCGCGCTCTTCTCGTCATCGCTCGCGAGCGAAGTTGATAGCGCGAGCCTCGGCCAGCCACCGACGAGCTCGTGGCCGACATTCAACGGGGACTACACCGGCACTCGCTTCAGCACACTGAAGCAGATCGACGACCGGAATGTCTCGTCACTGCAGCTCCAGTGGAGCTATCGCATCACGGACGTCGGCGCGCAGCGCGGCGCGCCGGTGCCGGTGATCAAGTCCACGCCGTTGATGGTCGACGGCATGCTGTACTTCACCATCCCGAACAATGTGTATGCGGTCGACGCACGCACGGGCACGAAGCTGTGGAGCTATTCGTGGGTCGATCACGGTGGGCATCTCGTCGGGAATCGCGGTCTGGGTATGTACCGCCACTGGCTGTACTTCCTCGGACCGGACAACTGGGTGATCTGCCTCGACTCCGGGACAGGAAAGGAGCGCTGGCGGAAGCAGATCGCCGATGCGCGCCTGCAGTACTTCACGACGACCGCACCGCTCGTCGTCAAAAATCACGTGCTCGTCGGTGTCGGCGGCGACGCGATGGACATCCGCGGTTTTCTCGTCTCGCTGGATCCCGAGACGGGCGCGGAGCAGTGGCGCTGGTGGTCGACGCCGGGCGCCGGCGAACCGGGCATCGAGACGTGGCCGAGTGTGGAGGCGGCGCTTCATGGCGGCGGCGGCACGTGGCAGCCCGGAACGTACGATCCAAATCTCAACCTCATTTACTGGGGCACGGGTAACACGAACCCCGTGTTCGCCGGACAGGGACGCAAAGGCGCGAACCTCTATACCGCGAGCATCGTTGCGCTCGATGTGGATACCGGCAAGCTCGCGTGTCATTTCCAGGTGTCGCCGCACGACACGCACGATTGGGA
>DASZSS010000004.1:0-6116 GCA_035548535.1 Steroidobacteraceae bacterium
AGGACGCTGAGAAGGCAGGTTTCGACCTGAGCCTGATGGACGCGAGCCTCTCGTATAGCTACGAGAAGCGCGCCATTCAGCACCAGGAAGCTTTGAACCTCGCGCTCGAACTCGAAAGAGTGGGGCGGCAGCTCCGTGACCGATCTCAATCGCCTTCTTCAGCGCCTCTGCGACGCTGAGATAGAGTTCGTCATCGTCGGGGGCTTCGCCGCGATGTTGCACGGCTCGACTCTGCTGACCCGCGACCTTGACGTTTGCGCCGTGCTTACGCCGCCGGCACTGACTACCTACCGGACCCGCATCCGTACTGCCGGTACAGCACAATCCGCCCACAGAATTTGAACCTGCGAGTCCTTCGTTCCTAAGACCGTGTGCACCCTGACGCCGAATGAACGTATCGGCGAATCGAGTGCGCCGCTCGGTAGGCGGCCGCCCGGCGCACCGGCAGCCAGACGGTCCGCGCGGTATCATCCCCCCGAAACTTTGAATGACCGTACCAATACATGCGTTCGAAAGCGACGAGGTCCACGTCACTCGCGATGAAGGCCGAGCCGGCTGCGGCAGCCCGTAGCCGCGCCCCCAAGCAGGAAAGATCGGCGCAGCGCCAGCGGCTCATCGCGGAGGCGGCGATCGCCGTGATCGCCGACCATGGCATCGCGAGCGTCACGCATCGCCGCGTCGCCGAGCGCGCCGGCGTATCGCTCGCGGCAACGACCTACTACTACAAGACGAAGGCCGACATCATCGCCGTCGCCTCGGCCCAGCTTCTCGCGGGGTATGTCGACGCGTTTCGCAGAGTGGCGGAACGGCATCGCGCAGAGCCTGGGACCTCTGTCCGCGATCTCGTGAGCAGGCTCGTCATCAATGCCACGGGCAAATATCGCACCGGCACGCTGGCCTGGTGCGAGATCATCCTGGACGGGGCTCGCCATCAGGACACTCGCACGCTCGCGAGAGCGTGGTTCGCGCGCCTCTTCGAGATCTGGAGCCAGATCGCGCGCGTTCACGAGCTCGATGCGCCGGAGGACGTCGCCCGATCGGCGATCGACATGATCATCGGGCTGTTGCTGATCGTGATTCCGCTGGGCTTGAAGGAGTCGCAGATCACTGCGGTTCTGCGCGATGGGGCCGATCCGCATGAAGCGTGGAAGGTACGCGGCGCGAAGGCATCCGACAGAGGCGGCGTCACGGAGGAGCCCGCGCGTAAAGCCCGCAAGTCTGAGCAGACGCGCGAGCGCATTCTCGCCGCCGCGTTAGAGCTTTTGAAAACGGACGGCGCAGGAGGCGTCACGTTCAGCGCGATCGCCAAGCAGGCGGGCGTCAGTCCGACGGCGCCGATCTACTACTACTCGTCCATTGAATCGCTCTTGCAGGCGGCGCAAGTCCGTCTGTTCGAGAACTCGAAAGAGCGCTATCGACAGGTGATGGCGGGTGTCGATGTGAAGTCGATCGACATCGACCGCGTGGCCGATCTGACCGCGACCGTGTTCGTTCGCGAAGCCACTGAGTTTGGCCTCGTCAGTCTGGCCGATTTCCCCGTGCGGCTCGCGGCGGCTCGCCATCACTCGCTGCGTCCGACGGTGTGGGGCGTGATCGACGCTCAGACTCAGGCGTGGAGTCGTCTGCTGCGTCCGTTGACCGATCGCCCGCGAGCGCTCGACGGGTTGCTCATGCAGGCGCTCTTCGTCGGCAAGCTCGTTCGGCTGCTCGCCATTGGCGCGACGACGTCAGACCTGGTCAACGTCCGCAAAGAGTTCCTGTATGACCTGCGGGCGCTCGCCCGCGGCCGGCACTGGTCGGCCGCTCCCGTAAAACTGGTACGAAAACTCAAAAATAATTGACCGCGGCCGGCCGCGCGAATTACGCTGCTCGCGCCGTCGCTGCTGACGGCTTCCAGCATCGGTGTGAGCATGAAGATCGATTTGACCGGCCAAGTGGCGATCGTGACGGGCGCCGGCGGCGGCCTGGGCCGCGCTCACGCGCTGCTGCTTGCGGAGCGGGGCGCGAAAGTCGTCGTCAATGATCTGGGCAGCGCGGCGGACGGTCGCGGCGGCTCCCTTTCAGCGGCAGAAAGCGTCGTGCGCGAGATCCAGGCGCGCGGCGGGCAGGCGGTGGCGAACGGCGCCTCCGTCACGGACTGGAAGCAGATCGATGAGATGGTCGCGGACACGGTGAAACGCTGGGGCCGCGTCGACATTCTCGTGAACAACGCCGGCATCCTGCGCGACAAGACGTTCGCGAAGATGAGCCTCGATGACTTCCGCGCCGTCGTGGAGGTTCATCTCATGGGCAGCGTGTATTGCACGAAGGCCGTGTGGGAGCTGATGCGCGGCCAGAACTACGGCCGCATCGTGATGACGACGTCGTCGTCCGGCCTCTACGGCAACTTCGGCCAATCGAACTATGGCGCGGCGAAGCTCGCTCTGGTGGGCTTCATGCAGACGCTCGGGCTCGAAGGCGCGAAGTACAACGTGCACGTGAATTGCCTCGCGCCGTCGGCGGCAACGCGCATGCTCGATGGCCTGCTGCCCGAGGAAGAGCTGAAACTCCTCGATCCCGCGGCAGTGAGTCCGGCGCTGCTCGCTCTCGTCGCGAAGGAGGCGCCGAATCGCGCCATCCTGTGCGCGGGCGCCGGCGGAGTGGAGCGCGCGCATATCACGCTGACGCGGGGCATTTTCGTCGGTCGCAGCGAGGACGCGCCGGAACAGATTCTCGCGAGATTGGCTGAGATTTCAGACAGGACCGACGAGTCGATCCCTGAGAACGGCATGCTTCAAAGCGCCCACGAGCTCGCCAAGGCGGGCTATCGGCGTGGACAGAAAGGAACGACCTGAGCCATGCGCGATGCCGTGATTGTTTCGACTGCGCGCACGCCGATCGGCCGAGCCTATCGTGGCGCGTTCAATCTCACGCCGTCTCCGACGTTGGCCGCGCATGCGATCCGCGCTGCAATCGAGCGCGCGCGGGTCGAGCCCGGCGAGATCGAAGACTGCATTCTCGGTTGCGCGATGCCTCAGGGCTTGCAGCACACGATTGGTCGGACCGCCGCACTGCGCGCCGGCCTTCCGATCTCCGTGGCCGGGCAGACAATAGATCGACAGTGCGCCAGTGGATTGATGGCGATCGCGACAGCCGCGAAGCAGGTGATCATCGATCGCATGGACGTCGTCGTCGCGGGTGGCGTCGATTCCATCTCGCTCGTTCAGACTCCAGCGTTCCGCGTCGAGCCGGATCCTGAGCTCGTAGCGATGCATGAAGACATCTTCATGCCGATGATCGACACCGCCGAAGTCGTCGCGAAGCGATACAACATCAGTCGGGAGGCGCAGGATGCCTATGCGCTGCAATCACAACAGCGCACGGCCGCGGCTCAGGCGGCCGGCCGACTCGATGATGAGATCGTTTCCGTCACTGCCACCATGCTCGTCACCGACAAGGCGTCGGGCGCCACCTCTCAGAAGCAAGTGACATTGACGAAGGATGAAGGCAGCCGTCCCGACACGACGCTCGAGAAGCTCGCTGCACTCACTCCGGTTCGCGCGAATGGCTGCATCACAGCCGGAAACGCGAGCCAGCTTTCGGATGGCGCGTCGGCTGTGGTCGTCATGGATGCGAAGCTGGCGGAGCGGCGCGGGTTGCGGCCGCTGGGCAGATATGTCGGCATGGCCGTTGCGGGCACGAAACCGGATGAGATGGGCATCGGGCCGGTGTTTGCCGTACCGAAGCTGCTCGCGCGCTTCGGGCTCAAGATGGAGGACGTCGGACTGTGGGAGCTCAACGAAGCGTTCGCCGTGCAGGTTCTCTATTGCCGCGACCAGCTCCGCATCCCCGATGAGCGGCTGAACGTCGATGGCGGCGCGATTTCGATCGGCCACCCGTATGGCATGTCGGGTGCGCGGATGGTGGGACATGCGCTGATCGAGGGCAAGCGCAGAGGGGTGCGCTATGTCGTCGTGACGATGTGCGTCGGCGGTGGCATGGGAGCGGCGGGCTTGTTTGAAGTGCTCTGATATGGCGAAGCGAATCGTCGGGTGGGCCGAGCTTCGAGGCTGGGTCGATCGGGAAATCGGCGTGACGGACTGGATCACGATCGATCAGGCGCGCATCACTGCGTTCGCTGATGTTACGGATGACCATCAGTACATCCATGTCGATCCGGAGCGTGCCAGGAGCTCACCGTTCGGAACCACCATTGCGCACGGGTTTTTGACGCTTTCGCTGCTGAGTCGCATGTCGTACGAGGCGGTGCCTGAGGTTGAGGGTGTCGTCGCGCAGCTCAACTATGGGTTCAACAAGGTGCGCTTCGTGACACCGGTGAAGTCCGGTGAGCGAATTCGGGGGCGGTTCGTGCTGAAGCAGATTGAAGAGCGGGCGCCGAAGCAGATGGCGGTCACTCATGATGTGACGGTGGAGATCGAGGGCGCCGCGCGACCGGCGTTGGTCGCGCAGTGGCTGAGCGTCTACGTGTTGGCGTAGCTGCCAGCGCGCGGGGATCAGGGCTAAGAATCCGACACCAGCCCGTCGTCCCGATGCACGATCTCCGTACGGCCCTGGGCCGGCGTCGCGTTGCCGTCCTCCGTCCAGAACGTGCCCACGCCCGGAGGCACGAAGAATCCGACCTCAGCGCGGCACCCTAAGATCAGGTCCTGCTTTCACAGCTAAGTGGCCAGCATGAAGCGGCCACCGCGAACCCGCCGCCCGAAATCCTCGCGCCCGGCCCCGCGGCCGGAATCCGCCGGCCGCGTCCGTCTCTCTCAGCTCCCGCCAAATGTCGCTCGCAATCGAATCTTGTCGATCTTCCCGGTAGCCGCGAGCGGCATACTCGGCACGCGCACCACCGCGTCCGGAATCCACCACGACGCCACGCGCCCACGCAACGACGCCAGCAGATCCTGATCCGAAATCTCCTGGCCCTCACGCAACTCCACGAGGAGGATCGGCCGCTCGCCCCACTTGTGATCGTTCCGACCGATCACTGCCGCGAGCGAAACCTGCGGCAGTGTGCAAACGATCGCCTCGATTTCCGCGGGGTTGATCCACTCGCCGCCGGATTTGATGAGGTCCTTCGCGCGTCCGGTGATGATCAGGTTTCCCTGCCGATCGATTCGAGCGAGGTCGCCCGTGTCGAACCAACCGTCGGCAGTCGTCGCCGGCCGCTCCTGTCCGAAGTAGCGCTCGATCACAGCGGACCCACGCACAAACAGGCGACCCTCTTGATCGCGCTGCTGCTTCAAAGGCTCGCCATGCTCATCGGCGAGCATCAGATCCACGCCGAGTGCGGGCCGACCCGACATCGCGGCATTGCGTACGGGGCTGCTCAACACGCCGAAGGTGCCGACCGGTGAAAGCTCCGTCATTCCCCAGCTCGTCTGCACCACGACGCTCAACTGCGACTCGATGCGTTCCATCAACGCGGGAGGCATCGGCGCGCCGCCGACCACGATGCGCCGAAGCGAAGACAACTTCATGCCCGTCGCTTCGACGTGCTCGCACAGGCCGAGCCATACGGTAGGCACGCCCACCGCGATCGTCACGCCCTCCGCCGCGATCAAACGCGCGAGGCTCGCGCCATCTGCATGGCGTCCGGGTAGAACGAGCTTGCCGCCCGCGGCCGGCACCGCGAAAGGGACTCCCCATGCATTGGCGTGAAACATGGGCACAACCGGAAGCACCACGTCGCTGCTCGTCACCGCGAGCACATCGGCTTGAAGCAATCTCAACGTGTGCAGGAAGCTGGAGCGATGCGTGTAGGTGACGCCCTTGGGGGCGCCCGTCGATCCCGAGGTGAAGCAGAGCGCGCTGGGCGCGCACTCATCGAACCCGCCCCATTCGAGCTCGCCGCTCGCGCGCTCGATCAAGGGCTCGAGCGCGAGTAACGCCACGCCGCGAGGGGTCTCACCGGCAGGCTCGCCGTCGATCACCAGAATGCGCTGAAGCAGCGGCGAGTCCGCGGCGACCTGCATTGCCAGCGGCAGCAGATCTGCGCTCACGATCAGAATCTGCGCCTCGGACTGACCCAGCATCCAGGCAAGTTGTATCGCCGTTAGACGCGGGTTCAGCGTATGGCATACGGCGCCCATGCCCATGATCGCGTACCACGCCTCGAGGTGCGCCTG
>DASZSS010000005.1:0-4864 GCA_035548535.1 Steroidobacteraceae bacterium
ATGTGCCGGCGGCGGCACGTAGTCCGGCCGCTGCCACTTGTCCTCGACGTGCGGGCCGCCGTTCGGCGTCGGGTGACCGTACCGATAGTTGTGATACGGCAGCGGCGGCGCGCCGCGCTTCGGCAGCACTTCCATCTTGACCGCGGTCTCCTTGTATCCGGGTGTATTCACATCCGGGTCGTGATGCTCGCCGGTGAGCGCATTGGCCGCGGGCTTCGAATGGTGAATGGGCAGGTACAGGGTCTTTCCGTGCACGCGATCCGTGACGACCGCACGCACCTCCACCGAATCGCGCCGCGAGCTCACACGCAACCACGTGCCATCCTCGATGCCGCGCTCGGCCGCGAGCTCCGGGCTCACCTCGACGAACCAGTCCGGCACCTCGTGCCGGATGCGCGGCCCCTGCCCGGTCTGGTTGGTGGACTGGAAGTGCTCGAGCATACGGCCGTTGTCGAGCGAAAGGTCGTACTCGCTATCGGGCGCCTCCGCGGGCTGCTTCCACTCGAGCGGAAAC
Organism: Steroidobacteraceae bacterium; assembly: GCA_035548535.1. GTDB lineage: Bacteria > Pseudomonadota > Gammaproteobacteria > Steroidobacterales > Steroidobacteraceae > JADGHX01. Next base: position 515 of record DASZSS010000005.1, read on the forward strand.
AGCGTCGCGCGGCCGTCCGCGGAGTGAAAGCGCTCCGTGTAGAGCAGCGGCGTGTCCGTGCCGTCCTCCTTCACCGGCCACTGCAGGGAGTGCCAGCCGGCGAGACGCTCATAGCTCACACCGCGAAACATCTCGGCAATTCCGGCAACCTCGGCCATGATCTGCGAGGGGTGCGTGTAACCCCAGTCGTGCCCCATGCGGCGCGCCAGATCGGTGAGGATCTGCCAGTCCGGCCGAGTGCCGCTGAGCGGCTTCATCACTTCGTAGAAGCGCTGGATGCGGCGCTCGGTGCTCGTGAAGGTGCCCTCCTTCTCCACACTCGCGCTCGCGGGCAACACGACGTCCGCGAACTCGGCGGTGCGGCTCAGAAAGATGTCCTGCACGACAAAGAACTCGAGCTTCGTGAGCGCATCCTGGGTATGCGCTGCGTGCGCGTCGGAGATCGCGGTCTCCTCGCCGATGACGTACATCGCCTTCAGCTTCCCCTCGCCCGCGTGCAGCACCATGTCGAAATTGTCGAGCCCGATCTTGTTCGACAGCCGCTCGGGCGGTACGCCCCAGGCGCGCGCCCACTTGGCGCGGATCTTCTCGTCGTCGACGTGCTCGTAGCCGGGATACACGTTCTTCAAGCAGCCGAAGTCGCTCGCACCCTGCACGTTGTTGTGGCCGCGCATGGGATAGCCGCCGGTCCCCGGACGGCCGTAGTTGCCGGTGACCAGGAGCAAGTTCGAAAGCGCCGTGCTGATATCCGCTCCATGCGAGTGCTGCGTGATCCCCATGGCCCAGAGAAGACACACGCGCTCGGCCTTGCCGATCATCTCGCCTGCCGCGATGAGCTGCTCGCGCGGCACGCCCGTCACCTCTGCCGCGAATTCGAGCGTGAACGGCTCGAGCGACTTGCGATACGCGTCGACCCCGTTCACGCGCCGCGCAAGGAAATCCGTGTCGGCATAGCCGTGCTCGAACATGTAGCGCGCCAGCGCCGAGGCCCACACGAGATCGGTGCTCGGCTTCGGGCACAGGAACAGATCGGCGCGCGCCGCCAGCTCGTGCTTGCGCACATCGACGACGAGCAGCTTCTGTCCGCGCAGCTTGTGCGCCGCCTTGATGCGTGACGCGATGACGGGATGATTTTCGGCCGTGTTGGTGCCCACCAGCACGACGAGGTCCGCCTGCTCGATATCAACGATGCCGCCCGAGTCGCCGCCATAGCCCACCGTGCGGAAGAGACCCATCGTCGCGGGGTTCTGGCAGTAGCGCGACGAGTGGTCGACACTGTTCGTGCCGATGACGAGCCGCGCGATCTTCTGGGTGAGATACGCTTCCTCGTTGCTCGCCTTGCTCGAGCCGATGAAGCCGATGCTCTCCGCTCCGTGCCGATCGCGAATCTCGAGCAGCCGCCGCGCCACGAGGTCGAGCGCCTCGTCCCAGCTCGCTTCGCGAAAGCGCCGCTTCTCGCGGATGAGCGGCGTCGTGAGGCGCTGCGGGCTGTTCACGAAGTCCCATGCGAACTTGCCCTTGATGCACGTGGAAATGCCGTTCGCCGGCGCGTCCGCGACGGGCTGCACCTTCAGAATCTGGCGATCGCGCGTCCACATCTCGAATGCGCAGCCCACTCCGCAGTAGGTGCACACCGTCTTCGTGCGCTTGATCTCGGGCTGGCGCCAATGCGCGTCGAGCTGCGAGATCATCGTGATGGGCGGTGCGCCGATCGTGGTCTCGAGCGACTTCACCAGATCGATGAGCGCGCGCTTCAGCGAGGGCGGCATCGACGTGAACGGGCCCGCATCCGGCTGCATCGTCTTTTCCATGAGCGCGTTGCATGGACACACGGTCACGCAGTGCCCGCAGTGCACGCACGAGGACTCGTCGATCGGCTTGCCGCCGTCCCACAGCACGCGCGGATGCTCGGCGGTGTAATCGATGCTGAGCGTCTCGTTCACCTCAACGTTCTGGCACGCCTCGACGCAGCGACCACAGAGGATGCACTGATCGGGATCGTACGTGTAGAAGGGACTCGAGAAGTCCTTCTCGTACGGCTTGCGCTGGAACGGATAGCGCTGCACCGGCAGATTCATTTGCGCGAATGTGTTGTGGAGCGTGCAGTCTCCGGTGTTGTTCTCGCATACGGTGCAGTACAGCTCGTGCTTCGCGAGCAGTCGGTCCATCCCCTCCTCGCGCGCGCGGCGCGCCCGCTCGGTGGCGCTCCTCAGCTCGAGACCGTCGGCGGAGCGCAGCGTGCAGCCGCGTTTGAGCTCGCCGCCCACTTCCACCCAGCACGCGTCGCATGTCTGCAAGGGGCGCAGCGAGCGGTGATAGCAGACGTGCGGCAAGTCGATTCCGTTGGCGTGCAGGAAATCGATGAGCGGACGGTCCGCCGGCCCCGACACGCGCTGACCATCGTAGATCACGGTGCAAAGCGGAACGGCTTCATTCGGCATGGTGGCTCCTCAGGAGCGGCCCGCCTGGGGCGAGCTCGACGGTGGGCTCGTGCGCGTGACCCGTCCACGCTCGAGCTCGATGGAAGATTGCAAGCCGCAACAATCATTCCGTCACCGCGCGAGGCCGCGATTCGATCCGTTTCACTCGAACTGAACGGACTGACGCTCGCACACGGGCACGACGTATGCGGCGGGCTTCGTCCGAGCCTCCGCACGAGACACGCCACACATGTTCAACCGCATGAACGTCGTCGTCGTGACCGGCGCCAGTGCCGGCGTCGGTCGCGCGGCCGCGCGCGAGTTCGCAGCCAACGGGGCCGACGTGGCCTTGCTCGCGCGTAACGGCGAAGCGCTCGAGGCGGCCGCCGCGGAAATCCGCGAGCTCGGCCGGCGCGCGCTCCCCATTCCGCTCGATGTCTCCGACAGCAATGCCGTCGAAGCCGCGGCGGCACGCGTCGAAACGGAGCTCGGCCCGATCGACGTGTGGGTCAACAACGCGATGGTCACCGTCGTCTCGCCGGTGTCGCTCGTGCAGCCCAAGGAGGTGGAGCGCGTCACGGCAGTCACTTACCTGGGCACGGTGAATGGCACGCTCGCGGCCGTGCATCGCATGCTTCCGCGCGATCGCGGCGTCATCGTTCAAGTGGGCTCCGCACTCGCATATCGCGCGATACCGCTGCAGGCGCCCTACTGCGGAGCCAAATTCGCCATTCGCGGCTTCACGGATTCCCTGCGATGCGAGCTGCTCCACCGCAAGAGCCGCGTGCGCGTGACGATGGTGCAAATGCCGGCGCTGAATACGCCGCAGTTCGACTGGTGTCTCACGCGCATGCCGCGCGAGCCGCGTCCCGTGGCGCCTGTTTTTCAGCCGGAGGTCGCCGCGCGCGCCATCGTGTGGGCCGCAAAGCATCGCCGCCGCGAAGTGAACGTCGGCGTTTCGACCTCGCTTGCCGTGTGGGCCAACCGGTTCTTCGCGCCGGTGCTCGATCGTTACCTCGCCCGCACCGGCTTCGACTCGCAGCTCGACCACAGTCCCGTCACGCCTGCGCGCCCCGACAACCTCTGGCGCTCGCCTCCTGGAGATCACGGCGCGCACGGTCGCTTCGACCCGGAAGCTCGGGCGCGCAGCCGCGCGCTCTGGGTCGTGACGCACCGTCGAGCTATCGGTATCGGAGCCGGACTCATCGGCGTGGGCGCGCTGTTGTACGCGCATCGGCGCGCGCCGCCGCAAGCCTGACTCGCGGCCGCCGCGGTACACGGCTTGCTGCCAGCCCACCGCGCGTCCGCCGATCGAGATTGAGCACGCGCGCGGCGACCCTCTCACATGGCGCAGGTATTTCATCCCCGGCAGCTATTGCTGCTGAAAGGAGTGGCGCTTGGCGCGCTACTGGCGGCAGTCGCCGCGGCGTTCCTGTACCGGGTCGCCACCCAGGCTCCCGTCGCGCGCAATGTGCCGGTCGAGCAGCCGATCCCGTTCAGTCACAAGCATCACGTCGGTGACGATGGCCTCGATTGCCGCTACTGCCATTCTTCCGTCGAAACGTCCGCGTTTGCTGGCATTCCATCGGTCGCGACCTGCCGCACCTGCCACTCGCAACTCTTCACCGATGCGCCGGTGCTCGCGCCGCTTTTCGACACGACATCGCGACGTGCGCCGGTGTATTGGACTCGCATTCATCAGTTGCCGGACTTCGTGTACTTCAACCACAGCATTCATGTCGCGAAGGGCGTCGGCTGCTCGACATGTCACGGCAGAGTGGATCAGATGCCGCTCACGTGGCGCGTGGCGTCACTCGAGATGCAGTGGTGCCTCGGATGTCATCGCGCCCCCGAGCGCTACGTCCGTCCGCGCGAGCGGGTGTTCGACATGAGCTGGCAGCCGCCTGCGAATCAATTGGAGCTCGGGCGG
>DASZSS010000006.1:0-5722 GCA_035548535.1 Steroidobacteraceae bacterium
GAACTACATCGTCGATCTCGAGCTCTCGGCCATGCAGGCGGAGGGTCGCGGCGAGATCAAGTCGTCCCCGCACGTGATCACCGCCAACCAGAAGGAGGCGAGCATCGAGCAGGGCGTCGAGATCCCGTATCAGCAGGCCGCTTCGAGCGGCGCCACCACCGTCGAATTCAAGAAGGCGGTGCTGTCGCTGAAAGTGACCCCGCAGATCACGCCGGACAATCGCATCATTCTCGACTTGAACGTGAAGAAGGACAGCGTCGGCTCCGTCATCGTCACGAGCGGCGGCGTCGGCGTGCCCTCGATCGACACGCGCGAGATTTCCACGCAGGTGCTCGTCAACGACGGTCAGACCGTCGTGCTCGGCGGCATCCTGGAGACCGAAGAACGCAGGGACGAGACGAAGGTGCCCTACCTCGGCGACGTGCCGGTGCTGGGGCGACTCTTCAAAACGACGCGCCGGACCAACAACAAAGACGAACTCTTGATCTTCGTCACGCCGAAGATCCTGCACGAAGGGGTAAACGTCTACTGAGGATTTGACAATTCGCGGCGCGCTCCGGGGAAAGCGCGCCGGGTGTGGTGTGTACGGGCTCTAAACGGGTAGGGATCATGCGCAAAGTTGGCTTTGTCGCGGTCGCCATTGCGATCGCCGGTGTGCTTGCAGCCTGCGGTGGCGGCGGGGATGGCGACAGTAAATTCAAGGATCCCGGGTCCACGGGCGGCAGTGGCGGTAACGGCGGTGGCGCCGGCGCCGACAATGGGAGCAACACGACGGTCTCCCTAGGTAGCCCAGCCGGGCCGAGCTTCAACCCCGGCACCATGGGCATTACGAGCGCATCGCTGTCCGCAGGCGGTAGCACGGGTCTGCAGGTCGTCCTACAGCAGTCCGATGGTGTGCTCTACACGGAATCCACGAGCGTGACGTTCAACTCGCCTTGTATCGCACAGGGCAAGGCGACCGTGACGTCGCCGGTCGTGACTACGACCGGCATTGCGAGCACGACGTATGTCGCGTCGGGCTGCAGCGGGTCGGACGTAGTCACGGCGACCGCGAACATCGGCGGCAAGCAGCTCTCCGCGACGGGCACGATCAATGTCTCGCCCGGTTCCATTGGCTCGATTGCGTTCGTGTCCGCAACGCCAACTCAGATCGCGCTGCAGGGCACGGGTGGGGCGGGTCGGCAGGAAACCTCCACGGTCATCTTCGAGGTGAAGGATTCTTCGGGCGGCCCGCGTGCCGACGCCGATGTGACGTTCTCACTCGATACGAACGTGGGCGGCATCACGCTGACGCCCACGACCGCGAAGAGCGATGCGCAGGGACGCGTGCAGACGATCGTCAACGCGGGCACGATTCACACGACGGCAACCGTGACGGCGAAGATCGCCTCGCCCGCGATCTCGACGCAGTCGAGCCAGCTCACGATCTCGAGCGGCTTGCCGGACGCGGACAGCTTCTCGCTCGCCGTGCAATGTAACAACGTGGAGGCGTGGAATTACGATGGCGTCGTGGTGCCCGTCACCGCGCGTCTCTCCGATCGCTTCAACAACCCGCCTCCGGATGGCACGGCGGTGACCTTCACGGCGGAAGGCGGCAGCATCCTGAGCGAGTGCCCGGGCGGCACGGTCGCCACGGCGAGCGAAGGCGGCGTGTGCGCCACGAACTGGCGCAGCTCCGCTCCGAAGCCTACGGATGGCCGCGTGACGCTCCTGGCCACTGCGACGGGCGAAGAGTCGTTCAACGACGTGAATGGCGATGGCGTCTTCACGAGCGTCGACCTGTTCGACGCCGACCCGCAGCAGCCGCAGGATCTCGGCGAGCCGTTCCGCGACGACAACGAGGACGGCGTCCGGCAGTCCAACGAGCCGTTCCTCGACTTCTACAACCAGGGCGCGGATCTCGGCGTCTGGAACGGTCCGGACGGCAAGTTCAACGGCCTGTTGTGCCAGGACTCCGCTCGCTGCGACGCCGCCAAGAAGACGGCCGGTATCGGCGCGTCGAATCTGATCATCATGTCGGGTAGCACGCCGGTGGTGACGGTGTACGACTCCAGCATGAATCCGATCGGAGGGACGATTTCCGTGCCGGCCAAGACGAGCAAGACGTTCTATTTCCACGTGCGCGATGCGCGCGGCAACGTCATGCCCGCCAAGACGACGGTCAGTCTGGGGGTCGCGGGCACTGGCTGGAGCGTTCTCCAGCCCAACACGTTCGAGGTGCCGTGCACGGGCCAGAAGGCGAATCTCATGGTTTCCGGGACGACGCTGTTCGCGTTCACGATCTCGGGCGCGGACACCGTCGGGCCGGCCAACGGCACGTTCACGCTGACCGTGGCGACCAAGGGACCGGGCATCAACAACATCGCGGGAACGACCACTCTGAGTACCGGGGCGCTCACGCCCTGACCGGCGAGTCTCGGCAATAGCCATGACGCGGCCGCCTTCGGGCGGCCGCATTCTTTTGGGCTCGCGCCCCCGCTCGGGCGGCGCAATGGGTATGCTGATGCGCGCTTATGCACGGCAAGCGCAACCTCTTTCTCATCGGCCCCATGGGCTCCGGCAAGACCGCCGTCGGTAAATACCTCGCGCGGCTGCTGAACGCGCCGTTCTGCGACAGCGATGCGGAGATCGAGAAGCGCACCGGCGTCGACATCCCCTACATCTTCGAAAAGGAAGGCGAGGCGGGCTTTCGCGAGCGTGAACGCGAGGCGCTCGAAGCGCTGACGATGACCGAACCGATCGTGCTGGCCACCGGCGGCGGCGCGATCCTGCTGCCGGCGAACCGGGCGTGCCTGGCCTCGCGAGGCTTCGTGGCATACCTGGAAACCTCGGTGGCGCAGCAGGTGCACCGGGTTCGGCACGCGCGGAATCGACCGCTGCTCAACAACGTGGATCCCGCGGTGACGCTCGAAAAGCTGATGCGGGTGCGCGCGCCGCTCTACAGCGAAATTGCGGACGTGACCGTCCCCACGGACGGGCGGCGCGTGCGAAGCGTCGCGGAAGAAATTCTGCGGGCCTTCAAGGACAGCAAGTTGCCTCGGGTGGGCTGACGGCCCGCCAACGATCCCCGTATATACTGCCCGCGTCGCGCGGATTGGCCGTGCGACGCGAAAGATCCACGTGAGCGCATTGAGAGTCGAACTGGGCAGTCGCAGCTACCCCATCGTGATCGGGAGTGGCCTGCTGGCGCGCGCCGAGACCCTGGCCCAGCACGTGCCAGGGCGAGATGTGCTGCTGGTGACCAATACCACGGTGGGGCCGCTCTACGGGGACGCGGTGAAGCGCGGCCTGGGCGGTCGCCGGGTCGTCGAAGTGACGCTGCCGGATGGCGAGTCCCACAAGACGCTTGCGACCGTGGCGCGCATCTTGGACGTGCTCGTCGCCAACCGCTTCGCGCGCGATTGCACCGTGCTCGCGCTCGGGGGCGGCGTCGTCGGGGATATGGCGGGCTTCGCCGCGGCCTGTTACCAACGGGGCGTCGCGTACGTCCAGGTGCCCACCACCCTGCTCGCGCAGGTGGACTCGTCCGTCGGCGGCAAGACGGGCGTGAATCATCCGGGCGGCAAGAATCTGATCGGCGCGTTCCATCAGCCCGTGGCGGTGATCGCGGATACGGATACGCTGCGAACGCTCCCCGCACGGGAACTGCGTGCCGGGCTTGCCGAGGTCATCAAGTACGGCCTCATCAGTGATGCCGCGCTGTTCACCTGGCTCGAGCAGAACATGGAGAAGCTGCTCGCGCACGATGCGGAGGCGCTTGCGCACGTGATCCGCCGCTCGTGCGAGATCAAGGCCAGCATCGTGGGGCGCGACGAGCGCGAGACGGGCGATCGCGCGCTGCTGAATCTCGGACACACGTTCGGACACGCGCTCGAATCCGCCACCGCCTACACGAAGTGGCTGCATGGCGAGGCGGTCGGCGCCGGCTTGCTGATGGCCGCGACGATGTCGCGCGAGGCCGGACTGATCGATGGCGATGTCGTCGAGCGGCTGCGCAAGCTGCTCGTGCGCACCGGCCTACCGACAGAAGAGCGCGAGGTGCCCGCGGCGACCGCGCTCGAGCACATGCGTATCGATAAGAAGGTGAAGAGCGGACGGATCCGGCTCGTGTTGCTGCGCTCCATCGGCGAATCGTTCGTGACCGCCGAGTATCCGGACGCGGCCCTGAAACGAACACTAGAGGCCCATCTCGGATAGCGCCGTGGACATCGTCGACAGAGGCCCGGATTTGCTCGCGCCCTTCGCCGCCCACGATGCGTTGTCCCGCGGTCGCCGCTATCCGGAGCCGCCGCCGGAATACCGAACGGAGTTCCAGCGGGATCGCGACCGCATCATCCATTCGAATGCGTTTCGTCGCCTCGCGTACAAGACGCAGGTGTTCGTGAATCACGAAGGCGATCTGTATCGCACGCGCGTCACGCATTCGATGGAGGTGGCGCAGATCGCGCGCACGATCGCGCGGGCCCTGCGGCTGAACGAGACGCTCGTGGAAGCGATCAGCCTGGCGCACGACCTGGGGCACACGCCGTTCGGTCACGCGGGGCAAGAGGCGCTGAATCACTGCATGCGCGAGTACGGCGGGTTCGAGCACAACCTGCAGTCGCTGCGCGTGGTGGATACGCTCGAAGAGCGGTACGCGGAGTTTCCGGGGCTGAACCTCACGTTCGAGTGCCGCGAGGGAATCCTGAAGCACTGTTCCGCGCGCAACGCGCGTGAGCTCGGCGAGCTCGGCGAGCGCTTCCTGAAGCGCCGCCAGCCCGGGCTCGAAGCGCAGATCGCGAACATCGCGGACGAGATTGCGTACAACCATCACGACGTGGACGACGGGCTGCGCGCGCAGCTCATCGAGGTGGCGGGCCTGCAGGACGTGCGCTTGTTCCGCCGCCAGTACGAGGCTGTCGTGCGCAAATATCCGCGTCTCGGCGAACGGCGGCTCGTGCACGAAGCCTTGCGCCGCATGATCAACTACGTGGTCGTCGACCTCATTCGGACGACGCAGGCGCGCCTCGACGACGCCGCGCCGGCCTCCATCGAAGACGTGCGCCGCCGCGCCAAGCCGCTCGTCGGCATGAGCGATGAGGTGCGCGCCGAGCATCTGGAGCTGAAGAAATTCCTGAACGAGCACGTCTACCGGCACTACAAGGTGCTGCGGATGACGGCCAAGTCACGACGCGTGCTGACGGACCTCTTCAACGCCTTCATGAACGATGTGAACCTGATGCCTACCGAGCATCGCGACGCCGCCCATCGCGCGAAGCAGTCGAGCGGTGACAGCGGCCGCGCCCGCATCGTCGCCGATTACATCGCGGGGATGACGGACCGGTACGCGATCCTGGAGCACGGGCGCATTTTTGATGCTGGGGAGCGGATGTGAGCGCGCGCGAAACGAGCGCGCTGCGGCAAACCCTGACTCTTTTTCGGGATATCCGGCTTTCAACCCCGTCAAGGACGCAAATCACAGTAGTTGGAAGTCATTCTCAGGACCGGGACCCACGACTTTAGTCGCTCTGTTCAATCCAAGTCGTTGTTTTGATTAGTTCAAGCTGCGGACTGAGGGAAGCCCCTAGGTAGTTGCGTTCCGCAACGTTGACATAAGTCATTGACCCGCCTACGGTTATGTCAAAGGACGAAGCGGGGAGTTGTGGGCGCATCACCAAAAGAAGCCGTGCTGAACGTGTTCTCAGCACTCATAAGGCCACTGATGCGTGTGGCTTTTGAGTAC
>DASZSS010000007.1:0-2252 GCA_035548535.1 Steroidobacteraceae bacterium
ATGCACGTGCCCACGCTCGATCCGGACATCCGCGTCGCTTACGCCTTCGACGACTACGCGAGCCTGCGCGATCCCATCCTCGAGCGCACCTTGCAGCTCATACGGACGCAGAGCACGCGGCGGTAAACTCCCTCGCTCTGCGGCTCGCGAGGCGTGTGTCATGAAAGTGGGATTCATCGGGCTCGGCAACATGGGCATCGGCATGGCGACGAACCTCGTCAAGGCCGGCCACGAGGTCACCGTCTACAACCGCTCTGCCGAGAAGGCGCAGCCGTTGGTCGCCCTCGGCGCGAAGCGGGCAACCGATGTGGCGCACGCGTGTGAAGGCGCGGCGGTGGTATTCACGATGCTGTCGGACGACGCCGCGGTGGAGAGCGTCGCGCTGGGCGAGCGTGGCATCGTCGCGAGCCTGCCGAAGCGAGCAATACACGTTTCGTCGAGCACCATCAGCGTCGCGCTCTCGAAGCGGCTCGCGCAGGAACACGCCGCGGCGGGCCAGCGCTATGTCGCCGCGCCGGTGTTCGGCCGGCCCGATGCGGCCGCGGCGGGGAAACTGTTCATCGTCGCCGCCGGGCCGGCGGATGCCGTGCGCGAGGTCGAGCCGTTGTTGCAGACCCTCGGACAACGCACGTTCCCGCTCGAGCGGCCCGCGGACGCCGCGAACCTCGTGAAGCTCAGCGGCAATTTTCTGATCGCGAGCGTGATCGAGACGCTGGGCGAAGCGCTGGCGCTCATCGACAAGGCCGGCATCGATCGGCACGCGTATCTCGACATCCTCACCTCCACGCTGTTCGCGGCGCCGATCTACAAGACCTACGGCGCGCTCATCGCCGATCGCAAGTTCGAGCCCGCCGGCTTCGCGGCACCGCTCGGAGCGAAGGACGTGCGCCTCGCGCTCGCCGCGGCGGAATCGCTCGCCGTGCCGCTGCCCGTCGCCGGCCTGCTCCGCGACCGCTTCCTGCGGCTCATCGCGAACGGCGGCGAGCATCTCGATTGGTCGGCGCTCGGGCTGCTGGCCGCGCAGGATGCGGGTCTCGCGAAATGACGTAAACTTCCGGCACTCCGCGTACGGACCGGCGCGTGCGCCGCCCGGCCCAAAGTCGCCATCTCACTGGGGGTCTGCATGCAACTGGCGAAGAAGCTCTGGCACGAATACCGCGGCCCGCTCGCGCTCATCCTGCTGCCTCGAGGCAATCGCTTTCTGGCTCCTCTTGAATAAGGCGTGAGTGCCGCGCCCATGAACACATCGTCTCGCATCTGCGCGCTCGCGCTGCTTGCTATCGTTGGTTTCGTAGCTCTGCCCGCCTGGGCGGCCAAGCCCACCGTCACGCGCGCTCCGTTCGGGACGGCGCCGAGCGGAGAAAAGGTGGAACTGTTCACGCTGACCAATGCGGCGGGCATGGAAGTTCAAGTCCTGAGCTACGGCGGCATCGTCAAATCGATCCGTGTGCCGGATCGACACGGCCACTTCGCCGACGTCGTGCTCGGGTACGACTCGATGGCAGGCTATGCCACGAACCCACCGTATCTCGGCGCGCTGATTGGCCGCTACGCCAATCGCATCGCGAAGGCCCGGTTCACACTGGATGGAAAGACGTACGAGCTCGCCGCGAACAACAACGGCAACTCGCTGCACGGTGGGCTCAAGGGATTCGACAAAGCGGTCTGGCGCGCGGAGCCGTTCGAGAAGGACGGTGACACGGGTGTCGTGCTGACGCACACCAGCCCGGATGGCGAGGAAGGTTATCCCGGCACGTTGTCGCTGCGTGTGACCTACACCCTGACGAAATCGAACGAGCTCACGCTCGACTACACGGCGACGACGGACAAGCCCACCGTCGTGAACCTCACTCACCACGACTACTTCAATCTCGCGGGTGAAGGCTCCGGCAACGTGCTGGGGCACGTGCTGATGATCAACGCGGACCGCTACTCACCCGTCGATGCGAACATGATCCCGCAGGCGCAGCCGGCGAGCGTCGCGGGCACGCCGTTCGACTTCCGCAAGCCCACGCCCATCGGCGCGCGCATCGACGCCGACGACACGCAACTGAAGTACGGCAACGGCTACGACCACAACTTCATCCTCAATCACAAGGGCAACGATCTCGCTCTTGCCGCGCGCGTCGAGGAGCCGAAGAGCGGGCGCGTGCTCGAAGTGCGCACCACTGAGCCGGGTGTGCAGCTCTACACCGCGAACTTCCTGGACACCGTCGGCAAATCCGGGCACGCGTACAAGAAGCACGATGCGT
>DASZSS010000008.1:0-5487 GCA_035548535.1 Steroidobacteraceae bacterium
CGCTGGATGCGCGCAAGCTGAACCGCGAGATGCTCGAGCTTCCCGAGGCTGCGTCGCGGCTTCGCGAGCGAATCGAGATGTGCCCACGCCTGATCGGCGACGTCCTCCGCGGGTGTGCGCGGCTGCTCGACCGCATGCGAACGCGCGCTATCCGTACGTATCGGCGAGTGATGCTCGATGGGCCTCAGCGGCTGCTCGTGCGGCTGTGTCGGCGAATGCGTGTCGTGCAACTGGTCGTCCATCCCAACCCTCAACTCGCGATCTCGAGCAACCTCGCGACATCGACAGCGCGTTCGAGCTCGCTCGCGATCTCGTCCAGCGCCGAATCCACTCGGGCGGATTGATCCACCCCGTCGCAAGTCGTCCCGATTCGTCGCAACCACACCGCGCGCTGCTCCACGCGATCGAATAGTCCGTGCACGTAGCAGCCGGCAATGCGCCCATCGGCGCTGATCGCGCCGTCCAACAGGCCATCCTGGAGCTGCAGCAACGGTCTCACGCTGGAGTCCACCGTCGTACGGCCGGCATGGATCTCGTAGCCCTCGAACGCCGCGCCCGACAACAGTTCCACGCCCTCCGTGCGCGTCACGCGTTTGTCGCCCGTGAGCGTCGTTGTGATCGGCAACAAACCAAGACCGGCAACTGTTTCGCGTGCACCCTCGACCCCTTCCGGATCGGCGATGCTTCGCCCAAGCATCTGATATCCGCCACACACACCGAGCACGTGCCCGCCGCGCCGCACGTGCGCAGCGAGATCGATGTCCCACCCCTGCGCGCGAAAGAACGCGAGGTCCGCGATCGTCGCCTTCGTGCCCGGAAGAATCACGAGCGCCGCGTCGGCCGGCAGCGGCGTGCCCGGCGGCACCATCACGAGCCGCACGCCGGGCTCGTGTCGCAGCGGATCGAAATCATCGAAGTTCGCGATTCGCGACAGCATCGGCACGGCGATCACAGCGGCGCCGTCGCTGCGCTCCGCGCGATCCAGCACGACGGCATCTTCCGCAGGCAAGGCGCGCGCGGCGGCGAGCCACGGCACGATGCCGAGGCGCGCCCATCCCGTGCGCTTCTCGATCTCCGCGTACCCCGGCTCGAACAAGCGCACGTCGCCGCGGAATTTGTTGATCAGGAAGCCGCGGATCAGCGCAGCGTCCTGCGGCTCGAGCACCGCGCGCGTACCGACCAGCGAGGCGATCACTCCGCCGCGATCGATGTCGCCCACGAGAACCACGGGCACGTGCGCAGCGCGCGCAAAGCCCATGTTCGCGATATCGCCGGCGCGCAGGTTGACCCTCCGCCGGGCTGCCCGCGCCCTCGGCGATCACGAGGTCTGCCTGCGCGCGCAGTCGCTCGAACGACTCGAGCACGCTGTCGAGCAGCGCGGGCTTCTCCTGCGCATAGAAAGGAGTGCCCAAGGCGCCCCGCACACGACCGTGAACCACGAGCTGCGCGCCCGTATCCGTCTGCGGCTTGATGAGCACCGGATTCATATCGACGGTGGGCGGCGTGCGACACGCCATCGCCTGCAGCGCTTGAGCGCGACCGATCTCCCCGCCGCCCTCGGCCACCGCAGCGTTGTTCGACATGTTCTGCGGCTTGAACGGGCGCACGCGCAGGCCGCGATTCGTGAAGAGGCGGCACAGCCCGGCCACGAGCACGGACTTGCCCACGTCCGATCCCGTGCCCTGGAGCATCACGACAGCCATGCGAGCCCCGCGACCGTCAGCCACATCAGGATGCACGCACGCCAGTACACGTTCAGCGCGGCACGCAGACTCGTTGCGTCAGGACGCGGGCCGGCCCCCAAGTGCGCGCGAAACGCTAGCTCGCCCGAATACGCCACGGGCCCACCGAGCTGACGAGCCAGCACGCCGGCCATCGCCGCCTCCGGCCAGCCGCCGTTCGGCGAGGCGTGCAGCGGAGCGTCCCGAACCATCGTGCGCCAACCGCCGAGCCCCGCGATGCAGATCAGCAGTCCCGCAATGCGCGCCGGAATGAGATTCACCAGATCATCCGCGCGCGCGGCCGCCCAGCCGAACGCGCGATGCCGCTCATCTTTGTGGCCCACCATGCTGTCCGCCGTGTTGATCGCCTTGCAGATGAACAAGCCTGGAAGTCCACCGATGAGAAACCAGAACGCCGGCGCGACGATCCCATCGCAGAAGCTTTCGGCAACGCTCTCGATCGCCGCCGTCGAGACGCCTGCCGCATCGAGCGCCGCCGTGTCGCGGCCCACGATCCGAGAGACCTCGCGACGTGCCTCTTCGAGGCGGCCGGATTGGAGCGGTCGCAACACCGCCGCGACGTGATCGTAAAGGCTGCGCTGTGCGAGCATCGTGGTGCCGGCGAGCAGCACGCCGATCATCCCGAGCGGCCACGCATCACCTGCTCGCTCCAGCACCCAGCCCGCGATCGTCGACACGGCGATGAGCACGATCAGGAGCGCGCATCCTGCGACTCTGCGCATCCGCTCACTGCCGCGATTCATGCGCACCTCGAAAGTGGAGATCAGCGCGCCGATCCACACGACTGGATGTCGAACCACGCGATACACCGCATGCGGGTAACCCACGACCGCCTCGGTGACGAGCACGAGTAGCAGCAGCGACGCGCGATCGAGGGCCATCACGGGCACCTGCGCAGCGGAACGACGAAGTGCCCGGCGTTGGCCGCGTGACTCACGAGCACATCGATGCCGAACGCTTCGCGCACGCGCTCCTCGACCATCACTTCGTCTCGCGGCCCGTGCGCGATCACGCGGCCGTCACGGAGCAGGACGACATCGTCCGCTACGCGCGCGGCATGCGTGAGATCGTGAAGCACGACGATGACACCCGCGCCTGCCGCCGCGGCCGCGCGCAGCAGATCGAGCACATCGAGCTGGTGCGCGGGATCGAGGCTCGCGAGCGGCTCGTCGGCGAGCAGCCACTCGGGCTCTCCCGCGAGAACGCGCGCGAGCAGCACGCGACTACGCTCGCCACCCGAGAGCTGCTTGACGCTGCGAGCTGCGAACTGCGTGACGTCCGTCGCGGCCATGGCGCGAAGAACGGCTCGTTCGTCCGCGGCGGTTGCGCCCCAGCGGCCGCGATGGGGGAAGCGCCCGAGACCGATGAGCGTCGTCACGTCGATATCCCAGTGCACCTCATTGTTCTGGGGAAGCATTCCGATCCGGCGCGCGCGAGCACGCGGATCGAGCGCGAGGACGTCGACGTCGCCGAGTCGAACGCGGCCCGCGCTCGGCGCGCGCAAGCCGGCTAGACACGACAGCAATGTGGTCTTGCCGGCGCCGTTCGGGCCGAGAAGCGCGGTGACGCGGCCGCGCTCGAAACGGGTCGTGACATCCTCGAGCACGAGCCGATCGCGCAGATGAACGCGAAGATCGGTGGCGCTGAGCGCAGTCATGCAAGCTGCCTGCGCATGCGAAAGAGCGTGACGAGGAAGAATGGACCGCCGAGTATCGACATCGCGATCCCGAGGCGCAGCTCGCTCACTGTGGGCGCGATGCGCACCAGACTGTCCGCGAGCAGCAGCAGTAGGCCACCGCCGAGCGCAGACGGCAGCAGAATAGCCGACGGTTTCCCACCCACGAGGGGCCGAACCATATGCGGCACCATCAGGCCGACGAAGCTGATGATGCCCGCCGCGGCCACGGATGCGCCGACGCAGAGTCCGACGCCGAGGACGATCAGCAATTGCAGCCGCCGCGGATCGACGCCCATCGAACGCGCGGCGTGCTCGCCGAGCGTGAGCGCATCGAGCGAGCGCGCGGTCGATGCGATGAGGATGCTGCCGGCGAGCATTGCCGGCACGGTGATGCGCACATCGTCCCAGCTTCGATCCGTAAGCGCGCCGAGCAGCCAAGTGACGATCTGCGAAGCAATGAACGGCGTCGGCGCGAGACTGATCGTGAGCGTCGTGAGCGATCCGGTGAGGCTCGCGAGAACCATGCCCGCGAGCGCGAACAGGATGAGGCTGCCGGAGCGACCGGCGAGCAGCGCGAGAATCAGCATCGAGCCGGCCGCGCCGAGCAAAGCGAAGATGGGAAGCAGCAGCGCCGACGTGGCAAAGCCGAAGTACAGCGAGATCGTCGCGCCCAGCGCGGCGCCGCTCGAGATGCCGAACAGGCCGGGATCGGCGAGCGGATTGCGTAGATAGCCTTGCATCGCTGCGCCGGCGAGTCCGAGCGCCGCGCCGACCGCGAAGCCGAGCACGGTGCGCGGCATGCGCAGCTCCGCGATGATGAGCCACCGCGGATCGTCGAGCACCCACGCGTTCCAGGGCAGCCAGACTTTGCCTGCGAAGATCGAGAGCGCCGCCGCTGCCAGGATCGCGAGCGCGAGCCCGATGTTGAGGCGCAGCGCGCTATCTCGCGGCGCCCTGCTCGCGAGCCTCGCGGTGTTCAGCTCGACATTGGCGCTCACTGGCGCGCCTCCAGTTCTCTGCGCACTTCAGCGAGACGCGCCACGGCGTCGATGATCGTCGGCCCCCCGCACTGGAGCAGCCGGAACGGATATGTGTGAAACGGCACGCGCTCGGACAGCGCACGCACGGCCGGATGCCCGAGCATGCGATCGCGATCGGCTCCGTCGGTGGCCACCGACAGCACGACTTCCGGTGGCGATGCGATCAAATACTCGAGCGGCAGAACGTCCCATTTCGCGAGTCCATACTCCGCACTGAAATTCCGATAGCCGGTGAGCTGCAGGAGCTGATCGGCCAATGAACCCTTCCCCGGCACCATGCCTCCGTTTTGCCAGATGACCGCCGACACGCGCCGCTCGTCGCGCGGGCTTGCGGCGACGAGCGCGCGTTCGATCGCACGGACGATCTGCTCGCCGCGCTCGGGTGCGCCGACGACCGCTGCGATCTGCCGGATCTGGCGCTCGCTTTCCGCGACGCTCTCGGGCACCGAGAACTTCAAGATGCGAATGTTCATGCGCTCGAGCGCGAAGATGGTGGACGGTGCGACGTGCGGGCCCGACATCACGAGGTCCGGCGCGAGCGCGACGACTTCCTCGGCCGTGCCGGAGGTTGCGCGGAACCGCCGCGCGGTCTCCAGCGGGATCGACGTCGCGCGCGGGTCCTGCGAGTAGTGGCTGATGCCAAGAATCTGTTCGGGCCGTGCGACGCGCACGAGCACGGCATCCACGCAGGGGTTGATCGAAACGACTCGCGGCAACGGCGCCGCCCGCGCCACCGCGGCAGCGCCGAAGCCGAGCAGAACGACGAGAGTGATCGTCAGCATCCGCAACTGAGACACGAGCGAACGCCACGGCACTTCGGCACGTACTCGGCGCGGCGCCAGCAGCGAACCCACCGCCAGCATCCGCAATTGAGCCGCGAGCCAACACCATCGCATGCAGGCGGGTACTCGGCACGGCGCCCACTCGGAACCCATCGCCGATATCCGCAATTGAGACGCGAGCCAATGCCATAGCACTTCGCCGGGTACTCGGCCCGGCGCCCGCCGGGATTCCATCGCCGATATCG
>DASZSS010000009.1:0-19765 GCA_035548535.1 Steroidobacteraceae bacterium
GGATCCGCCTCGGGGGGCACATCGCTCTGCGCGTGCGCGAGCCCGAAAGCGAGGCACAGGACGCCTGCGACGGTGAGCCGGCTCAGCCGGCTGGATGACATTCTCTTCATGGGGCGCCTCCTCGGGACTCGAAGGGACAACGTGCGAGATGCGACGGAGGGTGACCCCCGGCCCGTCGGCAATCGCAGACAATGCTCTTCAACGCTGGTCAAAACGGCGGCGGACGCATACCTTCGCGGCGCGCGATTCTGTTGGATCAGGCCTGAATGCGGCCTGAAGTGCAGGTCTCTACGGAGTGATTCATGAAGAAAAACGGTACCCTCATCTTGGCCCGCATCGCGTTGTCCGCCCTCGTTGCGCTCGCGATGCCCGCCGCCCACGCGTCCGCCCCGGCCGTGAAGACTCAAGCGCCCGGCTTCTATCGCACGCTGCTCGGCGACTTCGAGGTCACCACGATCCTCGACGGCTCGCTGATGCTCGATCCGCTGCAGCTCTTGACGAACACCCAGCCCGAGCACGTGAAGGAGATGCTCGCGAAGCAGTTCCTCGCGTCGCCGGTCGAAACCTCCGTGAACACGTTCCTCATCAACACCGGCTCGAAGCTCGTGCTCGTCGATACCGGCGCGGGCTCGCTGTTCGGCCCTACGACCGGCAAGTTCCTCGCGAATCTGAAGGCGGCAGGCTACACGCCCGACCAAGTGGATGACGTCGTCATCACCCACATGCACGGTGACCACATCGGCGGCCTGGCGACGAACGGCAAGCGCACGTTCCCGAACGCCGTCGTGCACGCCGACAAGCATGACGCCGACTACTGGCTCAGCAAGGCCGAGATGGACAAGGCGCCGGCCGCCGCCAAGGGCGGCTTCCAAGGGGCGATGGCGTCCTTCCAGCCGTACATCGACGCGAAGAAATTCGAGCCGTTCGAGGCCGGTGCGACCATCGTGCCCGGTATCAAGAGCGCGCCGGCGCACGGCCACACCCCCGGACACACGATCTACATCGTCGAGAGCCGCGGACAAAAGCTGGTTCTCTGGGGAGACCTGCTCCACGTGGCCGCCGTGCAGTTCGCGGAGCCTGCGGTCACCATCAGCTTCGATTCGGATTCGAAGGCGGCCGCCGCCTCGCGCGCGAAGGCGCTGCAGGAGGCGGCGCAGGGGCGCTACCTCGTGGGCATTGCGCACGTCTCGTTCCCGGGGCTCGGCCATATCCGGCAGGACGGGAATGGATATGCGTGGGTGCCGGTGAACTACTCGACGCTACTCACGCCGGTCGGCCCGCCGATCGGGCGGTGATTGCCGACGCGCGGCCGCCGGCGAAATAGTCGCCGGCGGTTGTCGGCGCACCACAGCCTCCGTTCGTCTTCCAAACGACGTACCACGAACGGAGGTCCCCATGTGTCCCGCGTGCGTCTCGAGCGCTACGTTCCTCATCGCCAGCGCGGCCTCGGCCGCAGGCGGCGGCTTCACGGCCTGGGTCGTCCGCAAGCTTCGGCTCGCCGCACGTGCCAAGTAAAGCCGCGAACATGGGGCATACTCCGCTGCCCCTCAGCGTCAGGACGAAGGGTTCCCGCATGCTCTACGCGATCATCTGCTACGACTCCGAGGCCGTCGTGAACTCCTGGTCGAAGGAGAAGGACGACGCCGTCATGGCCGATCACCAGGCGGTGATGGCGAAGATCGCCGCGCGCGGCAAGCTCGGGCCCGTCGCCCGGCTGATGCCGACGACCACGGCGACCACGGTGCGTCCGGGCCGCCAGTTCACCGTACTCGACGGCCCCTTCGCCGAGACCAAGGAGGCGCTGCTCGGCTTTTACCTGGTCGATTGCGAGAGCCTCGAGGAAGCCGTCGAGTACGCGAAGCAGCTCGCCAACGAGGGCGGCGCCATGGAGGTGCGCCCGGTGATGTTTTCCAACGTGACGCTCGGCAAGACGGGGAGCGACGCGCAGTGACCCAGCCGGACCTCACCTGGATCGACACCGCGCTGACCGGCGCGCGTCCTCAGGTGGTCGGCGCGCTGCTCCGCTATTTCCGCAATCTCGATACGGCCGAGGAAGCGTTCCAGGAAGCCTGTCTGCGCGCGCTGCAGAAATGGCCCGTCAATGGCCCGCCGCGCGATCCCGCGGCGTGGCTGATCATGGTGGGACGCAACTTCGCGCTCGACGAGGCCCGCCGCAAGACCAAGCAGCAGGAGCTGCCGGACGACGAAGTCATCTCGAACCTGGACGACGTCGAAGCGCCGCTCGCCGAGCGCCTCGACAATTCGCAGTACCGCGACGACGTACTGCGGCTGCTGTTCATCTGCTGCCATCCCGAGCTGCCGAATACGCAGCAGATCGCGCTGGCGCTGCGCATCGTGTCGGGGCTCACGGTAAAGGAGATCGCGCGCGCCTTCCTCGTCAGCGAAGCGGCGATGGAACAGCGAATCACGCGCGCGAAGCGCATCGTCACCAATGCGGACGTGCCCTTCGAAGCGCCGGGCGCACCGGAGCGAGCGCAGCGGCTCGCGACCGTCGCCTCGATGATCTATCTCGTGTTCAACGAGGGCTATTCCGCAAGCGGCGGTGAAGTGCACGTGCGCGTCCCGCTCTGCGAGGAGGCGATTCGGCTCGCGCGCCTGCTCCTGCAGCTCTTTCCCGCCGAAGGCGAGATCATGGGCCTCCTGGCGCTGCTGCTGCTACAGCACGCACGCGCGCCGGCGCGGCTCGATGCCAACAACAACATCGTGCTGCTCGAGGAGCAGGATCGCTCGCTCTGGGATCGCAAGATGATTGCGGAGGGGCTCGCGCTCGTGGACAAGGCGCTGCGTCAGCGGCGCGTCGGACCCTATCAGGTGCAGGCCGCCATCGCCGCCCTCCACGCCCAGGCGCAGCGACCCGAGGACACCGACTGGAAGCAGATCGACCAGCTCTATGCCGTGCTCGAATCGCTGACCGCCTCGCCGGTCGTGACGTTGAATCGCGCGGTCGCCGTCTCGAAGGTCGCCGGCCCCGAAGCGGCGCTCGCGATGATCGAGCCGCTCGCGGGCCGGCTCGACGGCTATTTTCACTTCTTCGGCGTGCGCGGCGGGTTGCTGATGCAGCTTGGGCGGAACGCGGAAGCGCGTGAAGCGTTCGATCGCGCGATCGCGCTGGCGAACACGGCAGCGGAGGCCGCGCACATCCGCATGCATCTCGACCGGCTACAGGAGGACGGCGCTACCGCAACAGCTGCGCCATCATCGACTCGGCTTGCGACAGGTAGCCCCCGCCGAACAGATTGAGATGATTGAGGACGTGGTAGAGGTTGTAGAGCGCGACCCGTCGCTGCGCGCCCCGGGGTAACGGCCAGCTCGCCTCGTAAGCCGCGTAGAACGACGCGCCGAAGCCGCCAAAGAGGCGCATCATCGCGAGATCGGCCTCGCGATCGCCGTAGTACACGGCGGGATCGAAAATGACGGGCGCGCCCTCCTTGTCGACACCGAAGTTGCCGCCCCACAGATCGCCGTGAAGAAGCGCAGGCTGCGGCTCGTGATCGGCGAAGAAGTCGTCGAGCCGCTCGATAAGCGCCGCGCCCTGCTCCTGCAAACGTCCGCGATAGCCGTTACGCGCGGCGAGATCGAGCTGATAGCGCAGTCGGTGCTCGCGGAAGAAGGTGACCCAGCTAGACGTGCGGGTGTTGATCTGCGGCGTGCTGCCGATGGTGTTGTCACGATGCCAGCCAAAGTGCGCTGCGCTCGTGCGGTGCTGGCGCGCTAGCTGTTCTCCCAGGCATTTGCTCGCAGCCGACGTCGAGCCGCCGAAGTCGATCCATTCGAGCGCGAGGAATGCGCATTCGTCCGTTGCGCCGGCGGCGAGCGCACGCGGAACACGGACGGCGCACGCCTTCGCGAGCTCCTCTAGCCCCTCGGCCTCGGCCTCGAACATCTCGAGCTGGCGTGCGCTCGCGATCTTCACGAAGAGCGCTCCTGCCGCGCTCTGCCAGCGATAACTCTCGTTGATGCAGCCGCCGTGCACGCGGCGCTCAGGCTGCGACGCTACGCGCGTGTGCAGTGTCGCGGCGAGCTGCGCGCCGACCGCAGCGAAAGCATTCGTGTCGCTCATCGATGGCACACTCCGAGCACGCATAGTGCCAGAGGCCGGGCACGTCCGCCTGCCGTCACGTCAAAGCTCGATGCCGTGAAACCTTTGCTCGATCCGGGAATTGATCTTCCAGTTCACGGCCCTGTCGACGGCTCACGTTCTGGAGTGCTCGAATGCGACGGCAACCCGGTGCGCTGGTTGCGCTTCTCACGTCTCTCGTTCTCACCGGCTGCGATTTCGGCAGTAGCGACAACGGCAACAACAATACGCCACCGGCGATGGCGCCCGCGCCACCGGCAGCGCAACGCGGCGACTTGTTACAAAACCCGCCGACCAAGCTGAACACGTACACGCCCGCGGACCTGCTCACCTCGCTAGGCGGCAACGACATCGGCAAGGCGTTGCTGAACATCGCGTTGTCGCCAACGTGCAGCGTCGACGTGTATCAACTGCAGTATCAGACGGTGGGTGCCAAGGCCGAGTCCGTGACTGCGTCCGGTGCCTTGATGATTCCGTCAGGCACCGATACCAATTGCAGCGGCCCACGGCCAATCGTGCTCTACGCACACGGCACCAACACGAGCAAGACGTTCAACATCGCGGATCTGACCAGCTCGAGCAACGGCGAAGGTCTGGCGATGGCCGCGGTGTTCGCCGCCCAGGGTTACATCGTCATTGCGCCGAACTACGCGGGCTACGACACCTCATCCCTTCCCTATCACGCGTACCTCAATGCCGATCAGCAATCGAAGGACATGATCGACGCGCTGACCGCTGCCCGCAAAGCTCTGCCGCTCTCCGCGACTCCTTCGACGACCGACAGCGGCAAACTGTACGTGACCGGCTACTCCCAAGGGGGTTACGTCGCGATGGCGACGCATCGAGCGCTGCAGGATCAGGGCAGCGCCGTCACGGCGTCCGCGCCGCTGTCAGGCCCCTACGCGCTGTCGGCGTTCGGTGATGCGATCTTTGAAGGCCAAGTGAGCAGCGGCAGCGTCGAGAATCTGACGCTGTTGATACCCGGATATCAGCAGGCCTACGGCAACCTCTACACCGCGACTACCGACGTGTTCGAAGCGAAGTACGCGACGGGCATCGATACGCTGTTGCCGAGCGCGACGCCCGTTTCCGATCTCGTGAGCCAAGGCAAGCTGCCGGCCGATGCCGTCTTCAACAGCACACCGCCCGCGCCCGAGTTCGCGTCGATCACGCCCGCGACCTCGCCGGCTGAGTTCGCGCCGCTCTTTGCGAGAGGGTTTGGTCCGGACAATCTGATCACGAACAGCTTTCGGCTCGCGTACCTGCGGGATGCGCAGACTGCGCCCGACGGCGGGTTCCCCACTGCGACGGACGGCCTGCCGCCCGCCAGTCCGACACATCCGTTGCGTATCGCGCTGAAAGCGAACGATCTGCGCAATTGGACGCCGAACGCACCGATGCTCCTATGTGGGGGCGCCCACGATCCCACGGTGTTCTTCTTCAACACGCAGCTGATGCAGGCCTACTGGGCAGCGCACGTGCCGGCCGCGGCCGTGACGGTGGTGGACATCGACAGCGGCGGAGACCCGTATTCCGATCTGCGCACGGAGTTCCAGGCGGCCAAGGACGCGGTGCGCGCGGCGGCGGTCGCAGGCGGCGCTACGGACGGCGGAGACGAGGCCGTGCTCGAGGCGTACCACGCGGGGCTCGTGGCACCATTCTGCTTGAGCGCCACGAAACGCTTCTTCGACACGCAGTGAGCGCGGGGACCGCGACGAGGCGAGCGCAATCTGCGATCGCGGGCTTGCTGCGAAGGAACGTGCCGTGGTATCAATTCACCAGTCCTCACTGTCACCACCGCAACTCAAAGGGAGGGCACTGATGAGTCCATCACGCATGCACCTTCCGGCCAGCATCGGCAAGCGGTAGGTCCAGCAACCCGCTGAGCGGCGCCGATCCGGCGCAGCTCCGTTCCCAATCGATCATCCAAGGAGCCGCGCGCATGTCGCGCGGCAGACGCTATGGCTTTGAACCCCCGTACGCAGGGCTCGCAGGCTCTGCGCAACGTTCTGTCCTTCACGCTCCGGCATTGGGCTAGCCGCCGGAAGCTCGTCGCCGACATCGCGCTCGCGATCTCGCTGTCGACCCTGACCGAGGTGATCGTTCCGCTGTTCGCCGGTCGGCTGGTGGATGCGCTGTCGCGCGGCCCATCCGCTCTCGATGCTGCGCTCATGGCGTTCGCCGCAATGGCTGCATTGGGACTGGTGATGGTCGGCCTGCGTCACCTCGCCTGGTGGGGCATCGTGCCACTGACGCTGGGCATGATGCGCACCATTGCGCAGGACGCGTTCCATCGTGTGCAGCGGTTCTCAACGGACTGGCACACGAACAGCTTCGCAGGCTCGACCGTGCGCAAGATCACGCGCGGCATGTGGGCGCTCGATTCGCTCAATGACGTCCTGCTACTGGCACTGCTCCCGGCGACTGTCGTGCTGGTCGCGACGGTGGCGCTGCTCGCGCACCACTGGCCTGTCATGGGCCTGATCATGGCGCTGGGTGCCATCGCCTACACGGCGCTCTCGGTGTTCTTGGCTACTCGAGTCATTGCGCCTGCCTCCCGCTTGTCGAACGCGTTGGATACGCGCCTCGGCGGCGTGCTGTCGGATGCGCTCAGCGCCAATGCTGTAGTGAAGTCATTTGGTGCCGAGGCGCGCGAGGACGAGCGGCTTGCGTCCGTCATCGACAAGTGGGCGCGCAGAACGCGGCGCACTTGGATGCGCCACACGTGGAGCGCGTCGGGGCAGCTCGCGTTGCTGTGGACCGTCCGCACTGCCGTGACGGGCACGGCACTCTGGCTGTGGTGGCACGGACGGGCCACACCCGGCGAGATCACGTACGTGCTGACGACCTACTTTGTCGTGCACGGATACTTGCGCGATATCGGGCAGCACATCCATCACCTGCAGCGCGCGGTGAACGAAATGGAAGAGATGGTGCGCCTGTACGACCAGCCGTTCGGCGTGGCCGATTCGCCTGGCGCGAAGCCCTTGCGGATTCACGCAGGCGAGGTGCGCTTCGAGCACGTGACGTTCCGCTATGCCGGACAGGAGTCGCCGCTGTATCGCGATTTGTCCGTGCGTATCGCGGCGGGCGAGCGCATCGGCCTGGTCGGCCGGTCCGGCTCGGGCAAGACCACGTTCGTGAAGCTGATTCAGCGGCTCTACGACGTGACGTCCGGCCGCATCGTCATCGACGGGCAGGACATCGCGCACGCGACGCAAGCATCGTTGCGATCCCAGATCGCCATCGTGCAGCAGGAGCCCATCCTGTTTCATCGAACGCTGGCGGAGAACATCGCGTACGCGCGCCCGGACGCTACGACAGCGCAGATCGAGCGCGCCGCGCGGCTGGCGAACGCGCACGAGTTCATTGCACGGCTGCCGCGTGGGTATCACACGCTCGTCGGCGAGCGTGGCGTGAAGCTGTCCGGCGGGGAACGGCAGCGGGTGGCGCTTGCGCGCGCGTTCCTGGCCGATGCGCCGATCCTCATTCTCGACGAGGCGACGTCGAGCTTGGACTCGGAGTCCGAGGCGCTGATCCAGGAAGCGATGGATCGGCTTATGTCGGGCCGCACGTCGATCGTGATCGCGCATCGGCTGTCGACCGTGCGTGCGATGGATCGCATTCTCGTCTTCGAGCAGGGACACATCGTGGAAGAAGGCGATCACGACACGCTGCTGCGCCGGGCGCACGGACACTATCGCAAGCTGTTCGAGCGCCAGGCCGACGGGATCGTCGGTGCCATCGCAGACGTCGAGCAGGCGGTGGGCACTTGACGGATGGGCGGATGGCGATGACGCCGGACGTGCGTGTTGGACGCGGGTCGCGCTTCGCGCGGCCATCGCACGCGAGGCGTCCTTCGCTGCCGTTCGCGCGGGGCCCGAAACTACGATCCGATGCGGCGGGTGCTCGCTGACTGCCGCGTAGCCACTGCCGCGCGATCGTTCGCACGATGCGACGTTCTCCGCTATAACAACCGATACAAGAAAAGGGGGGCTCCGATGGCTTCATGGCGCGCAATGCTCTACGCGGCACTCTTCGTCGCCGCGCTCGCGAATCCGGTAAACGCGGCGACATGGGTCGGCACCTGGGGCGCGGCGCCACTGCCGCCGACGAAGGCAGCAGGCCCGGCACCGGCCACACCGAGCTTCGCCAATCAGACCATTCGCCAGGTCGTACGCATCAGCGCAGGCGGCAAGCGCGTGCGCGTGCGTTTCACGAACGAGTACGGCACGAAGCCGCTCGCGATCGGCGCCGCGCGGATCGCGCTGGCGGACGAGAAGGGCAACGTGCAGCCCGGCACCGATCGACAGCTCACCTTCGACGGCAAGCCGGGCACGACGATTCCGACCGGGGCGCCGCTCTTGAGCGATCCGGTGGATCTGCCGGTCAAAGCGTTGGCCACTCTGTCGATCAGCCTTTTCCTTCCAGAAGACACCGGACCCTGCACCTGTCATGCGGTGGGCATGCAGACGGCCTACGTCTCCGCGCCCGGCGACTTCACGAAAGAGAGCTTCGCGCCCAAGGAAAAGATTTTCGCCCGCGCGTTCATCTCGGGCGTCGAGGTCGAGAGTGCGACGCCCGCGAAGGCGATCGCCGTGCTGGGCGATTCCATTTCAGACGGTGTCGGCTCGACGAACGACGCCAATCGTCGCTGGCCCGACCTGCTCGCCGAGCGCCTCGCGGCGCGTGGCGGCAAGAGCGGCTGGGGCGTCGTCAACATGGGCATCAGCGGCAATCGCCTGCTGAGCGATGGCGCCGGGCAGAGCGCGCTCGCGCGCTTCGATCGCGACGTGCTCTCGGTTCCGGGGCTCGGCTATGTCATCGTGTTCCTCGGCGTGAACGATCTCGGCATCGCGTACGGCAACTTCGGCAGCGGGCCGATGGCCGAGTTCTTCAAGAGTCAGCAGGGCCCGAACAAGGCCACCGCCGAGTCGATGATCGCGGGGTATCGACAGCTCATCGCGCGCGCCCACGAGCACGGCGTGAAGATCTACGGCGCGACCATCGCCCCGTACGAAGGGGCCTTCTACTACTCCGCGGAAGGCAATTCCGTGCGCGAGGCCATCAACCAGTGGATACGCACGAGCGGTGCGTTCGATGCGGTGCTCGATTTCGACGCGGTGTTCCGCGACCCCGCCAAGCCGACGCAGATGGCGATTCCGCTGCAATCGGGCGATCACCTGCACGGCAGCGATGCCGGCTATGAAGCCGTGGCGAAGTCCATCGACTTGAAGCTGTTCAAGTAGGCAGCGTGGCCGCACGCTCCTGCAGGAATCGGCGGACCGCCTCGTCGCGCTCCAAACCGATTGCCACCTCGTAGGCGGCGCGCGCTTCAGCGTGCGCGCCCATCCTCGTGAGCAGCTCCGCGCGGGCGGCCCAGTACGGTTGATACTCGAGCAGGCGCGGGTCGGCGGCAATCGCATCGAGCGCGGCGAGCGCGCTTTCGGGCCCGCGCATCTCGCCGATCGCGAGCGCCCGATTGAGCGCGACCACCGGGGATTTCGACAGCTCGAACAGCGCGTCGTAGAGCTGCACGACGTGCGGCCAATTGGCCGCGTTCGTCAAGCGGCGATGCACGTGCGCCGATTGCAGCGCCGCCTCGAGCTGATAGCGCCCGATCGTCCCGGCGCGACTCGCTTTGTGCAGGAGCGACTCCGCCTGCTCCATCATCGCCTGATCCCAGAGCGATGTGTCCTGCTCGGCGAACGGCACGTACCGGCCGTACGCGTCGCGGCGGGCGCGACGCCGCGCTTCCGCATGAAGCATCAGCGCTAGCAATCCCAACGCTTCGGGCTCGCGCGGCAGCAGCTCCGTAACCAGCCGCCCGAGAAAGATGCCCTCCTCGACGAGATCGCGCCGCGCCACGTCGGTGCCGGCGGCATCCGCCCAGCCTTCCGCGAACACGGCGTAGATGGACTCGAGCACCGCATCGAGCCGCTCGCCGAGCTCCGCCCGCTCCGGGATACGAAACGGAATGCCCGCATCGCGAATCTTTCGCTTCGCGCGCACCAGGCGCTGCCGCATCGCCGCCGGCGCCACGAGAAACGCCGACGCGATTGTCGCGGCGTCGAGCCCCACCACCGCTTGCAGGATCAACGGCGCGCGAATGCCCGGCTCGATGGCCGGATGCGCGCACGCAAACATCAACGCGAGTCGATCGTCGGGAATCGCCGCCCCAGCGCTCGCCGGCTGCTCGAGCTCATCCATCAGGATGAGGAGTTGATCGGCGGCGGCCTCGCCCGACCGCCGCCGCCGCGCGGCATCGATCACCTTGCGGCGGGCGACGGTAAGCAGCCACGCCTCGGGGCTCGCGGGGCAGCCGTTCACGGGCCAGTCCGCCAGGGCCGCGGCGAAGGCTTCGCCGAGCGCATCCTCCGCGGCCGCGACGTCGCGCGTGCGGGCCGCGAGAAATGCGATGAGCTTGCCGTAGCTGCGGCGGGCCACGGCAGCCGCCGTTTCCCGTGCGCCAGCGACATCGCCGCAGGTGTTCAAGAGCCGGATCTCGCCGAAAGTGAAGAGGCGCGCCGACGCCGTAGCTCACGGCGCCAACGCGCGGGCGACCGTCACATCGTCCACACCGGGCGTACTTCCATCACACCGTGCTGCGCCCCCGGGCAACGCGCCGCCCACGCGAGCGCGGCGTCGAGATCCGGCGCTTCGATCATGAAAAACCCGCCTAGCTGTTCCTTCGTTTCGGTATACGGTCCGTTCAGGACCTGCGTCTTCCCGTCGACGACACGCACCGTCGTCGCCGTCGCCGTCGGCTGCAACCGGTCCGAGGCGACATACGCACCCGCCTTCTTCAACGCTTCGCTATAGGCCATGTAGGCTTGATAGCCGCGCTGCCGCTCTTCGGGGCTGCGTGCCTGGTAGGCCTTCTCATCTGCATAGATCATCAGCAGGTACTTCATGATCGATCTCCGGGGTTGCCGCGGGCGGGCACTATGCGCCGCCCGCTCCATGACGCTCAAACCCGCGCCATTTCGACCGGGGTTTGCTGAGGAAGTAGCCGAGCACGCCCGCCAAGCCCATGCTCGCCGCGATGACCAGGAGCCCCGCCGCGTATCCCTGCGTCTGGTCCTTCAGCCAGCCGATGACGGTCGGCGCCACCCAGCCGCTCAGGTTGCCGATTGAGTTGATGAGCGCGATCCCGCCGGCGGCCGCGGACCCGGTGAGCATTGCCGTGGGCACGGTCCAGAACAACGGCAGTTGCGAGTAGATGCCGATCGCGCCGAATGTGAATGCAGCGATCGCAAGGTACACGTTGTCCGCGAAGCTGCCGTACACGAACGCCACCGTCGCGATCACCGCCGGGATGACGAGATGCCAAGTGCGCTCGCCGGTGCGATCCGAGTGTCGCGCCCAGAGGCACATCGCCACTGTCGCGCAAAGGTAGGGCACCACCAGCACCCACCCGACCTGCTGGTTGCTCAAGCTCCCGAACGACTTCACGATCTGCGGCGCCCAGAAGCCCAAGCCGTACACGCCCATCATCAGCGCCGCATACAAGGCCACGAAGCGCCACACCTCGGCGCTGAACAGACCGTCGCGCCACGAGGTGTGCGTGCTCGCCGCCGCGTCGCGCGCGACGGCACGTTCGAGAACTTCCCGCTCGCGCGGCGCGAGCCACTTGGCCTTCGCCGGCGAATCGCTTAGCACGAACAGCGTGGCGAACCCGAGCAGCACGGCGGGCATGCCTTCGATCACGTACAGGGTCTGCCAGCCGGTGAGCCCTGCGATGCTCGTGCCCAGCAACGCCGTGGAGAGCGGTGCGCCGATGATGGTGGATGCCGGGTTCGCGATGATGAAGATGCCGAGGATGGCGGCGCGGACGCCGCTCGGAAACCAGCACGTGAGGTACAGCACCATGCCGGGGAAGAACCCGGCTTCGGCGATGCCCAGCAGGAAGCGCATCGTCGCAAACGACACGGGGCCGCGGACGAACGCCATCGCAACGGAAATGAGGCCCCAGGTGATCATGATGCGCGCAATCCAGACGCGCGCGCCGAAGCGCTGGAGCGCGAAGTTGCTCGGGACCTCGAACAGGAAGTAGCTCCAGAAGAAGATGCCGGCGCCAAAGCCGTACTGGGTGGCGGTGAGCCCGAGGTCGGCATTCATCGTGAGCGCCGCGAACCCGACGTTCACGCGATCGAGATACGCGATGAAGTAGACGACGCAGAGAAACGGCAGCAGCCGCCACGCGGCCTTGCGAACGACGGCGCGCTCCTCGCCCGACAATTGCTGAATCGCTTCGATGGTGCACCTCGCTCGCTTGAAGAGAAGCCGCGCCGGGGCGGCGTTCTCGTGGGCCACACCGTTCGCGCCGACATCGTCGCGGCGGGCCGCCGCCCCCAGCCGCTTCGCAGCCGACGACCCGCGGCCCAACCGTTCGCGGGCCGACGCTGTTCGCAGCCGGCGCCGCCGGAACCCGAGACAACTCGCAGGCGCCGCCGCCCGTAGCACCACCGTTCGCGGCCTGACCACTCGCGGCCGGCGCTGTTCGCAGCAGGCGCCGCCCGGACCTGACACCGCTCACAGCCGGCGCGGCTCGTAGCACCACGGTTCGGGGCCCAAACCGTTCGCGGCCGCCTGCGCTCGCTGGCCCCCTTACACGCTCGCGAGCGCGCTAATGATTGTGCCGCGGCGGCTTGCTGCCGACGCCGCGATACTTCAACGCCATCTCCATGACGGCGCCGCTGTCGAGCTGGCTCACCGTCGCGCGATACAGCTCCTGCCACGGCGTCGCGCTCGGCGGAATCGGCGGCGGACCCTGCGCCTTGCGTCGCTGAATCTCCTCGTCGGGCACGAGCATGTCGCAGCGCCCGGCCTTCAGATCGATGCGGATCACATCCCCCGTGCGCAGCCACGCGAGCCCACCGTTCGCGGCACTCTCGGGCGAGGCATTGAGAATGGACGGACTGTCGGACGTGCCGGACTGCCGCCCGTCGCCGATGGTCGGCAGGCTCGTGATCCCGCGCTTCAGCAGCGCATCCGGCGGCTGCATGTTCACCACTTCCGCGGAGCCCGGCCAGCCGATCGGCCCGGAGCCGCGAATCACCAGAATCGTGCGCTCGTCGATGCCGAGCGCCGGGTCATTGATGCGCGCGTGATAGTCCTCGGAGCCGTCGAACACCACGGCGCGTCCCTCGAAGCACTCGTCGCTCGTGAGGAACCGCTTGCGGAAATCGGCGGAGATCACGCTCGTCTTCATGATCGCAAAGTCGAACAGGTTGCCTTTCAGCACGAGGAACCCGGCGTTCTCCTGCAGCGGCTTCTCGTAGGTCGTGATCACTTCGCGATCGGTGGCCTCGCGACCCGCGATGTTCTCCGCGAGCGTGCGGCCGGTGACGGTCCGCACGCTGCCATCGATGCGCCCGGCGCGTAGCAGCTCGCACAGCACAGCGGGCACGCCACCGGCGCGATGGAATCGCTCGCCGAGATATTTCCCCGCGGGCTGCATGTTCACGAGCAGCGGGATGTCCCGCCCGTAGGTCATCCAGTCCTGCGGCGTGATCTCGACGCCCGCGTGCCGCGCCATCGCGACGAGATGCGGTTGCGCGTTCGT
Organism: Steroidobacteraceae bacterium; assembly: GCA_035548535.1. Taxonomy (GTDB): domain Bacteria; phylum Pseudomonadota; class Gammaproteobacteria; order Steroidobacterales; family Steroidobacteraceae; genus JADGHX01. The sequence continues at coordinate 13,668 of DASZSS010000009.1, forward strand.
CGAGCCGCCGATCGCCGCGATCGTCGCGATCGCGTTGAGAAACGCGCGCCGCGTGAGGATCTGCGACGGCCGCAGATCTTCATAGGCCATCTCGACGATGCGCCGGCCCGTGGCATAAGCGATCTGACCGCGCTCGCGATAGGGCGCCGGAATGGCCGCGCACCCAGGCAACGACAGCCCGAGCGCTTCGGCGACGGCGTTCATGGTCGACGCCGTGCCCATGGTGTTGCAGTGGCCGAGCGATGGAGCGGACGCCGCCGCCCGCTCGAGGAACTCGCGCTTGTCGATCTCGCCCGCCGCGAGCTTCCGCCGCGAGCGCCAGATCACCGTGCCGGCGCCGACGAGCTCGCCCTCGTGCCAGCCATCGAGCATGGGTCCGCCGGAAAGGACGATGGCGGGGACATCGACGGTCGACGCCGCCATGACCTGCGCGGGCGTCGTCTTGTCGCAGCCCGTCGTGAGCACGACGGCGTCGATCGGATACCCGTGCAGAATCTCGACGAGCGCCAGATAGGCGAGATTGCGGTCGAGCGCTGCCGTCGGCCGCCGGCAGTTCTCGAAGATGGGATGCACCGGGAATTCCATGGGGATGCCGCCGGCGTCGCGAACGCCCTCGCGCACGCGCTTCACCGTCTCGAGGTGCACGCGATTGCACGGCGTGAGATCGCCGCCCGTCTGCGCGATGCCGATGATCGGCCTGCCCGAGAGCAGCTCATCGGGCGTGAGCCCGTGGTTCATGAAGCGCTCGAGATAGAGCGCCACCATGTCGAGGTGCGCGGGATCGTCGAACCAGTCCCGCGAGCGGAAGCGGCGCGGCGGTCGTGAAGAAGGATCAGACGCCATGAGCGATCGTGTTCTGCGGCAGCCCCGGCACATCGACGCGGACGCGGAACAGCCCGCCGGCGAGCGGCTGCGCGCCTCGTTGTTCGGGACTCAGGCCTTTCCAGGCCGTGGTGATGTAGAGCGTCCGCAGGTCCGGACCGCCGAACGCGACCTTGGTGACGTTGGCGCACGGTAAGCGCACCTTGCCGAGCAGACGCGCCTCGGGGCTGTAGCGATTCACGCCCCAGCCGCCGAAGAGACCCGTCCAGAGCACCCCGGTGGAGTCGGTGACCGGACCGTCGGGATAGCCCTCGTCGATCTTGACGAAGAGCCGCTTCCCGGAAAGATCACCCGTTGCAGTCTTCACGAACGCGTAGATTTCCTTTTTCAACGTGTCCGTATGGTAGAGCGTGTGGTTGCGATGGCAAACACACGGACCGTTCGTGATGACGTACGCGTCGTCCCGGCGCACGCAGCCGCGGTCGGTGAGCTGATAGAGCGCGCCCGTCGGCTCCGTTTCGTTGTCGTCCATGGAGCCGAACCAGAGATAACCGTCCGGATCCACGTAAGCATCGTTCAGACGATTGTGAGGTGCGTCCGGCTCGACGACGTGCAGCAGGGTGAACGCGCCGGTCTTCGGGTCGAAGCGATGCAGGCCCGCGCGCAACCCCACGACGTAGCCCCCGGCGCGCGTCGGCAGGATGAAGCTCGGATCGGGCGGCGTATCCCACGACTGCGTCGCGCCCGTCGGCTCATGGAACCGATGAATCTTGCAGCTCTTGATGTCGACGAACCACAGGGCCTGCTCCGCGGCCGACCAGAAAGGCCCCTCGCCGAGCTTCGCGCCAACCGGCCAGACGCATTCGACTCGAGCTTCCGCCATTGAACGCTCCTTCACGGCAGCAGAGCGTACACGCTTCAGCGGTAGCCGGCGTCGACCCAGTAGCTGTGATTCGTGCAGTACCGCGCGTCGTCCGAGGCGAGGAACATCACCATCGCCGCGATGTCCTGCGGCTCGACGCGCGCCTTGATGCACTGCTGGGCCACGATCTTCGCTTCCTCGTCGGGTGTGTGCCACAACGCCATCTGCCGCGGCGTGCGCACGGCCCCGGGGATAACGCAGCTCACGCGGATGGCGGACTCGCCAAGCTCGCGTGCGAGCGCGCGCGTCATGCCTTCGATGCCCGCCTTCGCGGTCTCGTACACCGCGAGGTCCGCCATCGCGAGATGCCACGAGACCGATCCGAGATTGACGATGCACCCGCCGCGCGCCTTGCGCATCGCGGGCACGACGGCCTGGGCCGCGAAGAAATAGTGCCGCAGGTTCACGGCAATGCGGTCGTTCCAGTAGTCCTCGGTGACGTCCTCGATGCGATGCCGGTCGTCGTTGGCGGCGTTGTTGACGAGAACCGCCACCGGTCCCGCCTGCCTCTGGATGTCCGCGAGCGCGGCCTGCAGCTCGCTGATCTTGGTCAGGTCGCACTTCAGAAACGTCGGGGCGCCATCGAGCTGCTCGACGAGCGCGCGCGAGTCCTTCTCCGCGATGTCGAGGAAGAACACGCGCGATTTCTGCCGGACGAAACCGCGCACGATTTCCGCGCCGATGCCGGAGCCGCCGCCGGTGATGACGACCGTCTTGTTTGCGAGGGATGGATAGATAGCAGTCGTCATGAATCAGGATCCGCTGGATGAAGAACGGGACAGGAGGCCGCGGCCCGCGAGATTCTGCATGAGCTCGCCGATGCCGCAGGTCCAAGGAGGCGCGCGATCGCAGGTCGTGACCTTGTTCTCGAGCACGCCGAGCCGCTCGGAGGAGACGCGCACGATGTCGCCCACCTTGTGCGTGAAGCCGAGGCCCGGCGCATCGCGGTCCACCACCGGCGCGAACATCGTGCCGAGGAACAGGGCGAAGCCGTCGGGATACTGGTGATTCTTGCCGATCGTCTGCGCGACGAGCTCGGTCGGATCGCGGCTGATCTCGGCCATGCTGCTCTTGCCCTCGAGGCGAAAGCCGTCCGCGCCGTCGATCTCGAGCCGCACGACCGCGCGGCGCACGTCGTCCAGCGTGAAGCGCTCGTCGAAGAGCCGGATGAACGGCCCTATCGCGCAGGAAGCCGTATTGTCCTTTGCCTTGCCGAGGAGCAAGGCGCTGCGGCCCTCGATGTCACGCAGATTGACGTCATTGCCGAGGGTGGCGCCGAGGATGCGCCCGGCGCGATCGCAAGCGAGAACCACCTCAGGCTCGGGATTGTTCCAGGCGGAATCGGCACGAACGCCGACCCAGTCGCCCCACCCGACCGCGGACAGCGGCGGCGATTTGGTGAAGATTTCGGCATCCGGACCAATGGCCACCTCCAGGTACTGGGACCAGAGTCCATCGTTGATGAGCGCGCTCTTCAGGCGCTGCGCCGCCGCCGAGCCGGGCTTCACGGCGCGGATGTCCGTGCCGACGCGCTGGCGCAGGTCCGCGCGCAGGCCGTCGGCGCGGGTGGCGTCGCCGCGCGCGCGCTCCTCGATCACACGCTCGAGGGCGGACACCGCGAACGTCACGCCGGCCGCCTTGATGCACTGGAGATCGAAGGGCGCGAGCAGGCGCGCACGGCCGCCGCTCGCCGTGCCGCTCTCGTACGCCGGCGCGAGACCCAGCTCCTCGATGGGACCCAGATCGGCGCCGCTCGGCACGACGCCGGACCACTCGTTCAACAATTGCGAAACCGTGGGCGCGACGCGCGAAACATCCCTGAGCCGACCTCCGGTTAGCAGGACGGGGGTCGGGCCCTCGCGTGTCTGGATGCGCCCGAGAAGCAGGGCGTCACGCCAATCGGATGGAAGGTGTCCGATCATGCGCGCGCGCGATGCCAGAGCTCATGGATCGATTCGAGCGTGCGCTCCTTCGTTTCCGGCACGAAGCGCAGCACGAACAGCGCCGCGAGGATGCTCATGACGCCGTAAATCCAGTACGGAAAGCCGTGATGGAACAGGTTGTTCAGCACCGAGTTGCCGATCAGCACCTTGAACGACCAGGAGACGAAGAGATTCGCGATCCATTGCATGGCGACGGCGATGGCCATGGCCTTGCCCTTGATGGGGTTCGGGAAGATCTCCGAGAGCAGCACCCACACCACCGGCCCCCATGAGAGCGCGAACCCCGCGATGTACGCGACCACCGCCGCGAGCGCGATCACGCCCACGTTGTTGCTGTAGAACAAGAAGCCCAGCGTGATCATCGAGGCCGCCATGACCAGCGCGCCGAGGACGAGCAGCGGCTTGCGCCCCCAGCGGTCGACCGTGACGAGCGCGACGAGCGTGAACACCACGTTCGCGACGCCGACGATGATGGTCTGGAGCAAAGCGCTGTCGGTGGTCGCACCCATGTTCTCGAACATGAGCGGCGCGTAGTACAGCACCGCGTTGATGCCGACGAACTGCTGGAAGATCGACAGCATGATGCCGACGAACACGACGAGACCGCCGAACGCGAACAGCTTGCCGCTCTTGTGGTCGAGCGAGGATTGGATCTCCGTGAGCACCTGGCGCGCTTCGTCCTCGCTCGACAGCCGCCGCAGCACGGCCTGCGCCTTCTCGTTGTGACCGCGCATGACGAGCCAGCGCGGCGTTTCCGGTACGACCAACAGCAGCAGCAGGAACAGGCCGGCAGGAACCGCGCCCGACAGGAGCATGTAGCGCCAGCCGGTCGAGAGCACCCATGCGTCATCGCCTTGCGCGGCGATGGCCCAGTTGACGAAGTACACGATCACCATGCCACCGACGATGGCGATCTGCTGGTAGGTCACGAGTCGCCCGCGTTGCGAGGGCGGCGCGATCTCCGCGATGTACATGGGCGAGAGCATCGAAGCGGCGCCGATGCCGATGCCGCTGATGACGCGATAGACGATGAAGGGCACGAGCGCCGCGGGACCCATGCCGCCGATCGGCCCGAGCCCGAACTCCGGAAAGGCGGAGCCGAGCGAGGACACGAAGAACAGCACAGCGGCGACCAGCAACCCGCCCCGCCGGCCGATCCGCGTCGAGAGCGGGCCGGCGATCGCCGCCCCGATGACGCACCCGAGCAGCGCGCAGGAGATGGTCCAGCCCGAGAGGCTGCTGGCGGCGGTCTCCGAGAGACCGCGCGGGGTGATGAAGTTGGCGTCGATGGCGTTCACGGCGCCGGAAATGACTGCGGTGTCATAACCGAACAGCAGGCCGCCCAAAGCGGCGATGAGCGTGAGCCCGTTGACGAGCGCGAAATTCGGCGTAACCACCGGGCTGGCTGTCGTGGAATGCATTCTGCGCGGCCTCCTCTGTGTCCGGCCCGGGGCCGCGTTGACCCCCTGCCCCGGTCCAGTCGGTGGCCTACAGACTAATTGGTAGCGCTATCAGAAAGCAAGGAGAGACAAGCAAGTAGGTCGCCGCGGAGGGCCGTGCCGGTTCAGGCGTCCTTGGGCGGCGGGGCGTCCGAGGCGCGCTTTACGAGCTCGTGCGCGAACAGGTGGTCGACCGGCTCGGCCGGCTCGCCGACCTTCTTGTGGCGGATCTTCCGCAGCAGCAGATTCAAGGCCGCATCGGCCATTGCGGCAATCGGCTGGCGAATCGTCGTGAGCTCGGGCCAGACGGTCGTCGCGGTGATGGTGTCGTCGAACCCCACGACCGAGAGATCGCCCGGCACGTCCATGCCGCGGCGGTGCGCCACCGAGATGACGGCGGCCGCCATGTCGTCGTTGCTCGCGAAGATCGCGGTCGGCGGCCGCTTGCGGTCGAGCAACGCCTCGGCGGCCTCGAGACCGGACCGGTAGGTGAAGTAGCCCTGCTGCACGTAGGCCGGATTAGGCGTGAGGCCGGCCGCCTCCATGGTCGTCTCGAACCCCGCGAAGCGCTGCGCGCTGGCCGTCTGGTTGGGATGGCCCTTGATGAAGCCGATGCGCTGATGACCGAGCGAAATGAGGTGCGCTGTCATTTCGCTCGCCGCCCGGAAATCGTCGATGCGGACACAGCTCACATTGGCGCGGAAACGGCCGGTCGCAATCGCGATCACGGGGATGTCCGCGGCCGCGAGCTCCGAAGCGATGACGTCCGACTCGCACAGCGGCGGGGGCAGGATCACCCCGGCCACGCTCTGCGCGAGCTTGCGGGCCGCGGCGCGCTCGGCGGCCGGCTTCAGCTCATCCCACTTTTCGAGCACGAGCTGCGCGGCCGTCTTGCTCGCCTTGTCGAGCGCGCCCACGAGCAGCTCGCTCAGGTACGCGACGCTCGGGTTCGAATAGATCATCGCGATGCGC
>DASZSS010000010.1:0-20435 GCA_035548535.1 Steroidobacteraceae bacterium
CATCCCGCGCGTAAACGGCTACCAGTCACTGCATACGACGCTCTTCGGGCCGAACGGCGTGCCGATCGAAGTGCAGATCCGCACGGAAGACATGCACCGCGTGGCCGAGTCGGGCATCGCTTCGCACTGGCGCTACAAATCCGGCGAAGTCGAAGACTCCGCGCAGCAACTACGCGCGCGCGAGTGGCTCTCGCATCTCGTCGAGATGCAGGAAGGCGGCACCTCGTCCGAGGAGTTCCTCGAGAGCGTCAAGGTCGACCTGTTCCCGGACAAGGTGTACGTGTTCACTCCGCGCGGAGAGATCCTGCGTTTGCCGAGCGGCGCGACGGTCGTCGACTTCGCGTACGCCGTGCACACGGACATCGGCAACCGCTGCGTCGCTGCGAAAGTCGATCGGCGGCTCACGCCGTTGCGCACCGTGCTGCGCAACGGCCAGACCGTGGAGATCATCACGGCGAAGGGCGCGATGCCGAACCCTTCGTGGGTGAACTTCGTCGTGTCCGCCAAGGCGCGCAGCGCCATCCGGCACTATCTGAAGAGCCTGCGCCGCACGGAGGCGATCGGGCTCGGACAGCGGCTCCTGAATCAGGCGCTCGGCGAGTTCAACCTGGCCCTCGAAGAAGTGACGCCCGAAGCGCTCGCCGCCGCGATCGGCGAGCTCGGCATGAAGGACGTCGACGAGCTGTACGAGAAGATCGGCCTTGGCGAGCGTCTCGCGCCGCTCGTCGCGCGGCGCCTGCTGCCCACCTCGCCCACCAGCGAAGAAGGCGGCGCAACCGCACCGGCGCCGCTCGCCATCGCGGGTACCGAGGGCTTGCTCGTCAGCTACGCGCGCTGCTGCTTCCCGATTCCGTACGATCCGATCTTCGCGTTCCTGTCGGCGGGCCGCGGCGTCGTCATCCATCGCGACAATTGCGTGAACGTCGAGGACTATCGCAAGCATCCCGAGAAGTGGCTGCCGGTGAGCTGGCAGAGCACGCCGGACCGGCTCTTCAGCTCCGAAGTGCGGATCGAGGTGGCGAACCGCACGGGCGTGCTCGCGGCCGTGGCGGCCGCCATCTCGAGCACCGAGACGAACATCGACCGCGTATCCGTCGAGGAGCGCGACAGCGACACCTCGGAGCTCGTGTTCGAGCTCAAAGTGGCGGATCGCAAGCACCTGGCGCGCATCGTGCGCATGATTCGTCGCATGCCGGATGTGTTGCGCGTGACGCGCTCGCTGGCCGCGCATTCGCGCGACGACCGCGCGCACGAGCGTACGAAGACCGAAAACCGAGGGGGACATGACTCACGAAGGACTCTCTGAATGGCCTCGCGGCGTAGAATTCTCGGTCGTGCATTACTCGGCGCGCTCGGCGCCGCCTCGATTCGGACTGCGATGGGAGCTGACTCGATGACCCGGAAGATCATTCACACCGACAATGCGCCGAAGGCAATCGGCACCTACTCGCAAGCCGTGCGCGCGGGCGACACGGTGTATCTGTCCGGGCAGATTCCGCTCGACCCCAAGACGATGGAGCTCGTCACGGGGGACATCGAGAAGGAAATCCGCCGCGTGTTCGAGAACCTGAAGGCCGTCGCCGAAGCGGCGGGCGGCTCGCTCGCGCAGGCGGTGAAGGTGAACGTGTACCTCACGGACCTCGCGAACTTCGCGAAGGTGAACGAGATCATGGCGCAGTACATCCCCGAGCCCTATCCGGCGCGGGCCGCGGTCGGCGTGGCGCAGCTTCCGCGCGGCGCGCGCGTCGAGATCGAAGCCGTGCTCCATCTCGGATGAGATGGCGCAGCCGGCTGCGGACGGCAACGCGCGGGCTCCTCTAGGGAACGCCACACCGGAGCGCAACGACAATGGCAGCCCAGCAGCCGGCAGGGCGCATGGACGAGCAGCGGCCGATCACCGCAATGCGCGGAGTCGGCGCGCAGCTCGCCGAGCGTCTGCAGCGGCTCGGCGTCACGCAGGTTCAGGACCTGCTCTTCGTGCTGCCGCTGCGCTACGAGGACCGCACGCAGATCGTGCCGCTCGGCCGGCTGCAGCCAGGGATGAGAGTCGCCGTCGAGGGCGAAGTGCAGCTCACGGACGTGGTGTACCGGCGCCGGCGCTCGATGCTCTGTCGCATCTCGGACGGCTCCGGTTTCTTGACGCTGCGCTTCTTCTACTTCTCGTCGTCCCAGCAGCAGGCGCTCGCGCGCGGCACGCGCATCCGCTGCTTCGGCGAAGTGAGGCGCGGGCCGCAGGGGCTCGAGATCGTCCATCCCGAATACCGGCGCGTGCAGGATGCGTCGGCCGGGCTGGAAGAGACGCTCACGCCGATCTATCCGAGCACGGAAGGACTGACCCAACGGCGCATCCGGGCGCTCGTGAACGAAGCGCTCCAGCAGCTCGATCGCTCGTCGGTGCGCGATTGGATTCCGGGGCACGTGCTCGAGCCGCTCGGCCTGCCGACTCTGAAAGAGGCGCTGCGGTACGTTCACAACCCGCCCCGCGAAGCGAGCATCGCCGAGCTCTCGTCCGGGCGGCATCCGGCGCAGCGGCGGCTCGCGTTCGAGGAGCTGCTCGCGCATCACGTGAGCCTCAGGTTGCTGAAGCAGGCGGCCCGCACGGAGCCCGCCTGGCCGCTCGAGGACCCGGAGGGTCTCACGCAGCGCTTCATCCAATCGCTGCCATTCAAGCTGACCGCCGCGCAAGCGCGCGCCTTCTCTGAAGTCGACGCGGACTTGCATCGCAGCCAACCCGCCGTGCGCCTGATTCAGGGCGATGTCGGCTGCGGCAAGACAGTGGTCGCAGCCGCAGCAGCGGCGCGTGCCGCGGGGAGCGGCATGCAGGCGGTGCTCATGGCACCGACGGAGTTGCTTGCAGAGCAGCACTACCAGAACTTCCGTCGCTGGTTCGATCCCCTGAACCTCACGGTGGCACTCGTGTCGGGCTCGCAGCCGGCGCGCGAGCGCAAGAGCGCGCTCGAGACTCTCGCGTCGGGCGAAGTACGCATCGCCGTCGGCACGCATGCGCTTTTCCAGGAGGGCATCGAGTTCGCACAGCTCGCGCTCATCATCGTGGACGAGCAACATCGTTTCGGCGTGCAACAGCGCCTACGGCTGCAGGAAAAGGGCCGCAAGCACGGCCGTTTCCCGCATCAGCTCATCATGACCGCCACGCCGATCCCGCGAACGCTCGCCATGACGGCGTACGCCGATCTCGACATCTCCGTCATCGACGAGCTCCCGCCCGGACGCACGCCCGTGAAGACGGTGGTCGTGCCCGAAGAGCGGCGCGATCAGGTGGTCGCGCGCATCTTCAACGCGTGCCGCGAGGGACGGCAGGTCTACTGGGTATGCCCGTTGATCGAGGAATCCGACGAGGCGCGCTCGCAGGCGGCGGAGGAAACCGCCGCCGTGCTCGCCGAAGCGCTGCCGAACGTGCGCGTCGGGATCGTGCACGGCCGCATGCCAGCGGCGAAGAAGGACGAGGCGATGCTCGCCTTCAAGGCCGGCAAGATTCAGCTTCTCGTCGCCACCACCGTGATCGAAGTCGGCGTCGACGTGCCGAACGCGACGCTGATGGTCATCGAGAATGCCGAGCGGATGGGTCTCGCGCAGCTCCATCAGCTTCGCGGCCGCGTCGGCCGCGGCAGCGAGGCGAGCACCTGCGTGCTCCTGTATCGCAGCCCGCTGTCCGAGCTCGCCCGCGAGCGTCTCGGAGTGATCCGCGAAACGAACGACGGATTCGAGATCGCGCGCCGCGACCTCGAGTTGCGCGGCCCCGGCGAGCTGCTCGGCACGCGCCAGACCGGGCTCGCGCAGTTGCGCGTCGCCGACCTCATGCGCGATGCCGACCTGCTGCCGCGCGTCCAGCAGGCTGCCGAGCTGATGCTGGCGTCCTACCCGGATAATATTGCGCCCCTCGCGGCGCGCTGGGTCGGCGTCGGCGAACGTTACGGACGCGTCGGTTAGAAGCGCTCGAGGAGCCCGGGTTGGCAACAGCAGATCCGCTTTCATCGCAGGTGGGCCCACCGGAGGCGCCGTTCTCCTATCGCCTGGGTCGGCGTGTGCAGGAGTGGGGCCGTCTCATGCGGCTGGACAAGCCGGTCGGCATCTGGCTGCTGCTGTGGCCGGAGCTCTGGGCGCTGTGGATCGCCGGCGAAGGCCGCCCCGAACCCCGCATCCTCATCATCTTTCTCGTCGGCACGGTGGTCATGCGCTCCGCCGGCTGCGTCATCAACGACTTCGTGGATCGCAACGTCGATCCTTACGTGAAGCGCACGCGCGATCGGCCGCTCGCAGCGCGCCGCATCGGCCCGCACGAAGCGCTGGTGCTGTTCGGCGTGCTCATCGCGATCGCGCTCGCTCTCGCGCTCCAGCTAGACGCGTTCACGCTGAAGCTCGCGTGCATCGGCGCGGCGCTCACGGTTTCTTATCCATTCCTCAAGCGCTTCTTCCCGCTGCCGCAGTTCTATCTGGGCCTCGCGTTCGGATGGGCGGTGCCGATGGCGTACGCCGCGCAGTCCGGTCCGCCGCTGCCGCGCGTCGCCTGGGTGCTGTTCACGACGGCCGTGGTCTGGGCATGCATCTACGACACGCTGTACGCGATGGTCGATCGCGATGACGACTTGAAGATCGGCGTGCGCTCGAGCGCCATCCTGTTCGCGGACATGGATCGCCTCATCGTCGGCATCATGCAGGCGATGATGCTGTTCGCGCTCATTCTCGTCGGCCGCACCATGAAGTTCGGGCATTGGTACCTTGCCGGCGTGCTCGCCGCGGCCGTGTTCTTCCTCTACCAGCAATGGCTGATTCGCGAGCGCGAGCCGGCGAAGTGCTTTCGTGCATTCATCAACAACCAGTACGTCGGGCTGGTCGTGTTCGTCGGCATTCTCCTGGAATACGTCTACGCGATGTGAGCCGCCGCGCCCGGTTGTTGTAGCAACGCATCGTTCGTCTTTCGCGAAGACTGCTCGCGCGGATCGTCGCGTTCCGGCGGAGAAACCCCGCTGCTAGAGTCCTGGCACCTACAGCGTAAGCGGCAACCACTTGCTTGTTGCCGCCGCGCGCTGCGTAGGGTCTCGAAGAAGTCGCCGCACGCGATCTCTTCATTGCAGTAGGGGGAAAAATGCAACGTGTTACCGCCTCGTCGCGCGCCGCCAGCGCGCGCACGCCACGCTCGACATCGATTCGCTACCGTCTCGTTCACGCCGCCGTCGTCGCGGCGCTCGCCGCTCCGGCGATGGCGCAGAACGCCGACGACACCACCACGCCCACTCAGGAGGTGACGATCACCGGCTCGCGCATCACGACTGCGAGCGGCTTCACCGCACCAACGCCGGTCAGCGTGGTCGACGCGGATCGCATCGAGCAGCGCGCCGTCACCAACGTCGGCGACCTGCTGAACGAGCTGCCTTCGTTCCGCGGCACGCAGACGCCCGCGGCACAAGGGTTGAGTGGTGGATACGTCGGCGGTCGCGTGCTCGATTTGCGCGGGCTCGGCACGGTGCGCACGCTCGTCCTCGTCGACAGCAAGCGCATCACGCCCTCGACGCCGCAAGGCACGGTAGACACGAACATGATCCCGAGCTCGCTCATCGAGCGCATCGACGTCGTGACCGGCGGCGCCTCCGCGGCGTACGGCTCGGACGCGGTCGCGGGCGTCGTAAACTTCATCCTCAACGAGAACCTCACCGGCCTGAAGAGCTCGATTTCCTACGGCGAGGCCGAGGAGGGCGACAGCCAGACGACCGCCGCGAGCCTCGCGGGCGGCGTTCCGTTCTGGGGCGATCGCGGTCACTGGGTCGGCGCGGTCGAATACGAGCGCAACACCGGTGTCGGCACGTGCACCGAGCGGGCCTGGTGCGCGGCCGAAGTGCTGAATTTCGGCCGTCCGGCCGGCGTCCCTGCCACGCAGATGCCGGCGAACAACATCCTGCCGGGCGTGCGGCCCTCGACGATCTCGCCGACCGGTGTGATCAACTCATTCACGAATCCGACGGACCCGACGAAGACGGTCGCGACCGGCGGGCCGGTCGGCATCACGTTCAATCCCGACGGCACGCCGCGCAAGTTCCAGTACGGCTCACTCGTCAACTCGCTCTTCATGGTGGGGGGCGAGGGTCAGGGGCAGGACGGGTATTTCGAAGGGATTCCGATCCAGTCGCCGACCAAGCGGTACAACTTCTTCAGCCGCGCCAAAGCGGAGCTCACCGACAACATCACCGGGCGCTTCGATCTCGGCTACGGCTATCTCGAAGGCCTGCATGCCGGCACCGAGTACCGCAGCATCGGCGCGACCATTCTCAACATCCACCGCGACAATCCCTTCCTGCCGACCTCGAGCGACCCGACGCTCGACCTCCCGACACTCATGGATGCACAGGGCATCCAGACATTCCAGATGGGCCGCAACTACGCGGACATCGGCAACCCGCCGCTCGATTCGGTGAACAAGCTGTGGCAGGCGTTCTTGTCGATCGACGGCACGATCGGCAACTCGGGCTGGAAGTGGGACGCGCACTACGGCTACGGGCGCAACCACTTCAATCTGACCGCCTCGAACTCGGTGATCACCGCGCGCGCGCAGAAGGCGGCGGATGCGGTCCGGAACACCGCCGGTCAGATCGTGTGCCGCGTGAACAGCGACGCCAATCCCACGAACGACGATCCCGCGTGCGTGCCGATGAACGTGTTCGGCAACCAGATCTCGCAAGCGGCCATCGACTACATCACCGGCGTTTCGATTCAAGACAACATCACGACCGAGAACTCGCTCGCGGCCAACGTGAACGGCGAGCTGTTCAACACCTGGGCAGGTCCCGTGTCGCTCGCCATCGGCGCCGAGTGGCGCGATGACAAGATCAAGGGCGATGCCGATCCGCTCTCACAGCAGCTCGCGTTCTTCACGAACAATGCGCAGAAGATCGCCGGCGACATCAAGGTGCGCGAAGGCTACCTCGAGACCGCGATCCCGCTCGCGCGCGATCTGTCGTTCGCGAAGAGCTTCGATCTGAACGGCGCCGTCCGCCGCACGCACTACGATCGTGACGGCGCCGGCACCTCGTCGGGCGTCGACGCGACGACCTGGAAGTACGGCCTCGTCTATCAGCCGCTCGAGTGGCTGCGCTTGCGCGGCACGAAGTCGCGCGACATCCGCGCGCCGAACGTGAGCGAGCTGTTCGGGCCGGTGACCGCGGGCTTCGGCATTCTGAACGATCCGGCGAAGGCCGGCGCGCAGACGAATCCGACCGTGCAGTCGGGCTCGAACGCGAACCTCGTGCCCGAGGTGGCGGATACGCGCACCGGCGGCCTGGTGATCACGCCGACCCTGGACAACTGGCTCGGCCGCGTCCAGTTCTCCATCGACTACTACAAGATCGAGATCGACGACGCGATCGGCACGCTCGGCGCGCAAACCATCGCCACGCGCTGCTTCCAGGGCGCGCAGGAATTCTGCGCGCTGATCACGCGCGATGCGGCCGGGTTCATCACGAACATCGTCGACGTGCAACAGAACGTGAACCAGCTGAACACGAGCGGTCTCGACATCGAGCTCGGATACCGGCAGCCGACGGAGCACTTCGGTGAGTTCACGTTCCGCCTGCTCGACACGCGCGTGTTCCACCTGATCACGATCGATTCGGCGGGGCCGCTCGATCGCGCCGGCCAGACCGGCCTGCGCGGCGGCACGCTGCCCGGCATTCCGAGCTACACGATCGACGCGCTCGTCAACTGGAAGACCGGACCGCTGGATGTGTCGGTACACGGGCGCTACATCCCGGACGGCATCTACAACGCCGCGTTCATCGGGCCGGAGCAGCCGGGCTATGCGATCACCTTGCCGAACAGCTCCAATACGAATGCCATGCCCTCGCGGACGTACGTCGATCTCGTCGGGCAGTACACGTTCAGCATGGCGAACGGCAACGACAATCTCGTCGTGTTCCTGGGTGTGAACAACCTGACGAATGCCGAGAATCCGCGCTTCCCCGGTGCGAACGGCAGCGGCAACAACGTGCTGTTCGATCCCATCGGGCGCACGTACAAGATCGGGTTCCGCTTCAAGCAATAAGAACCCGACACGGCCGGCGCGCGGCCCGCGAGCGTGAGCTCAGCGGGCCGTGCTTCTTGCAGGCTCCGCAGCGGGCGGCGCCGCCGACGGCAGGTGGGCCTTCAGGAACGCGAGCACCTCGCGCACCAGCGCGTTGTGCATCTTCGTGCTCGGCACGAGCGCCTTCAGCCAGAGGCGATGGACCGGAAAGTTCGGGAGAAGCTGGACGAGCGTGCCGGCATCGAGATCGGCCTGCACGATGTCGCGCGGCAGGATCGTGATGCCGAGCCCGCGCAAGGCGGCGGAGCGGAGCGTGCGGCTGTCGCTCGCCAGCACGCGTGGGTGGACTTGCGCCGTGATGGGGCCGTTCGGCCCCTCGAAGTTCCACGTCTTGCTGTAGACGGCGGACGTGAGCACGTCGTGAAACGCGAGGTCTGCCGGTGTTTGCGGAACCGGCGCGGTTTCCAGATAGGACGGCGCGCAGCACACGAGCTGCTCGTAGGGACACAGCGGCACTTCCGTAACGTTCGGGTAAGTCACAGGCAGCGCGCCGATCGAGAAGTCGAAACCTTCTTCCATCGGGTTGACGGAGCGGTCGATCAGGACGATCTCGAGCGAGACGCCCGCGTGCGCGGCAAGGAATTGCGCGAGCAGATCGCCGAGGTACGTGGAGCTGACGGTCGTGGGCGCCTTGATGCGCAGATGGCCCGCGATGGGCTCCTCCTCATTGGAGGCAGGCGGCGCGAACATCTCCTCCAGCTCGGCGACGAAGCGCACGAACCGCGGGAGGTAGCGTTCGCCGGCAGCCGTGAGTGTGAGGCCGCGCGTGGAGCGTATGAGTAGCTTCGTTCCGAGGCTCTGCTCGAGTTGGCCGATCCGCTTCGTGACGACGGACGGCACGAGGCCGAGCTGGCGGGCCGCGGCGGAGAAGCTCCCCAGGCGCGCAACGCGAACGAACGCCGTGATATTGCTCAGAGTATCGATGGGCGCACTCGCAGTGACAGGCGGTACGTCCGTTTTACCGGCCCGGGGTGCTGGATTCAACGCGAAACGCGCTGCTGGCCGCAGACGCTTTCCCGCTTATGCGCGCAGCGCGGCGAGGGCCGACTCGGCAGCCGGGCCGATCAGGATGTGCACGCGCTCGGGAGACGGGCGCGCGATGCCCCGAACAGCCAGCGCGCGTAATGCCGTCTCATCGACGGCGCTCGGGTCGATCACGCGCACGCGTACGCGCGTGGAGCTTGCGCCGAGCTCGCTCACGTTCCGCCGCCCGCCGAGGGCCGAGAGCAGGTCGCGCGCGAGACCCGAATCGAAGGGCGCCGCGTTCGCAACTGCCTCGGCAGCTCCAGCGCGATCGGGCGATTCGCTACGCTCAGGGGCGCCTGTCGCGGCGGCGCGTGTCGACTCACCACGGCGCAAGCCGCGACGGATGTCCGTCGCCACCTGATCTGCAATGGGTCCCAGCACCACTTGCAGCGCGTTCGCCGACGGCTGCACGAGGCCGCGCGCGCCGAGCCGCTTGAGCGCCGCTTCATCCACTCGCTGCTGATCGTTCACGACGAGTCGCAAGCGTGTCGTGCATGCATCGACCGACGCGAGATTCGCCGCCCCGCCCAATGCCGCAATGAATGCATGCGCGGTGCTCGGCTCGCCGCCTGCTGAGCCCGGAACGTCGGCAACGGCGGGTGAAGAGAGGAGCGAGTCGTCCTTCTCGCGACCGGGCGTCTTGAGGTTGAACGCCCGAATCACCCATCTAAAGGTGACGTAATAGATCACCGCATACGCCGCGCCGACGGGGAGTAGCAGCAGCGGATGTGTGGCCCGACTGAAATTCAATACATAGTCGAACAGGCCCGCGGAGAAGCTGAACCCGAGCTGGATGTTCAGCACGTGCATCAGCGCCATCGCCGCGCCCGTGAGCACGGCGTGCACCGCGTAGAGCGCCGGCGCGAGAAACATGAACGTGAACTCGACCGGCTCCGTCACGCCCGTGAGGAACGAGGTCAGCGCCATCGATGCGAGCAACCCGCCCACCACCGCGCGCTGCCCGCGCGCCGCCTCGTGATACATCGCGAGACAGGCGGCCGGCAGCCCGAACATCATCACGGGGAAGAAGCCGCTCATGAACGCGCCCGCCGTCGGATCGCCGGCGAAGAAGCGCTTGAGATCGCCCGTCACGCCGTGGTAGTCGCCGAGCAGGAACCACGCGAGATTGTTGAGGATGTGATGCAGCCCCGTGACGATGAGCGCGCGATTCAGCACGCCGTACGCGAACAGGCCGAGATCGCCCGCGCCCAGCACCGAGCGGCTCATCGCGTCCATGCCGCGCTCGAGAAGCGGCCAGCCCCAGCCGAAGAGTCCCGCGATCACGAGACCGGCGACGCCGCTCGCGATCGGCACGAAGCGTCGCCCGCCGAAGAACGCGAGATAGCTCGGCACGCGGATGTCGCTGTAACGGTTGTAGAGCACGCCGCCGAGCACGCCCGAGATGATGCCGGCGGGAACGCTGAGCTTCGCCAGCTCCTTGGCCTTGAAGGCCGCGGCCTCAAGATCGCGCGCCTGCCCGGTGAGCCCGTCCAGCGCACCGGGCGGCACGGCGATCAGCACTTCGGCGCCCTTCGTCGTGACGAGATAGCCGACGACGGCGGCGAGCCCCGCGGCGCCGTGATTCTCGCGCGCGAGCCCGACGGCGACACCGATCGCGAACAGCAGACCGAGGTTGGAGAAGATCGCATCGCCGGCGGCGGCGATGGGCGCGAGGTCCAGCACATCCGGCTGACCGAGCCGCAACAGCAAGCCCGCGACGGGCAACACCGCGATCGGCAGCATCAGGGCGCGGCCGAGCTGCTGCAGATTCGTGAGGATCGATTTCATACGGGCGACCTCGCCTCTGTCATTCCGCGGGCTCTTGCGTGTGCGCGACGAGCGCGCGCACGTCCGCGGCCGTTTGCTGCTCCAGCGCACGCTGCGCGAGCGCGCGGCATGCATCGAGCGTGAGTGTTCCGATGAGTGCTTTGAGCCGCGGGATCACAGCCGGAACGGCGGAGAGCTCATTCACGCCGAGGCCGATGAGGATCGGCGCGGCTAGTGGATCCGACGCGAGACCGCCGCAGACCGCGACCTCGCGGCAGTTTGCGCGCGCGCCTTCGGCCGTCTTGGCGATCAGGCGCAGCACCGCGGGATGCAGCGCATCCAGTCGCGGGGCGAGCGCGGGATTGCCGCGGTCGATGGCGAGCGCGTACTGCGTGAGATCGTTCGTGCCGATGGACAGAAAGTCCGCTTCGCGCGCGATGCGGTCCGCGATCATCGCCGCGGCGGGCGTTTCGATCATCGCGCCGAGCGGCACCGCGGCATCGTGGTCGAGCTCGCGGCGCACGTCGTCCAGCATTTCGCCGATCGCGCGGACTTCGGTCGGGTCCGAGATCATCGGCAGGAGAATGCGGCATCGGCCGCGGGGCCGCGCGCTCAGGATGGCGCGCAATTGAGCGCGCAGAACGTGTGGGTAGAGAAGGCTGACGCGCACACCGCGCACACCGAGCGCGGGATTTTCCTCGCGCGCGAGCGGCATGTACGCCAGCGGCTTGTCGCCGCCGGTATCGAGCGTTCGGACGACGACGGGCCGGCCCTCGAACGCCTCGACGATGCCGGAGTAGAGCGCGGATTGCGCTGCTTCGTCCGGTGGAGTGTCGCGCTCGAGGAAGAGAAACTCGGTGCGCAGCAGGCCGCAACCTTCGGCGCCCTGCTCACGCGCCGCGCGCGCTTCGGCGACGGAACCGACGTTGGCGAAGACTTCGATGCGCGCACCGTCGGCGGTTCGGCATTCGCGCTGCGCGGCCGCCCGTTCAGCAGCCTGGCGGCGGCGACGACGGGCCACTTTGCTCTCGGCACTCGCGCGTTCGTCCTCGGACGGCGAGACGTGCAGGACGGCGTGGTCGGCGTCGAGCACGAGTATCGTGCCGTTGGCAATGTCACGGACGGCCGCGCCGGCGGCGACGAGCATCGGGATGTTCAGGGCCGCGGCGAGAATGGCGACGTGCGAGGTGGGGCCGCCGCGGGCGGTGCAGATGCCGGCGATGCGCGCGGCGTCCAGCGCGATGAGCTGCGAAGGGAAGAGCTCGTCGGCAAGCACGATCGCGCGCTCGGGAAGCGGCGGAGTCGCAGCGGCAGCGTCGTGCTCGAGCGCGGCGAGCACCTGCGACTCGATGTCCAGCAAGTCGTCGGCGCGCTCGGCCATGCGCGTGTCGGGCAGGGCGCGCAGCACCTCGACGTTGGCGCGCACCGCCGCGCGCCAGGCGAACCCGGCGCTCTTGCCGCGAGCCAACTGATCGCGCGCGGCGGCGAGAAGCTCAGGATCCTCGAGAAACTCGAGATGCGCGGCGAGCACTTCCGCATGCGGGCCTTGCTGATCCGAAGCGACGATGCGCCGGCGAACGGCGCCAAGCGCCGCGTCGAGCCGTGCGCTCTCGACGGCCATTCCTCGACCCGCCTCGTCGACCACGATCTCGCGCCGCGTGAGCTGAAACGCCGTGCCCACCGCGAGCCCGGGCGAGGCGACCACGCCGCGCAGCGTGCGTTGCGTCGAATCCAGATGAGACGCGGCATCCGCAATGCCCCAGTGATTCGAGGCCGCACCGAGCGTCGCGACAGCTTCCCGGCCGCGCGGCGCATCGTTCATTGCAGCGAGCTTCACGTCCGCGCTTGCACCGACACTCGTCATCGCGTCCCGCACTTCCTTCTCCGCATCGGCCAGTGCGTCGCGAATCGCTCGCAACGCCGCGTCAGCATCGGGCCCCGCCGCCGTCACGGCGACCTCGTCACCGCGCCGAATCCCGAGCGACATGATGGCGATGGCACTTCGCGCGCTCGCCGTCCGGCCATGTGCGGCGAGGGTGACGGTCGCCGCAAGGTGCTTGATGCGTGCAACGAGCAGCGCTGCGGGCCGCGCATGTAGCCCGTGCTCGAGCGGCACGCGCAAGCTCATCACATGTGCGCCGCCCGGCCCGGCGGCATTCGCAGTCGCGGCCGCCCCGGCGCCGGCGGACGCCAGCTCCATGATGGGCTCGCCGACTTTCACCGCCCGATCGGTCGTCCGTCGCACAATCGAGAACGGCACTTCGTCCGTCACGATGATCGGCGTCAGCACGCTCTTCGCGCGCTGCGCGAGCACATCGAGATCGAATGTCAGCAGCGGCGCGCCCGCCGTCACCCGCGCGCCGACTTCGACATGCGTCGCGAACGCCGCGCCGTTCAGCGCCACGGTGTCGACACCCACGTGCACCAACACGTGCGCGCCATTCGCCGCGCGCAGTGTCACCGCATGCTTCTGCGGCGGAATCGCAATCACCTCGCCATCGCACGGCGCATGCAGCGTTGCGCCGACGGGATCGATGGCGACGCCATCGCCGAGCAGTCGGCCGGCGAAGACGGGATCGGGCACCTCTTCGAGCGGGGCGCTCCAGCCATCCAACGGGGCAACCAGAACGAGATTCGACATCGCGCTACTCGAAGAGCTGAACCGACTGCAGCGTCCAGATGGGGTCGACGCTGCGCCTCGTGAAACGCAAGCAGAGGTCGTGCACATCGGGTCCGCCGCCGCGCGCCTCGCGTGAGAGTGGGACCCGCGGCAGCGCCGTCACCGCCGCGTTCGATTCCGCAGGGGCCAGCGGCAGCACCGCGATGCGCGGCCCGTCGCATGAATCCTGCCGCACCTCCAACTCGCCCGCCGGTGTCTGCGGGGGCAGCAATGGAATCTGCTTCACCGCCTCGCCGACCTGGAAATTGAACGGCACTTGCCCGACGTCCGCGGCGATCCCGGTGACTCGCGCGAGGTCCGCCTTTTCCCAGATCCAGCACGGGTCGAGGATATCGACGGTGAACATCGCGCGCGCGCCGTTGATCGGTGCATCGTCTTCGAGCCGCAGCACGAGCTTGTTCGCGCAGCTCTTCAGCTCCGTGTCCATCCGGTGTAGCGCGGACAGGCGATCGAACCTGCGCGACCGCGGCTCCGACACGCGCTTGCCGTCGAGGAATGTCGCCGCGGTCACGGTCGTCGGCCGCTTGAACGTCAGAGGCGACGTGTACAGCTTCGACTTCCGCGTCGGCACGCTGCCGTCGAGCGTGTAGCGGATCTCGCCGATGTTGATCTGATTCGAAAGCTCTGCGCGCTCGGCCGGCGCGAACTTCACCGCGAACACGCTATCGGCGTAGTGAATGCCGAGCTTTTGATAGCGCGCGAATTGCGCGGGCAAGCGCATCACGAAGCTCGGCCAGCGATCGGCAGCGTTCGCGGGCGCGGTCCACACCACCTCGGCAAACGCCGCCATGCGCGGAAAGGCGGCGTGCTCGACGCGCTCCGTCGTCCGCATGTGCTCGGTCCACGCGTTGATCTGCGCCCCGAGAACGTGGCGCGCGGCATCGCCCTGAATCTCCGCAGGCAACGGATTGAACGCGTACATATCGCGCAGCGTGACGTACGTCGGCCGCCCGGAGGGCTCGTCGGGCAAGTCGCTCTGAAGATAGTCGAGATAGAGCGTCGGCGCCGGCGCCAGCACCACGTCGTGCCCCTGCTTCGACGCTTCGATCGCGCCGGCCGTCCCGCGCCACGACATGACCGTTGCCGCCGGCGGCAGGCCGCCTTCGAGGATCTCGTCCCAGCCGATGAGCTTGCGGCCGTGCGCGCTCAGGAAATTCTCGATCCGATGCGTGAAGTAGCCTTGCAACGCCGCCTCGTTCGGCACGCCGAGCGCACGCATTCGTTCCTGAACCGCCGGCGAGGCGCGCCAGCGATCCTTCACCGCTTCATCGCCCCCGACGTGGATGTACTGGCCCGGGAACAACGCCATCACTTCCGTGAGCACGTCCTCGAGAAAGGCGAACGTCGCGTCGTCGGGGTTGTAGAGATACGTGTGTACGCCCCAATCCGACGACACGGGCGGCGCGACCGCATCGGTCCCCAGCTCGGGATACGCCGCGAGCGCCGCCTGCGCGTGCCCGGGCATTTCGATTTCCGGCACGACGGTGATGAATCGATCCGCGGCGTACGCCACGATCTCGCGCACTTCGTCCTGCGTGTAGTCGCCGCCGTAGAGGCGCGGTTTGCCGGTGGCCGGATCGATATCCGCCGCGGCCCCGGCCCCTGCCGGCACACGCCACGCCCCGACCTCCGTGAGACGCGGATACTTGTTAATCTGCAGACGCCACGCCTGATCGTCCGTGAGATGCCAATGGAAGGTGTTCAGCTTGTGAAGCGCCATCCAGTCGAGCATGGCCTTGATGAAGGCGGGCGGCTGGTAGTGGCGCGCGCTGTCGAGCATGAATCCGCGCCAGGGGAAGCGCGGCGCGTCCGAGATGCGTACCGCATCGATCGTCGCTTCGGCCGATTTGCCTGCCTGGGGCGCGCCGGTCACGAGCGACCAGAACGTGATGGCGCCGTAGAAGAGCCCGCGCGCCTCGCGTGCGCGGATCAGGACGCCGAGCGGCGAGACATCCATCGTGTAGGACTCGGCGGACTCCGCGTCGATGGACGGATCGATCTGCAGCTCGATGCGCCCCGCGCGCGGCGCGCCGGCCACCGCGGCTTGCACGGGCAGATGTATGCCACGCGTCCGCGCAACGAGATCGGCGAGATACCGGCCGATGCGCTCGGACTCACCGGCCGCGGCCACAATCGGCGTGCGCTCGGTGACGGTGAACGTACCCTGGCCGGCGGTGACGCGACTCGGCGCCGGAATCACCTGCACGTTGACCTCGGTGGACCGTGCGGGCGCGGCGAACGAACCCACTTCGCGCTCGTTGGCATCGGCAGCCAAGCGGGGCGCGGCCGCGAGATCGGTCGCCACGCAATCGAGACACAGCAGCACCGCAAGACACCCGGCGCGAGTGAGCATTCGGCTCAAGAGAGGCCTCCACGACTATTCACGAGCCGCGCGATGCGTGCACCATAGCCCAAGTCCGTCCACGAGCCGACACTTCGCAGCGCCGCGGCAACCGCATGAACCGTCCCGTCCATCCCCTCATCGTCCGCGGCCGCGAAGCTATGAGTCGCGGCGACGTGGCCGCCGCATCCACGGCCGCAGAGGAACGGTTGCGCGTCGAGCCCCGCGATACGGACGCGCTCGAGCTGCGCTATCTCGCCCAGCGGCAGCGTGGGGAAATCGGCAAGGCGGTGGAAACCCTGCAGGCCGTCATCGCGATCGACGGCAGCGCCGCTTGGGCGTTCAACGATCTCACCGAGCTGCTCTTCACGCACGGACGCCGTGACGATGCGGAGAAGGTCGCGCGGGCCGCGCTGCGCGCGAACCCGGCGAACGGGCAAGCGCATTTCCACTTCGGCACGATCCTGTCGGAGCTGAACGATCTGCCCTCGGGCGAATGGCACTTTCGGCGCGCGCTCGAGCTGGCCGGCGAGCAGGGGCCGATCCTCACGAATCTCGCACTGAATCTGATGCAGCAGGGGCGCGTCGAGGAAGCCGACAAATACTTCGCCCGATCCGACGCGGTCGAGCCGCGCAACCTGCAAACGCTCGCGTACTGGTCGGCGCTCTGCGAAGCGCGCGGCGATCTTGTGCGAGCCGGCACATTGCTCGATCGCGCCGCTGCCGCCTCGTCGCCGGCGGAAGTGACCTTGTTGCGAGCCAAGTACCTCGCGCGCACGAAGCGTCCCGCGGAAGCGCTGGCATTGCTCGACGCCGCGGGCCCGTTGAATGGCGACGGCCAGCTCGAACGCGGCCGGCTGCTCGATCGCCTCGGCCGCTACGACGAGGCGTGGGCCGACTTCGTGGCGGCGAAACGCAAGCTCGCCGCCGCGGCCGGCGGCCTCGAATACCGCGCGGACGCCGTCGAAGCGTTCTTCGCGCGACTGAAGACGTTCTTCACGCGCGACCGCGTGACCCACCTGCCGCGTGCGAGCGTGCGCGCGGACGTGCCGCAGCCGATCTTCGTGATCGGCTTTCCGCGCTCCGGCACGACGCTGGTCGAGCAGATTCTTTGCACCCATCCCGCCGTGCGCGCCGGCGGCGAGTTGCCGTTCATCGCGGACCTGCGGCGCATCGCGCTGAGCTTGCTGGCCGAGAACGATGAGCCGTTCCCGGAGAACCTCGGGCAGTGCGTGACGGCCGACAAGCGCTTCGTCGCCACGATGTTCCGCGACTATTACTTCGCACGCGCCGAGCAGTACGGGCTGCTGACGGGCGGCCGGCACGCGTTCTTCACGGACAAGATGCCGTTCAACGAGATCTGGCTGCCGGTGCTGCGCATGGCCTTCCCGGAAGCGAAGATCGTGCACGTGATGCGCCATCCGCTCGATGTGTGCGTGTCGATGATGTCGAACCACTTCACGCATGGCTTCCACTGCGGCTATCGCATCGAGGACATCGTTCACCATCTCGCCGCCGTGTGGGACCTGGTGGAGCACTACCGCACGCAGCTCGGCTTCGCGGATTTCACGTTGCGCTACGAGTCGCTCGTGGCGAGCCAGGAATCCGAGACGCGCCGCCTGCTCGACTACCTCGGCCTGCCGTTCGACCCGGCATGCCTGCGCTTTCACGAGAATCGCCGCTATGCGCCGACTCCGAGCTATGCGCAGGTCACCGAGCGGCTCAACGACCGTTCGCTGGGCCGGTACCGTCACTACCGCGCGGCGCTGCGGCCACATGAGCCGCAGCTCGCCCGGGTGATCGGCGCGGCAGGCTACGAGCCGCTCAGAACTTGAACCGTCCGCCGACGAAGTAGATCCGGCCGTTGTCGTAGATGGCCCGCGGCCTGATTTCGTCGCCTGCGAACTGCTGCAGCTTCTCGTTCGTGATGTTCTGCGCCTCGATGGTCACCGCGAAGTTCTCCGTCGCATTCACCTGCACTGACGCGTCGAGCTGCTCGAGCGCTTTCTCGTTGAGCGGCGTCAGGCGATCGAACGACACGAAGAACTCCGAGCGATACGTGTACGAGAGCCGCGCGCTCAAGCGCGCATTCTCGAAGAATCCCGTGAGGTTCACCTGGTTCTTCGAGCTCTGCGGCAGCGGGTCGCCGTTATCGGCCTTGGCGTCGGCGTACGTGTAGTTCGCCTGCACGCCGAAGCCGCCGAAGAGCGGCTGCGTGAGCGCGAATTCGGCGCCCTTGATGGAGCCGCCGCCGCCGTTCGAGCGCAGATTGATCGTGAACGGACACGTGAAGAGCAGCGTGCCCGAAGGCGTGCACGCGACATTGGGCGCCGTCGACCCCGAGATCTGATAGTTCTGGGTGACGGGCCGGTCTGTGATGAACGACTTGATGTCCTTGTAATAGAGCGCGACCGCGAGCGCCGTGTTCGAGTTGGGATACCACTCGAGTGACAGATCGGCCTGGCTCGCGCGGTACGGATCGAGGTCCGGATTGCCGCCGGTGCCGGAGAGCGCACCGATGTTGAGATTCACGCGCGGCGCGATGTCCGTGTAGTCCGGACGCGCCATCACTTTCGCGGCGGCGAAGCGCAGGAGCAGGTCGTCCTGCAAGTCGTAAACGAAGTTGAAGCTCGGCAGCACGTCGTTGTACGTGCGCTTGGCGTCGATCGGGTCGTAGTTGCCGAACGGGTTCTGCACGGACCCGTTGGGATTGATCAGCGCGCCGATCGATTCCTGCTCGGTGCGCACGAAGCGCACGCCCACATTGCCGCGCCAGCGATCGCCCTTGAGGTTGCCCATGACGTAGCCGGCGGTCGCCTTCTCCGTGACGGAGAAGTTCTGCTGCGGATACGGCACGCGCCCGGGGCTCGCGGCGAGCCGCTCGAACAGCAGCTCGTCCGTCTTGCCGGTGTCGATCTGCCAGTACCGATCGAGCGTCCCGGGGCTCGAGATCGCATTCAGGTAGTTGCCCGGCGTGAGCGGCCCCGCGAACGCTGTGCCGGAGGTGCCATTGATCGGCACGTGGAAGCCGCCGTACGTGGTCGCGTTGAAGATGAGCTCGCGCTTGTGATCCGTGTACTTCGCGCCGAACTTGAGCGAGGTGAGCGGCCCGATGTCGAGCTTGCGCTCGGCGTCGGCGTACGCGTACTTCTCGTCGTCGTTGTTCAGGATCTGGTGGAGCGAGCTGAAGATCAGCGACGCCTGCGCGGGCTTGGTCGGATCGACGTTCACGAAGTGCACGGAAGGCGAGCGGCCGCGCAGGTCGTAGTCGAACGCGGCCGGCGCGCCGAACTCGGCGAACGGCTGCGCATCCGTGTTGCCTTCCGCGTCCGTGTAGCCGACGCGGAAGTGCGCGAGCCAGTCATCCGTCAGGTGTACGTCGGTGTCGAGATCGATCGAGCGCGTCTCGGCGGACGCGAAGCGGTGGATCGCGTCGTACACCATGCCGAAGTCCTGCGTGCCGTTGCCGAGGGAGGCGATGTGGCCCGCGACGGCCGTGTTGTTCACCACCGTGGCATTGCTCAGCGTGCCGCCATTACCGATGGCGCGCGTACCCCACGCGATGAAGTTCTCATTGAGGTTATCGCCGTCGAACTTCGAGTAGAGGCCCGAGAGATTCATGTCGACGTTGTCGGTCGGCCGGAACTGCAGCGTGAAGTTGCCGCCCTTGCGGACGCGCACCTGCGTGAACAGCGCCGAGCCGATGAGCGAGGGCACTTCCAGATCCGCCGCGCCCGGGTCCGCGTCGAAGTAGCCGAGCACCTCCACACCGTCGCGCCGCAAGTGGCGCTTCTGATAAATGCCGGCGACGAGCACGCCGAGCGTCTCGTTGTCGTTCTTCCAGCTATAGAGCGCCGAGGCGTTCGGATCCGTCTTGTCGGCGAGGTCCGAGCGCGCCGCCTGCACCGAGCCGAACACGGAGTTCGCCTTCAGGTCGAGCGGCTTGCGCGAGATGACATCGATCAACCCGCCGATGCCGCCCTCCTCGAGATCCGCCTGCGGGCTCTTGTAGACATTGACCTTGCCGATGAGGTCCGACGGCAGCATCAGATAGTTGAAGCTGCGCGTCGCGGAGAGCTGATCGAGGATGAACCAGTCGGCGGTCGCTAGCCCGTGCCCGTTGAACAGCGTGCGCGTGAGATTCGAGGCGGTGCCGCGCAGGTTCACGCGCTCGCCCTCGCCGAACTCGCGATTGATCACGATGCCCGGCACGCGCTGCAGGGACTCCGCCAGGTTCTTGTCGGGAAACTTGCCCACGTCCTCGGCCGTGATCGATTCGACCACCGCCGTGGCGTTGCGCTTGGTATCGATGGATTCGCGCAGGCTCGCGCGGATGCCGGTCACGACGACTTCTTCGATGCCATCGCCGCTAGACGTGCTCGGCGTTTCCGCTCGCTGTGCCTCGGCGTCGCCGTGGCGGCCGAACAGCGCCATCGCGACTGCGGTTCCGATCAACGTCGACCTTCTGATGCCCATAAGAGATCCCGTCCCCTGACTGCTGCCGGATTTGTTCGAACGTGGCGGCGGGCTTG
>DASZSS010000011.1:0-3870 GCA_035548535.1 Steroidobacteraceae bacterium
AATCAGCTCGAGGTGGCGAGCGCCGTGGCCGAGGAGAGCCCGGAGCTGTACTACGAGATCCAGAGCCTGAACGACTATGGCGCCGAATCCCTCGAGGCGCTCGCGAAGGCCGTGGAACGCATCCGAACGGCGATCCTGTCACAAGATCACGACGCGTTCGTTGCCCTCATGCGCCAGGGTCGGGAATATCTCGCCGACC
Source organism: Steroidobacteraceae bacterium (assembly GCA_035548535.1). Classification (GTDB taxonomy): domain Bacteria; phylum Pseudomonadota; class Gammaproteobacteria; order Steroidobacterales; family Steroidobacteraceae; genus JADGHX01. The sequence goes on from DASZSS010000011.1 coordinate 200, forward strand.
GTCGCAGCGTGACCGAGCGTCGCGCATGAGGCGACGAGTGATGAGGGGATACGACCGGCGATGTATCGATCGCACCACGAGCTCGAATTGCGTCCGCGCTCGCTCTCCGGGCGGGGACAGGATCTGGCCGCCGAGAACGCCCGGTTGCGTGCGCGCCTCGACGAGCTGAAGGTCGAAGCGGCACGCAACGATTCCCTGCTGCGCAAGACCCAGGAGCGGGAGCTGGAGCTGCTACGCGCGGCGACCCTGCCCCAGCTCTTCGAGCGGCTGATCCACGGCCTGCGCACCTCGTATCAGCTCGATCTCGTCACCCTCACACTGAACGATCCGCAGTACGAGCTGCGGCATCTGCTCTGGGGCGACAGCGCCGTGCTCGAAGAGCTGCCCGAAGTGCAGTTCGTGGATTCGCTCACCACGCTGTCGCCGCAGCTCGCGCGGCTCGAGAAGCCGTGGCTCGGGCCCTTCCATCGCGACGATCACAAGGTGTTCTGCCCGATGCTCGGCGAGCTCGGCAGCCTCGCGCTGATTCCGCTGCGGCGGAACGACCAGCTCGATGGCGTGCTGGTGTTCGCGAGCACCGATCCGTTCCGCTTCAATGCGGATCTCGCGAGCGACTTTCTCGCGCACCTCGGGCTCGTTGCGGCGCTGTGCCTGGAGAACGCCGCGAACCGCGCGCGACTTCTGCGCAGCGGGCTGACGGATTTCCTGACCGGGTTCCACAATCGCCGCTATCTAAATGCGCGGCTGCGCGAAGAGCTCGCGCGGGCGCAGCGCTTCCGGCAGCCGATTGCGTGCCTGATGATCGATGTGGATCACTTCAAGCGCGTGAACGATCAGTACGGGCATCTCGCGGGCGACACGCTGCTGCGCGAGGCGGCGCGGCGCATCGATTCGCAAATGCGCGTGAGCGACATCGGAGCGCGCTTCGGCGGCGACGAGTTCGCGATCATCCTGCCGCAAGGGGGATTGCAGGATGGCGAGCGCGTCGCGCAGCGCATGCTCGATGCGGTGCGCGGCACGCCCCTGCAGATCGATGCGGAGCGCGCCGAGCAGATGAGCCTGTCGATCGGGGTCGCCGTGGCCGAGCCCAGCCCGGAAACGCGCGATTTCAAGCTGATCGCCGAGCGGCTGATGGCCGAGGCGGATGCGGCGCTCTATCGCGCGAAGACGGGCGGCCGCGGGCGCGTCGTGGTCTCGCAGAACCTCGTCGTTTAGCGAGCCCGGGCGCGGCTCACGCCCCACTCTTTCGCTGCCTCAACAGCACGATGAAGAGCGGTGCTCCGACGAGCGCCATGATCGCCCCCACGGGCAACTGCCGCGGAGCCGCGACGGTGCGCGCAACCAGGTCCGCCGCCGCTAGCAATGTCCCTCCGAGGACCGCCGCGGCTGGCGCCACGATGCGGTGATCACTGGTCTTGAACATCATCCGCACGGCGTGCGGCGTGATCAGTCCAACGAATCCCACCGTTCCCGCACTGACGACCGCGATCGACGTGATCGCCGCACACGCGACGAACACGAGCACGCGCCACGTATCCACCTCCAGCCCCACGGTCCGCGCCCGCAGCTCACCTGCCGCGAGTACGTTGAGCGGCCGCGCGAGCAGCACGGCAATCAACACCGCCGCGATCGCCGCGACGACACTCAGCGTCGGGCTCGCTGCCCACCCGAGATCGCCAGCAAGCCAGAACACCATGCTTCGCACGCGTGCCGAATCGGCAACCGCGAGCAACACGCTGATGAAGGCTCCGCAGGCACTCGCCAGCACGACACCGGTGAGCAGCAGGCGCGCCGTGCCGCCGCCTCGCGCAAGCAGGTACACGGCGCTGACCGCAATCAGCGCACCGAGCACGGCGCCGGTCTGAACGGCCAGAACGGCGGCGCTCATCATCATCGCGAGTAGAGCGCCTACGGCGGCGCCACCCGAGACACCGAGCACGTACGGATCCGCTAGCGGGTTTCGAAATAGCGCTTGCAGCAGCACGCCGGCCACGGCGAGCAGACCGCCCACGCCGAAGGCTGCGAGCAGCCGCGGCAAGCGCACTTCGAGCAGCACCGTGCGCGCAGCCTCGTCACCCGCGCCGAGGAGTGCGCCGGCCGCGCTGTGCAGGCTCACTCCCGACGTACCAATGAGGAGGGCGGCGACGAAAACCGCCACGGCCAACAGGACCAGCGCCGTGAGACGCCGCGCGGCCCCCACTCCAAACCAAACCCCTCGCGACATCGACGTAGCTTAGCGGCTGGCGCGCACGGTGCGTGGCGTGGTTCGAAGCGGCACCGGCGCTGCTCGCGGCGGGCCGGCTGTGGCAGACTGGGGCTCGACATGAGCGATGTGATCGACACCGAAGGCTTTCGCGCCAACGTGGGCATCGTGCTGATGCGCGGCGCAGGCCAGGTGTTTCTCGGCCGCCGCTCGGGCGGCCGCGGGTGGCAGTTCCCCCAGGGCGGCATGCGCCACGGCGAGCAGGTCGAGGACTCGCTCTATCGCGAGCTGCACGAAGAGATCGGCCTCACGCGCAACGATGTGGAGCTGCTCGGGCGCACGGCGTCCTGGCTGCACTATCGCCTTCCGGCGCGTTACGTGCGGCGGAATCGCCGTCCCGTATGCATCGGCCAGAAGCAATGCTGGTTTTTGTTACGGCTGAAGCGCGAGGACGCGCGGATCGCATTCGATAGCACCTCGCAGCCCGAGTTCGATCAGTGGCGCTGGACCGAGTACTGGGAGCCGGTGCGCGAGGTCATCTACTTCAAGCGCCCGGTGTATCAACGAGCGCTCTCCGAGCTGGCGCCGCTTGCGTTCCCCCAGGGCGCGCCGGCCTACCCACCCTGGTGGGACGACATCGTCGCCGACGCGGCCAGCCGGACCGCGGCTTCCGTCGAGTGATGGGAAGATCGGGCGGCGGGTTGCGGGCAAGATGAGCCGCATGGCGAGGGTTCAACCCAATCTGGTCGTGCGACACCACGCGCCCATGCGACGCGTGGTCGCTGTGATCGCGATCACACTTCTCGGGCTCTTCGCGCTTTATGTCGTGTACGAGCTCGGGCGCTTCGATGCGGGCTACGACCGTCTCGCCGTCTCGCAGGAGCGCGCCGAGCACGAAGTCACGGTGGAGCGGCTGGAGAAGGCGAACCGCGAGCTGCGGACGAAACTCGCGGAGCTCGACACCATCCGCATCGGCCGGGCGCGCGAGCAGGCGGAGGTGTCCCGCTCGATCGGCGATCTGCAGGCGCAGGTGGCGCGGCAGGCGCAGGAGCTGGCGTTCTATCGCGGCATCGTCGCGCAGTCCGCCGCGTCCACCAGCGTGAAGATCCAGACCCTGCGCATCACCCCCGGCGAGAAGGCGGGGCGCTTCAAGGTGCGCATGACGCTCGTGCGCTCGGTGCGTCCCGAGGATGTGGTCAGCGGCACGCTCGCGCTCGCCGCCGAGGGCAAGTCCGCCAGCGGCCAGGCGGCCAATCTCGACAGCGGCGCGCTAATGGGTGGCAAAGCGCGTGAGCTACCCTTCAATTTCCGCTACTTCCAGAACCTCGAGCCGGAGATCGCGCTACCTTCGGGATTCCAGCCCGAGCGCCTCACGGTGGAGCTGCGTTCGAGCCGCAAGGGCGTGTCGCCGGTCACGCAGACATTCCCCTGGACCGTGGACGCGAGCTAGAGGTCAACGCGCATGTTC
>DASZSS010000012.1:0-1563 GCA_035548535.1 Steroidobacteraceae bacterium
GGCGCATCAACCAAGGAATCGCGTCAACTAGGGATCGGGCGTCAGGTCGAGTGGCTCCACGCTCGCGGGAACCGCGGTTTCTTCGGCCGCGGGCTGCTGCGCGGTATAGAGAACTTTCCGGCACGCGTGACAGACGATGTCCGGCAGCTCGCTCGGACTCGTGAACGGATTGCAGCACGCGCAGCCCGCTCCGAGCGCGAGGTCCATGAGTGCAATCATCTCGTCGTCCCACTCCGCACCACAGAACGGGCAGGTGGGTCGCGACACGCATTCGAAAGTCACGGCGGCGTTCCGGCGTCTATCATTGTCCCAAGACGTTTCGCAGTATCGCAAAGGCGCATCGAATGAGCACGGTGTTGATCACGGACTATGCCTGGCCCGACCTCGAGATCGAGCGCGCGGTCATTGAAGGCGCGGGCTTCGAGCTCGTCGCGGGGCCCGCGGCGCCTGCGCCCGCCGCCGAGATCGAGGCCTTGGTCGAGAAGCATCGACCCGTCGGCATTCTCACGAACTGGGCGCAGGTGAGCGCGCGTGCCATCCGCTCGAGCGCGGGGTTGCGGATCGTGGCGCGGCTCGGGGTAGGCCTCGACAACATCGCCGTGGACGAGGCCACCGCCCGCGGGATCTGGGTCACCAACGTGCCCGACTATTGCTTCGAAGAGGTGTCGGACCACTCGGTCGGGATGCTGCTCGCGTTCACCCGCGGCCTCATGCATTTCGATCGCGAGATTCGCGCCGGCCGCTGGGAGCCGTCGACGGCGCGGCTGCGTCGCATGCGCACGTTGACGGTAGGCATTCTCGGCTTTGGGCGCATCGGGCGGAGCACCGCGCAGAAGCTCAAGGGATTCGGCGCACGCGTGCTCGCGTACACACGGACGCCGAGCGCAGACGCTCGCGACGTCGAGTTCGTCGGTCTCGATGAGCTGCTGAAGCAGTCGGATGCCGTCATCGTGCACATTCCGCTGACGGCCGAAACGAAGCATCTCCTGAACCGCGAGCGCTTGGCATCGATGAAGCGCGGCGCGTTCCTCGTCAACGTGAGCCGCGGCGCGGTGATCGACACGAGCGCGCTCATCGAGGCGCTGCGCTCCGGCCACATCGGCGGTGCCGCGCTCGATGTGCTGGAGAACGAGCCGAACGTGCCGCCGGAGCTGCTCGCGCTGCCGAATGTCCTGCTGACGCCGCACATCGCGTTCACGTCGGATGCGTCGTTGCGTGAGCTGCGGCAATGGGCGAGCGAGGAGGTCGTGCGCGTCCTGCGGGGCGAGAAGCCGAAGGAGGCGCGCAATTCGCCGGTGGGCGTCCGGTGAGCTGAACCGTCGCAGCGCCGCTGTAAGCCTGCGGATCGCGCCGCACTCGCAACCCGCTTGCCGGCGGGCCGGCACAACGCGAACCCGGCTGCGCGCTGGGCGCAACGCGAATCGGCTGCACGCTGGCGCAACGCGAACCCGGCTGCACGCTGGGCGCAGCACAAAACCATGCGCGCCGGCCCGCGCGATGATCAGTCGTCGACGCGGCCTTGCAGGTCGATCCCTGCCAGCTCGTAGCCCTTGCGGAAGTCGC
>DASZSS010000013.1:0-24885 GCA_035548535.1 Steroidobacteraceae bacterium
ACAAGATGACCGTCGATCGCGTACGCCAGATCATGTACTACCCCGCGATGGAGGAGAAAGTTCCGCTCCTGATCGGCCTGCTGAGGCAGAGCGAGGCGCGCCGGACCATGGTGTTCGTGAACACGAAGCGCATGGCCGAGACGCTCGAAGCGGTGCTGAATGCGAATGGCTTCCACGCACAGGCCATCTCAGGGGACGTGCCGCAGCAGAAGCGGCTGCGCTTTCTGCGCGACTTCCACAACGGCGACCTCGCCGTGCTCATCGCCACCGATGTGGCCTCGCGCGGGCTGCACATCCCGGACGTGAGCCACGTGTTCAACTTCGACCTGCCGCAGGACGCGGCGGACTACGTGCACCGCATCGGTCGCACGGCCCGCGCCGGCGCCGAAGGCGACGCGATCAGCTTCGCGTGCGAGGAATTCGCGGTGTCACTGCCGGAGATCGAGGAATACATCGGGCACAAGGTGCCCTCGCTACCGATCCAGCGTGAGCTGCTGGCCGAAGTGAAGGCGCCGGCACACGTCGAAGGCCACGGGCACGGTCACCGCCCGCATCATCGCGGCCGCCCGGGCGGCGGGCGCGGCGGTGGCGGTCGCGGACGCGGCTCGCGACGCGGCAAGGGATCAGGCGGCGGCGCGCATCCGCCGAAAACCTGACGCGAGCCTTACGTGCGCAGATCGGCGATCGTATCGATGACCGGCACGTGCTCGTGAACGCGCGCCGGGCCCGATGAATCGGGGCGCTGCACGGCGTAAATCCAGCGAATTCCCGCCTCGCGCGCGGCGCGGACCACGGGCGGGCTATCGTCGACGAACATCGCGCGCTGCGGGTCGAAGGGCTCCACGGCGCGGAGCGCGCTCCAGAACCGCGGATCTTCCTTGGGAGCGCCGAACTCATGCGAGCTGTGCACGGCGTCGAAATATCGCGTGACCCCCGTGCGCTCGTCCTTGATGCGCAGCGCTTCGGGATGCGCATTCGTCGCCAGCACCACACGCTTGCCGCGAGCGCGCACGCCGCGGAGAAAATCTTCCGCCCCGGGCAACCAGCCGATGCGATCGCCTGCCGCGCGGTGCAATGCCGGGACGTCGAGACCGAGCTCGCGACTCCAGTAGTCGACGCAGTACCAGTCGAGCGTATGCTGAATGGCCTGGAAACGCGGCCGCAGCGCCGCGCGCGACGCTTCGAGCGACAGCGCCCGCGCGGCCCCGTAGACCTCGGGGATGTGGTGCCACCAGAAATAGGTGTCGAACGCGAGATCGAGCAAGGTGCCGTCGAGGTCGAGCAGCACCGTATCGATAGCATCCCAGGGCGGGCTCTGAAACGTGGCGGACGTCATGGTCCGAGTATCATACGGGGCGCGCCCGGGCGGGCCGATGGCGGACCTCCGCCCGGTTCGCTAAGCTACGGCCCCGCCTGAGAAAAGGGCGGGAATACCAGTGCCCTCATCGCTGCTTGGAGACCCGCAGGTCCACTGCCGGCCATGGCGGAAATCGAAGACAACGTCGATCGCGAGCTCTTCAAGAATTTCGAAAAGCTGCGATCGCTTCGGATCGAGCATCGGGACCTCGATGAGATCATCTCGCGCCTGCAGCTCGATGCCCACTGCGACGAGTTGCAGATGAAGCGCCTGAAGAAACGCAAGCTCATGCTGAAAGACCAGATCACGCGGCTCGAGAGCCAGCTCATTCCCGATCTCAATGCGTGAGGTACGGCGCCTGAGCCCCGCGCCCTTCGTGACCGGCGCGCTTCGTAACCGACAGCGGAATCATGGATAGCGCCGACAGCGCCCTGAAGACGTTCTTCGTCAGGCTCACCTCCCCAGAAATCCTGGCCGAAGTCATCGCCATCGTCATCGCGAGCATGATCGCGGTGGCCGGCGCGCAGGTCGTCAAGGAATGGCACAAGCGGCACGCGGAGCCGGACGCGACCAGCTCGGGAGCGGGCCGGCTCTTCGAAGCGGGCGTGCTGGTCGCGCCGTTCTTCCTGGCGCTCATCGTGCTGGCCATCGTGCGCTGGACGCTCGGCACGCTCGACATGCACGTGTCGGTCGTGAACATCGCCCTGCAGCTCACCATTGCGCTGATCCTCGTGCGGCTCGTCGTGTACGCGCTGCGCATTGCGCTCGGCACCGAGAGCTGGGTGGCCAACTGGGAGAACCGCCTCACGTTCGTGCTGTGGCTGTTCGTGAGCTTCGAGCTGCTCGGCTGGTTCAACGTCGCGGAAAGCACGCTCGACAAGATCGATCTCGTTCCGGGCAAGACCGAGTTCAGCCTGTGGACCCTGCTGAAGGGCATCGTCGTCGTGTCGGCGTTCGTGATCGTCACGAGCGTGTTCGCGCGCACGGTCGAGAGCCGGATCATGAAGACCGAGGCGCTCGCGGTCTCCACGCGCATCAGCATCTCGAAGTTCACGTACTTCTTCCTCGTCAGCGTCGGGATTCTGCTCGGCATCAACGCCGCGGGCGTCGACGTCACGACCCTGAACGTGCTGACCGGTGCCATCGGCGTCGGCCTCGGCTTCGGTCTGCAGGCAGTGGCCGGCAATTTCGTCAGCGGCTTCGTGTTGCTGATGGACAAGTCGATCAAGCCGGGCGACGTCATCAGCTTCACCGGGCACACGGGCACCAGCACCGAAAACTTCGGGTGGGTGCAGGAGCTGCGCGGGCGCTACGTCGTCGTGCGCGATCGCGATGGCGTCGAGACGCTGGTGCCGAACCTGAATCTGATCACCAATCCCGTGATCAACTGGAGCTACTCGGATCAGCGCGTGCGCCTGCGCCTGCCGGTGATGGTGAGCTACGACGACGATCCCGAGGAGGCGCTCAACGCGCTGCTCGAGGCGACGCAGAACCATCCGCGCATCCTGCGCGATCCCGGACCGGTCACGCGGCTCATGAGCTTCGAGGACTACGGGATGCGGCTCGAAGTGCGCTTCTGGATCGCCGACCCGATGAACGGGGTGAACAACGTGCGCTCCGACGTGAATCGCGCAATCTGGCGCGTCTTCCAGGAGCGCGGCATCAAGATCCCGGTGGCGCAGCGCGAGCTGCGGATGCTGCAAGCACCGCCCGGCGCCCGCCGCGCGCGCAATTTCGCGCGCGTGACGGACCCCGACGCGAGCGCCCCGGACGACGACCCCTCGGACGGCCGGGCGCTCTGACGTCGCCGGCATGCCGCTCGAAATCCGCCCTGGCGTCACGATCCCGGACAGCGACCTGTCGGTGTCGTTCGTGCGCGCGTCCGGCCCGGGCGGGCAGAATGTCAACAAGGTCGCGTCGGCCGTGCAGCTCCGCTTCGATCTTGCGGGCACGGCAGCGCTCGATGAGCGCGTCAAGCTCCGTCTGCGGGCGCTCGCGGGTCGGCGCGTCACCGACGATGGGGCGTTGCTCATCATCGCGCGGAACCATCGCACGCAAGAGAACAACCGGCGCGAAGCCTACGAGCGGCTCGCCGACCTGATCCGCCGTGCGCTGATCGAGCCGAAATCGCGCAAGCCCACGAAGCCGACGCGCGCAGCGAAGGAACGGCGGCTCAGCAGCAAAGTCCGCACGGGACGCACGAAATCCCTGCGCGGCAAAGTACGATGGGACGACTAACAGGCCGCTGAAAAACGGCGGTTAATGCGCACAGCGGGCCAGCAGACTGAGGCTGCCGGCATGACAGGAACACGCCGCCCTTCTCGTATCGCGCCATGAAGCTGCTGGCGTCATGTTGCGGAACCTGCTCATGGTGGGCGCCGCTGTCATTTCATCGTTGGCATCACGAAGTCGGGGCCTTGCAGGCTGCTGTCGTGCCAGCGTGCGGTGACCGTCTTGATGCGCGTGTAGAAGCGCACGCCATCCGGCCCGTGCACGTTCAGCGCGCCGAATAGCGAGCGCTTCCATCCACCGAAGCTGTGGAACGCCATGGGGACCGGTATGGGCACATTGATGCCGACCATGCCCGACTGCACGGCGTGCGCGAAGCGGCGGGCCACCGCGCCATCCCGCGTAAAGATGACTGCGCCGTTGCCGTACTCGTGTGCGCTCACGAGTTTCAGCGCACGGTCCAGATCGGGCACGCGCACCACGCAGAGCACCGGCCCGAAGATCTCTTCCTTGTAGATGCGCATCGTCGCGCGCACGTGATCGAACAGCGACGCGCCGAGGTAAAAGCCCTCCGGATGCCCGGAGACCGCCGCTTCACGTCCATCGACGACGAGCTGCGCGCCTTCGCGAACGCCGAGCTCCAGGTACGCTTGCACGCGATCGAGGTGCTCGCGGGTGATGAGCGGTCCCATCTGCACGTCCTCGCGCGTGCCCTCGCCCACTTCGAGCTTGTCGATCAGCTTGCGCAGCTCGCGCACCAAGCGATCGCCGCAATCGCCCACGGCGACGGCGACGGATATCGCCATGCAGCGCTCGCCCGCAGAGCCGTACGCCGCGCCCATCAGCGCCTGCGCCGCCTGCTTCACATCCGCGTCGGGCATCACGACCATGTGATTCTTCGCGCCGCCCAACGCCTGCACGCGCTTGCCGTGCGCCGAGCCCGTCTTGTAGACGTACTCGGCGACGGCAGTCGAGCCGACGAAGCTCACGGCCGCCACATCCGGATCGGTGAGCAACGTGTCCACGGCGACACGATCGCCATTCACGACGTTGAACACGCCGGGCGGCGCCCCCGCCTCGGTCAGCAGCTCGGCCAAGCGCAGCGGGCACGAAGGGTCCTTCTCCGAAGGCTTCAGCACGAACGTATTGCCGCACGCGAGCGCGATGGGGAACATCCACAGCGGCACCATCGCCGGAAAGTTGAACGGCGTGATGCCCGCGCACACACCGACCGGCGCGCGCATGGACCACGAATCGATATCGCCACTCACGGTATCCGAGAACTCGCCCTTCAGCAGATGCGGAATGCCGCACGCGAATTCGACCACTTCCATCCCGCGAGTCACTTCGCCGCGCGCATCCGACAGCAGCTTGCCGTGTTCCTGCGTGATCAGTTGCGCGAGTTGCTCGGCATTGGCTTCGAGGAGCGCCTTGAATCGAAACAGCACGCGGGCCCGCTGATGGGGCGGAGTCTCCGCCCAGGCGGGCAGCGCAGCGCGCGCCGCGTGAATGGCCGCGCGGGTCTCGGTGGCATCGGCGAACGGCACGCGCGCGACGATCGAGCCGTTCGACGGATCGAACACCGAGCCCCACTGACCGGAGTGACTCGCGATCGCCTTGCCTTCGACATAATGACCGAGCGTGCGCACGGCGCGGCCGGCGGGAATGGGAACGACGGTGGATTTCGCGTCCATCATCCATGTCCAGAAAAGAGGGCGGGCGCCCCGAGCCGCGAGCCTATACCGGCGCTCGCGGCCTCACCAGCCACCGCGCCAGCGCCGGCAGCAGAATGATCGCGGCGAGCATGTTCACCAGGAACATGAACGTAAGCATGACGCCGATGTCGGCCTGGAACTTCAGCGGCGAGAACACCCACGTCGCCACCCCGATCGCAAGCGTGATACCGGTGAATATGATGCTCGCGCCGGTCACGCGAAGTGTGCGCTCGTACGCATCCCGCACGCTGAATCCGGCGTCGAGAAAGCCCTGCATGCGGCTGAACAGGTAGATTCCATAATCCACGCCGATGCCCGCGCCCAGCGCGACCATCGGCAACGTCGAGACCTTGAGGCCGATACCCACCAGCGCCATCACCGCGTAGACCAGCACGGACACCAGCGCGAGCGGCACGACCACCAGGACCGTCCCGATCACGGAACGGAACGTCACCAGGCACATGACGATCACCGACGAGAAGACGCCGATCAGGATCGGGAATTCCTTCGCGCGCACCTCTTCGTTCGTCGCCGCCATCACCCCGCCGTTGCCGGCAGCGAGCTCGAACTGCGCTCCGGGAATGGGATTGGCCGCACGCCACGCTTTCACCTCGCGCACGGCGCGCTCGATCGTCTCGGCGCGATGGTCCTTCAGGAAGAGCATCACCGGCACGATGTTGCAGTCGGCGTTGAGAAGCCCGGTGCTGGTCTCGATGTAGCGCGTGGACTGCGTCAGCTGTGCCTGCTCGCGCGGAATAGCGCGCCACTTCAGGCTGCCTTCGTTCCACCCGGCGATCGCCGTCTTGGCGATGAAGGGCAGCGTGATCACGTCCTGCACACCCGGCACGTTCTGCATGTGCCAGCCGAAGCGATCGATCGCCGTCATCAGGTCGTAGCTCACGCAGGCGGGCTCGGCCGTGCGCGCGATGACCGTGAGGACATCGACGCCGATCGAGAACTTCGTCGTGATGATGTCGCTGTCGATGTTGTAGCGCGAGTCGGCGCGCAGCTCCGGCACGCCCGCCTGTGTATCGCCGATGGGCGTCTCGCGGCCTTTCCACCAGCCGGCAACCCCGAGCAGCGCGGCGATGCCGATGATGACGAGCGCGGGCACCGGGTTCGTGATCTTCGCGAGGTGATGCCATGCCACATCGAGCGCGCGCCGGCGCCGCTCGACGCGCTGGCGGTAGCCGTCATCGAAGCGCACATACGACACGAGCACCGGCAGCAGCACGAGATCGGTGAGGATGACGATCGCGACACCGAGGCTCGCGGTGATCGCCATCTCCCGAATGACCTGCACCGGAATCAGCAGGATCGTGATGAACCCCACGAGATCGGCGAGCAGCGCGACGATGGCGGGCGCGAGCAACTGCCGGAAGGTGCGGCGCGCCGCTTCCATGCTACCGAGCCCGGCAAAGGCGGCGTCGCTGACGGCGCTGATCTTCTGCACGCCATGGCTCACGCCGATGGCGAAGATCAGAAACGGCACGAGCAGCCCGAGCGGATCGATGCCGTAGCCGAGCACGACCAGCGTCCCGAGCTGCCACACCACCGCAATGACCGAGCACAGCACCGGCACGAGCGCGACGCGGAGCGACTGGCAGTAGAACCACACCGCCAGCAGCGTGAGCACGAGTGTGCTCACGGCGAAGATGACGACGGCCAGCGCACCTTCAGCGATGTCCCCGACCACCTTCGCGAAGCCGATCATCCGCACGTCGACACCGATGTTCGGAATCCCTTCGATGCGCTTGCGAACGCGGTCCTCGAGCTGTTGCGCGACCTTGATCGGGTCGACGGGATTGCCGTTCGCGTCCTGCTCCAGAACGATCGCGCTGACGAGCGCGCCGGAGAAATCGTTGGCGACGAGGCGGCCCACGATGCCGGCTTTCAAGATGTTCTCGCGCACCTGCGCCATGCCGGCCGGTGTCGGCTGGAAGTCCGCCGGGATGACGTTGCCGGCCTCGATGCCGTCCTCGACGACTTCGAGGTAGCGCACGTTCGGAGTGAAGAGCGACTGCACGCGGCCGCGGTCGATGCCGTCCATGACGATGACCTCGTCCGTCGCGCGCTTCAGGGCATCGAAGAGCTCCGGCTTGAACATGTTGCCGTCGCGCGCGATCAAGCCGATCAGCACGCGATTGGCGCCGCGGAACTCAGCGACGTCGGGCGCGAGGTACGTTCGCATGTACTCGTGCCGCACGGGGAGTTGTTTCGTGAAGGACGCGTCGATGCGCAGCCCGCGCGCCGCGACGCTTGCAAAGAGCGCCGTGAGCAGCACGAACGTGACGATGATGAGGCCGCGGTGCCCGAAGATGAGCCTCTCGAGCCTTGCGGCGATCGGGCTCGCGGCGTCGCCGACGCTCATGGCGCAGGGCTCCGCGTAATGCGCTTCACGCCGCCCTCGCCGACCGTGACGAGATTACTGGCCCCAGCCGGCAGGACCGCTGACAGCCCTTTGCGATCGCTTTGCTGAGCCAACGCGAAGCGCTCGCCGTCGTCGCTCCTCAGCACCGTGCCGGACAGGCCGACGACGGCGATCCCTCCGGTCGGCAAGCGAACGGCATCGTTCAGCATGGAGTCGGTGTGCGTCTCGATGCGACGCCACGTCGCGCCGGCGTCGTCCGAGCGATAGAGGTGGCCACGCAAACCGTACGCCACCACCGAGTCGACGCTGAGCGGAAGCACGCCGAAGAACGAGCCTTCGTAGGGTGAGGGAAGCGCCTTCCACGTGGCGCCTGCGTCGTCGGAGCGATAGAGGTGGCCGGCCTCGGCAGCGATGTAGACACGCGAGCCGGAGGCGGCGGCGATGCGATTGAGGTGAAAGTCTTCGGGAACGCCGTCGTTCGTGGCGCCGTCGTTCGTGGCGCCGCCGTCCGCTGGCGCCGTGGCGGCGGTGAACTTACGCTCGGTCCACGTGGCTCCGAAGTCGCTGCTCGAGAAGTATGCGGAATATGCGCCCACCGCGATCGCGCTCTGCCCGTTGCAGAGGACATCGAGCAACGGCTGTTGGGCTTCCGGTGCGTAGTGCCGCCGGGTCCATGTCTCGCCTGCATCCACCGTGGTGAGGATGATCTCGTCGTGGCCGACCGCAATGCCACGACGCTCGTCGGCGAAGCACACACCCGTCAGAAGATTCTGGGTGGGGACCGTCTGCGCCTGACGCCAGCTTCGGCCTTGGTCGTCGCTCAGCAGAATGTGGCCTCGCTCGCCGACCGCCACGAGCCGCGCGCCAGCCTGAGCGACATCGATCAGCAGCGATTGCGACGCGAGCCGCGCGTACTCGGCCGGCATCGCGCCGGGGTCCAGAGAGGCGGCTGAGCTGGCGCGGCACCAAGCGAGCGCCACTCCCAGCAGCAGCACGCTCGTTCGCGCGTGCCGCGCCTGCGAGCGCGCGAACAGCGCGCCGCCGCGGGCGTTCACTCGATGCAGCGTCACGCCCGTCACGGCGAGGTCACGCGAATGTCCGCCGGAACTTCACGTCATCAGCGTACGCCGCGTCTCTGCAGCGCATTCGGCTGATAGTCGGCCGGGGTGCGCTTGATCGTGAAGTCGTACGAGCGCGGCTCTTCGTTCTGCAGGCCGAGCGCGAGATAGCGGCCGTTCGAGAGGTCCATCACCAGCTCGAGCGTGGTCCACAGATTGGGCACCTCGTAGTAGTTGATGACGTGACCTTCCTGCACGCGATAGAGCTGCCCGCGCCGGTCGTAGCAATCCACCGCGACGATCTGCCAGGAGTCCTCGTCCACGTAGAGCGTGCGCCGGCTGTAGAGATGACTCGTCCCGGGCTTGAGCGTCGAGTCCACCACCCACACGCGGTGCAGCTCGTAGCGCGCGAGGTCCTGGTTGATATGATTCTTCTGCAGCAGGTCGCTGTACTTCACGGTGTTGCTGTGAAGCTTGTAGGAGTTGTACGGGACGTACATCTCCTTCTTGCCGATGAGCTTCCAGTCGTAGCGCTCCGGCGAGCCGTTGTACATGTCGTACTGGTCGGACGTGCGCAGGTTGTCCGCATTCGTGCCGGGATTGTCGAACGCCACGTTCGGCGCCCGCCGCACGCGGCGCTGCCCCGGGTTGTACACCCACGCGCGCCGGTTCTCCTTCGACTGATCGAGCGTCTCGTGCACCAGTAGAATCTCGCCCGCGAGCCGCGCCGGCTGCGTCGTCTCCTGGATGAAGAACGCGATCACGTTGTCCAGGCTCTGCTCGGTCATGCCCGGCACCGAGTACTGGAACAGGAACTCGTCGCGAAACTTCACGAGCGTGTACGCGCCGCTCGCGGTGACCGGTGCTTGCCCGATGGAGCGCTGCGCAGTGTCCGCCCGGTAGCGCAGCACGTGATTCCAGAACACTTCCACGCCCTGCTTCGGGATCGGGAATGGAATGCCCTCGACCGCGCCCGTCACGCCGTTGCCGCCCGGCGCGAGATTCGCGGTGGTCGCGATCCGCTTCGTCGCGTCGTAGATCCGCTGCGGGAACGCGGCGCTCCGGCGCGTCGGATACACGATCATCTTGTAGTCTTTGTAGGTCGCGAAGAGCTTCTTGTGACCCTCCGTGAGCTTCGCCGCGTACTGCCCCATGTTGCTCGCGGTGATCGTGAAGAGCGGCTTGTCCTGCGCGAAGGGATCGGGGTGATGCTGCCCCGTCTTGTAGTCGGGGAAGCCGGCGTCGGCCGGGGATTTGATGCCGCCCGTCCACTCGGGGATGGTGCCGTCGGCATTGCCGGCCTTCTCGGCGCCCATCGGCGTCAAGTCCGCGCCGAGACGCGCGGCTTCCTGCGCCGTGATCGCCGCCCATGCCGGCAACGTCACGCACGCGGCGGCGGCCGCAAGCACTATCTTCCGCAACCCGTTCATGATCGCCTCCGCCTCCTCAGAAGGACACCTTGACGCTCGCCGACACGAAGTCGCGATCGTTGAGATCGTTCCAGCGCCCCGCCCCGCTGAACTGGGTCCACGCGACATCGAGCTCGTACGTCGCGCGCAGATTGGCCGAGACGCCGAGCGTCAACCCTTTGCGTCCTTCCACGAAATTGCCGCCCGGCCCCGGAGAGGTGCCGTTCACGTCGTGCGACCAGGAGAACCGCGGCAGGATGTTCCATGCGCCGAGAAGATTGGGGTACTCGAGCCGCCCCGCGAGGCGATAGCCCCACGAGGTGCGATCCGGAAAGCGATCCTGCGGCTCGACCTCGCCGAAGTGCCGGCCCGCGAGCTCCGCGTTCCCGCTCACCGACGTGCCGGGACCGTTGTAGCGCAAGCCGCGACCGGTGGGCCCGCCATCCAGCTTGTTCTCGAGGCCGGGGATGTAGTCCACCGCACCCTCGAACACGAGCACGAGCTGCGAGGCGCGCATGATGTTCGCGAACGTCTGCGTCGCGGTGAACTGCGCCTGCCAGGTGTGCTTATCGCTCCATCCCCTCACTTCCTGATTCAGCCCGAACACACCGAGCTGATTGCAGCGCGTGAGCGTGGCGCCCGCGCCGGGCAGGCACGCTGCGGGCAACGGCGTATTGCGGAGCGTGGCGAGCCCCGATTCGAGCGGCGCGAGCGCGGCGAACAGCAGCTCGACGTCGTCGAACTGCAGCGGCTGATTCTCGCGCCAGGCCACTTCGCCCTGGAGCGCGGTACCCGTCGCCTGCAGCTGCGTGTTGAACGACACGCCGAGCATGTGGATGTCTTCCGGAAACTCCGTGAAGTAGCCGGCGGTTTTTGCGTACTCGTGCGTGGCGATGTTCGTCGCTTGCGCAGTCACATCGCCGCCGGCGAGCAACGTGTTCGCACCGATGGTCGCGTACTGCTGCGCGAGCGCCTGCGCGAGATTGCCGCCCGCCTGCTGGGAGCTCGCGACGGCCGCCTGCGTGGCCGTCGCCACCGCCGCGGCGATCGGCAGGCCCGCCGCGATCCCCTGCGCGGCCGCGCCCACCGCGGTGAGCGCGCCGAACGCATTGCCGAGCCCGGCTTGCGTCCCGGTGCGACCCGAGATGACGGGCAGCCGGCTGTGATAGTTCAGGAAATAGAACCCTAGCTCCGTGCCGTTGTTGAAGTCCGGCAGAAAGAGCTTGAGGTTCAGGCCGTACTGCCCGCCGTTGCGCGGCTCGCGCGTGTCGAGGCGGTTCACGTTCTGGAAGTCCGGGATCAGCGGGCCGCCGAGCGGGCGGAAGTCCACGCCCTGATCCGAGAACGCGCCGAAGCCGAGCACGACGCGCCGGCCGCCGGGCACCGCGAAATCATTGGTGCTGAAGTACGAGCCCGCGGGCTCAGGCCGCGTATCGTTCCAGTCGGTGATGTACACGAGCTGCGTGCTCAGGCGGTCCGTGAGCTGCAGGTTGAAGACCGCCATTTCCTGCGGCAGGAACGCCTCCTTGAGCTCCGAGCCGGGCACACGCAGCGCCGCGACGTCGAAATGGTTGATGACGTTCAGCCCGCCCTGGATGAACGTGCTCTCGCCCCAGCTCAGCACCTGGCGCCCGAGGCGCAGCTCCGCCGGCATGCTGCCCATGTCGAAGCGCGCATAGCCGAAGAGGTCGAGCAGGCGCACGTAGGAGCCGACGAGATCCTTCGCGGCGCGCGAGAGCGGCGTGCGCTCGGTGTGATCGTTCTCCGCGTCGAAATCCTCGAGCGCCGAGCCGCGCACGAACACGCCCAGGTTGTCCGATTGCGAGTGCAACGAGAGCTCGCTGACGATCTTCGCCGCCGTGCTGAAGAGGCCCTTGCTGTAGTTCAGGTCGCCGTCGTCGATGTTCGGCGAGCGCCCGCAGCCGCCGTCGGCGGTGGCGATGAGGTTGCAGTCGCGGCCGGCGACCCGCCAGGACTGTCCATAGGAAATCGTCGTATCCCAGCTACCGAAGACGCTTCCTTGCGTGAAGTCCGCCGCCCGCGCATCGAGCGCGAGCGCCGCGCCGACCGTTGCGGCGATGCCCGCCGCAATGAGACCCCGATGACGCCGGATGTGCTCGATCCTCATGCCCGACCCCCGCTGCCTTGCTTCTTATCACCGACTGCGTGCAGCGCGCGGGCTTGCGCCCGCAGCCTCCCGCGCACGAGTCGCGCGCGAGTATAGCCCAACAAAGCGCCGCGACTAGCTGTGGGTGACCTGCAGAATGCTGTGCCGGATCTGCTCGTTCAGCACGAGTTGGGCGTCCGCGGCAACGCGGGTCAGGACGTCGTCGAATTCGAGCTTGCCGCCGGCGGAGACCCGAATCACGCCGCGCGCGCGCAGCAGGTCGATGAAATTCTTGAACAGCGCGCGATCGAAGAACTCCGGCGAGTTGATCCCGTAGAGCATGGTCATGCGCTGGCCCATGAGCTGGCAGCGCTCTTCGAGCGCGGACTGCGTGATCTCGCCACTGCCCGCCTGCAGCAACAGCGCTACCGCCAGGTAGTAGCGCTCGATCGTCTGGATCGTCGCCTGCGCGAGCAGCGAGAGTTGTACTGCACGCGCAGAGTTCGGCGGCGGGCGGCGCCATTCGCTGCCGTTCTCCACCGCCTCGATGAGCCCGTGCTGCGCGAGACACGCGAGCACGCGCTCAACGACGCCCGAAAGCTCGCTCTCGCTCCAGCGCAGGAACAGCTCGGACGCGATGTACGGATAGATACGCCACGCGAGGCGCTGGATGTCTTCCGTCCGCATGGACGCGTTGCTGTCGAACGCGCAGGCGATGAGCGACGGCATGGCGAACAGGTGCAGGACGTTGTTCCGGAAATACGTCATGAGCACCGCAACCTCCGCGCGCATGCGCACCAGGTCGCCGAGCGGATGCTTCTCGCGTGCGGTCACCTGCATGGACTCTCCGTACGCCAGGATGTCGGTAGGACTAAGGTCCGTGACCGTCACGCGCTCGCTGTACGGGAAACTGCGTAGGAGAGCGAGATACAGCTCGAGTTGTCGCAGCAGGTCGCTTTCCGGCAGCGTCTGGCGCGGTGTCGCGAGCAAGGTCACCGCGAGCAGGTTGATCGGTGACACGGCCGCCGCCGCATTGATGTTCTGCATGATCTTCTCGGCCAGCTGATCCACGGCCGGGTTGATCCAAGGAAGGCGCGTCACGTCCTCCAGCGCGCGCTTGCTCCACTCCGGATCGAACCGCTCGAGCAGCTCGCTGAGAAACACGGGCTCGCCGATGTTGACGTACACGCGACCAAAACGCTGTCGCAGCTTGCCCACCGTGGACACCAGCCCAAGGATGCTCTCCTTCTCCTTCGGCTTGCCCGACAACTCGCCGATGTACGTTGCGCCCTCCACGACCCGCTCGTAGCCGAAGTACACCGGCAGGAACACGACAGGCCGCTGCGGGTGGCGCAGGAAGCTGCGTACCGTCATGGATAGCATGCCGGTCTTCGGCTGCAGCAGCCGGCCCGTGCGGCTGCGCCCGCCTTCGATGAAGTATTCGATGGAGTGCCCGCGCGCCATGATCGCCGCGAGATAGTTCGTGAACACCACCGTGTACAGCGAGCTGCCGCGGAAGCTCCTGCGGATGAAGAACGCCCCGCCCTTGCGCAGGAGCCGCCCCACCACGGGCAGATTCAGGTTGATGCCCGCGGCGATGTGCGGGATCGCATAGCCCTGCCGGAAGATCGCGTACGACAGCAGGAGATAGTCCATGTGGCTGCGGTGACAGGGCACGTAGATGATCTCGTGATCCTTCGCGAGCCGCTCGAGGGTGTCGATGTGGGAGAGAACCACGCCGTCGTAGAGCCGGTTCCACAGCCGCGTCAGTGCGAACTCCATGAAGCGCACGAACGCGTGCGAGTAGTTCGCGGCGATTTCCTCCGCGAGCTTCTGCGCCTGCAGCATCGCCTGCCGGCGCGTGATCTTCTTCTCGCGCATCTCCTGCGCGATGGCCGCGCGCACGGCATGCGTGCGTAGCACACGAGTGACGATGGTGCGGGTGTGCGAGAGGTCCGGGCCGATGCGCGCGGTACGCTGGCGTGCATACTGCAACCGCAGTGCTCGTGCCACGCGCCGGCTCTGTATTTCGACGGCGGCCTCTTCGCCGAGCAAGCTCCGCAGCGACAACGGCTCGCCCATCTCGATGAGCGTGTTGCGGCCGTTGAAGAGCACCTGAAAGAACTTGCGGAGTCGGCTGGTGAGCGCCCATTCCTCCGCCAGCATCAGCTTGAGAAATGAGCCTTCCTTCTGCGGCGCGCGCCCCCAGTACACGGCCACCGGCACGAGGTCCACGTCGATGTCCTGCTGGACGCGCATCGTGCGCGCGAGCTGGACGAGCGCTTCCGGCGGACGGCGGTCGAGGCGCTCATCCCAGAAGCCGAGCGGGCGCGTGAGATAGAAGAACGAGCGCAGCTCGCGAGCCGGTTTCACCAGACGCTTCTGTGGGCGCGGCAATCTCAGCTTCACGGTGGCGTTCTGCAGCACCGCCAGGTCCGTGACGCTGCGCCGCTCGAGCACATAGCAGATCGGCTTCGGGTGGCTCCGCAGGCGGGCGACGGCATCCTCCGGTCGCACCGTGAATCGCACCCACAGGGCCAGCAGCCGTCGCAGAAACCAGTTCATTCTCTACGTGTCACCCGCCCGCTCCGCGGCGCCGCGAGTGTAGTAGGGGAATGGCCGTCGCGCTATTCGAACGCCGCGGCCGGCAGGTCGAGCGCGATCAGGAAGTATTCGAAGAGGTGCCGCACGAGGCGGAGCTGGTTGTGCAGACGATGGTCGCTGTCGAGCAGATGAAGCGCCGCGCCGTATTCCTTCGCGAAGCGGATGCTGTGCTCGTACGGCACCACATCGTCGCGCCAGCCGTGCACGAGCGCGGCCGGACAGTCGAGCACGCCCGGCCGCAGCTCCGGCAGTCCTTCCATGTAGAGCGCGGGCGCCATCAGAAACACGCCGCGCGCATGCAGGAGCGAAGCGGAGGCGACGGAGACGAAGCCCCCCATGCTGGAGCCGACCAGCACGAGATCGCCCTGCAGCTCCTTGCAGAAGTCGACGAGCCGGGTGATGCGTGCCCGGGGATGATCGATACCGCGATAATCGACGGACTCGGTCTCGTAGCCCTCGCTACGCGCCACTTCGGCGAGCGCGGAAATCTTGCGGCCCCAGGGACCGCTTTCCTGACCGTGCGAAAAAACGACGTATCGGCTCACAGAGCCCCCGGAAGTCAACGCGGCTTCCACAACACTTCATCGAGATCGACCGCATTCCTTCGCTGGACTCGTCCGTTCGTCACTTTAACTCCCTCGGACCGCAGGCGCCGGCTCTGTTCGGCATGCGCCTTCGTGTTCTTCGGGAAAGTGATGCGCTCGCCGGCGGCGACCACGCGGTGCCAGGGCAGACGCATGCGCGCCGGCGCCACTCGCAGCGCATATCCGACGAGGCGCGCCCGGCCCGGCAGGCCGGCGAGCCGCGCAACCGTGCCATACGTGGCAACATGGCCACGCGGAATCGCACGCACGGCACGCCAGATGGCTTCGAGCGCTTCCTTCTTCATCGGGGGCAATACTCCCATTCGGGCATGTCAGTTCGCCAGTGACCTCGAACAGCACTCTGGTTTAGAGTCGATCCGAGGCTAAGCAGGAGCGTAGTCATTACTGCCGGCTCCGACATCTCCGATCCCACCACCACCACCGGTACGCATTCCGGCGTCACGGTGGGACTGGCGGTCCCCCCTGCGGACCTCGAAGCGGGCCCGGTGTTGCGCGCGTGGCAGAAGGCGTCCAGGTCGGCGCTCGGGCGCTGGCTCTTCGCGCGCTCGGTGTGCCGGCGCGCTCCCTACTTCAGCACGATCCGCCCGCGCTTTCTGGAGCTTGCGCCCGGCGTGTGCCGGGTGAGCATGCGCAAGCGTCGCAGTGTCGAGAACCACATCCGGACGGTGCATGCGCTGGCGATGGGGAACCTGTGCGAGCTCGCGGCGGGGATGGTCACGGAAGTGACCATCCCATCGGCGATGCGCTGGCTGCCGCGCGGGATGACCATCGAGTACCTGCGCCGCGCGGAATCGGACGTCACGGCGACCGCGCGCCTGACGAAGACGGAGTGGCCCGGACACTCGGAGAACATCGCCGTGCCGGTCACGGTGGTGGATGCCACCGGCACGGAAGTCGTCCGCGCCGTCATCACGATGTACGTCTCGCCGAAGCGCCTGTAGCTCAGTCGATCAGCAGGCCGCGCAGAATCGTGGTTTCGATTTCCCACTCCAGGCGGCGCCCGGAGGTCGTGGCCCGGTTCGGCCACGTGGGGCGGCAGGTGCTCCCACCCGGCGTGTGCGTGATCAGCCACGCGTGGAACTCGGAGGGCTTCGTGATGGCGATGCCGAAGAGCACCTTCACCTTGCCCTCGGCGACTGTGCGCGGCTCGTTCACGCGCTCGTCGCAGATGACGAAGTAGCTTTCTTCGGGGTTCGAACCGGCGAAGGCGCCCTGCTGATCGAGGCTGTCGAGAAACGCTTCGACCTGGCGGCGCGCGCGCTCCCACGTCGGATCGCCGCTCTTGTCGAACACCATCCAGCGCGTGCCGCGCTCGATGCTGGCCGTGATGAACAGCGACAGACGACGCGCCGACAGATACTTCCAGTCGGGCGAGCCGGAGCTGCCGGCGGCGAGCGTGCGCGGGCTCGACGCATTCCGCTGCGTCGAGCGCACGGCGCTGAGCGTGTTCACGCCCGCCTGCGCAAGACGCACGCGCTCGGCGTCCGAGACGACCGACGCCGGCCGCAAGCCGGGGCGCAGTACCGAATCCTCGCCTTCGACCGCGGCCCACACCGGCCACGTTTCGTCGCCGCGCGCGATCAGCCCCGCCGCCGCGCCGCACGAGCCGAAGGTTTCGTGGCGTCCGCGCAGCCGGTCGAGCGCTATGACACGCGGGTAGTACATCACGGCGTTCTCGCTGCGGAACGGCCAGTCGCGCAGCTCCGTGAGCGCGCGGCTCGCGGTGACCCACGTCGAGGGCGGATCGACGATGAGCAGCGCATGCCGCTCGCGACAGAACCGCGCGGCGATCATGAGCGTGCTGAGCCCGACGTCCTGCTCGCGCGTGAGCGGCGGAATGCAGAGAAAGTTGAACATCGGCACGGCGCGCAGCGCGAAGAGGCCCGTGGATTCGGTCGCCGAGCCGATGATGTCGTAGTCGGTGAGCGGCGCGCCGTCGTCGCCGTCCGCATTCGAGTTGATGTAGCCGACGAGCGGCGAGCCGGGGTTGCGCACCGAGCGATCCGGCCGGCTCGCCGGCAGCGGCCCGCTCACGCGCGCGAGGCGCGAATCCATGAGGATGTCCGCCACGCAGCGACCCGAGTCCGGCAGCACGGAGAGGCGACGGAAGATCTCCTGCTCCTCGATCAGCTCGGAGCCTGCCGAGCGCACACGTTGCAGGACCAGATTGAAGCGGTCCGGCTCGCTGTCCGCGATGCCGTCGTAATCAACGGAGGCGCGCAGGAACTCGCGCGAGCCGGGCTGCAGAGCGACGAGCTTCAGCTCCTCGTTGCCCGCCGGTATCGTCAGCGTCGGCGGCCGCGCCCCATTGGCCACGCGCACGATGTACGCCTCGCGCCCGCCGTTCTCGAAGAACTGCTCGACGGCATACGAGAGGGTCGAGGGCTGCCACAGCCCGCCGAACGTCTGGCTGAATTCGCTGAAGCTCGTGACGGATAGCGGGGTGTTGACCGGGCCCTTCAGGCACCGGCCCACGAAGGCGGCGATTCCGGTGGGGACACGCTCGATGGCGTGCTCTGCGCCACCTTGTTCCGCTATTTCGACGCCGGAGGCACGGCGTTCGGCCACGATGAGCTTCTTGTGAAGGCTCCCTTTGAGCCGGGCGGACAATAGCACAGCGTGACCGGTGCTGTGTGCGCTCGCGCACAGACCTCCGATTCGCCGGCTGGCGACACACGCTCGCCAACCGCAGCGCGTTTGGTCCGCAAGGCGCTTGCCGCAACCCGCTGCGTGCAGTCCGCAGCACATTGCCGCGACCCGCTGCGCGTCGGCGCAGTCCGCAGCAGGTTGCCGCGGCCCGCTGCGCGTCGGCGCAGTCCGCAGCACATTGCCGTGGCCGCCGAGCGTCGGCCCAGTCCACAGCACGTTGGCGCGGCCCGCTGCGCGTTGGCGCAATCCGCAGCACGTTGCCGCGACCCGCTGCCGCGTCGGCGCCACCCGCCGCGCTTCGGCAAGGCTGGCGCGTCACACGCGGTCGCGTACGGCGATGGCTACGCGCGCTTACTCTCGCGCTTGCTCTCGGCTTTGCTCTGGGAACGCGGCGGATCGTTGGCGGCCGGCGCCTGCGCCTGCTCGGTTTGCCGGCGTAACTCTTCTTCGCGCGCCCGCTCGGCTTCTTCGCGCTTGCGGGCGATCTCGGCATTCATCAGCTTCAACCAGTCGGACAATTGGGCCATGGGGCTCGATCAACGCTGCGGCGTAACGATGGCATCGATGGAAGTCTGCACGATCGGATGGTAGCCCGCGCGCGCTTTGGCGTAGATGGAGCGCGCGAGCGCGGCGCCCCCAGGCGCCTTCATCAGCTCTTCATACAGCGGGCGCACGAGCTTGCGGCGGCCGATCGTCGTGAGGTAACGCGTGAGCTGCGGGTACGCGGGGCTGTAGCTGTTGCGGATGGCGATGCGGAACCAGCTATGCGCGATCTCGGCGTTGCTGGACTTCGAGAGCGCAAACCTCTGGTCGAGCTCGTCCAGCCGCGCACGCGGCAGTTGCGCGGGCATGTTGTCGAGGAAGCGCAACCACTCCTGTGTGCTCCACTCTTTCGCCTTCGCCTGCACCGTGTCGATGGGCATGGCGCCCGAGAGCCACAGGCCGCGCACCCGATCGACCGGCGCGAACACGTCCTCCGAGGGCAGCACCGCGAATCCGGGCAGGCCGGGCTCGTACACCCAGGCGTGAATCTCCTGGTCCGAGACCACGTCCGGCCGCGGCGCGAGCAGCTTCGCGTCCAGGTAGTCGAGAAACTGCTCCGTATCGATGCTCTGGAACGCGAAGTGATCGAAGTAGCCGCGCAGGAACGCGTCGAACGTGTCGCGCCCGAAGCGGGCGGCAAGGAACTGCAGGAACAGCTTGCCCTTCTCGTACGCGACGTCGGTGGTGCCTTCGTCCGGATCGCGGCCGCGCAGATCGATCGCGAGGTGCTGATCGCTCGCGCCGAGATCCGCCAGCTCGCGCCGCAGGGACTGCAGGCCAAGAACGTCTTCCATCTGCTCGCGGCGCGCGCCGTAGAGCGCTTCGACGATGCGGCGCTCGAGGTACACCGTGAAGCCTTCGTTCAGCCAGAAGTCGCGCCAGGTGGCGTTCGTGACGAGATTGCCGGACCAAGAGTGCGCCAGCTCGTGCACGATCACCGAGACGAGACTGCGGTCGCCGGCAATCACCGTCGGCGTGATGAACGAGAGGCGCGGGTTCTCCATGCCGCCGTACGGCGCGGAGGGCGGCAGGATCAGCAAGTCGTAGCGGCCCCAGCGGTACGGGCCGAAGAGCTTCTCGCAGGTCTCCACCATCCGTTCGAGATCGACGAACTCCTTTGCCGCCGCATCGAGCACGGACGGCTCGGCGTACACACCCGTGCGCGGGCCGATGGCGCGAAAGGCGATGTCGCCGACGGCGAGCGCGATGAGATAGGACGGAATCGCCTCCTTCATCTCGAATCGGTACGCGACGCGTCCATTCGCATCGGGCTTCTTGTCGACCGGACCGTGCGCGGCGGACATCAGCGCGCGCAGGCCCGCGGGTGCGTAGATCGTTGCGCTGTAGGTGACGCGGACCTGCGGCGAGTCCTGCAGCGGAATCCAGCTACGCGCGTGAATGGCCTGTGATTGCGAGAAGAGATACGGATGCTGCTTGCCGGCGGTCTGCGCCGGCGTGAGCCATTGCAGGCCGGACGCCTGCGGCTGCGTCTCATATTCGATGCGCACGCGGGCACCGGCCGCGTCGATCGACGCGGGCATGTCGATCTGCAGTGGGCGGCCGAGGAACTCGCGCGGGCTCCCGAGCTCGTAGCGGAGCTTCGTCTGCGTCCCGTCGTTGGCGAGCAGTGCGACGGAGCCGATGTCGAGATCGCGCGTATCGAGAACGAGCCGCCGTGCGCCGGCTCGCTCACGCGTGACGGTCAGGTCGGCGCGACCCTCGAGGCGATGCGTGGCGAAGTCGACCGCGAGATCGAGATCGACGTGGCGGACGCGGAACTCGCCCACGTTGGCGAAGGAGTGGTAATCGACGCCCGGCTTGATCGGCTCCTCGGCAGCGGCGGTGGCGCGCGCCTGCGCACCATCATCGGGCGCGGCCGCAGACGTGCTCGCCATCGCGGCGAGGCCCATCAGCGCCGCGAGTCCGATCCCGGGGCGCAAGGGTCAGGTGCCGGTTTTAGCCGGCGCGGGCGCCGCATGCGTGCCGTTCGCCGGCGCGGCGGTCGCCGTGCCGCTGCCACCGACGGTGGTCGGCGCCTGCGGATCGCGGTCGGACAGCATCGAGCGGAACGTCTCCTCGTCGACGGGCAGGTCCGTCTTGCCATCCCAGGACGCGCCCGGCGGCACGACATTCTGCACGCGCGGGGCGCTCGCGATGAGCTGGCTCACATCGTCCCCGGCGCCGGAGATGGACACCGGGATGCCGCGCGGCTGCCGCGCGGCCGCGGCGACGAGGTCCCAATTCATCTCCTCGTGGCGCTTCTTGAGCTGCTTCTGGATATCCGCGCCGAGCGCCTTCGAGACGAGCTTCTTCTGCGCCTTCTTCCAGTCGCGCGTGTCGTCTTCGAGCACATCGAACGCTTGCAGGTAGAGCTGATCGTTCTGCCAGCCGAACACGAACGGCTCGTTGATCACGGTGACCTTCGTGCCGATCGGCGCGAGGTTGAACAGGATCTCGATGTCTTCGGGGTATAGGCGGATGCATCCGTGCGAGGAGCGCAGGCCGACTCCCGCCGGCTTGTTCGTGCCGTGAATCATGTAGGTCGGCCAGCCCAGGTAGAACGCGTAACGCCCGAGCGGATTGTCGGGCCCCGGGCCGATCACGCGCTCGAGCTCCTCGCCGCGCTCTTCGCGATGCTCCTTGATGATCGATGCGGTGGGACGCCAGGTCGGGTCCTTCTGCCGCCGCACGATCTTGGTCGTGCCCTGCGGCGTGGCCCAGCCCACCCGGCCGATGCCGATCGGGAACGTGTAGACGAGCTGCGGCTCGCCCTTCTTCGGCTTCGGATAGTAGAAGAGCCGCATCTGCGGCACGTTGATGACGATGCCCTCGCGCGGCGCGTTCGGCAGGATGAATTGCGAGGGAATGACGATCTCGCGCTCGCCCGGCAGCCACGGATCGACACCGGGGTTCGCGCGCACGATCTCTTCGTAGCCCACGTTGAAGCGGCGGGCGATGTCCGACAGCGTGTCTTCCTTCGTGCTCCGGGTGACCTGGATCACGCCCACGATGTCCTGATCCGGCGTGATCTCGAATTTGTGCGTCGGTACGCCGAGCGGTAACTCCGGCTCGACCGGCGCCGGCGGCGGCTCGGGCTTCTTCGGTGCAGTCCACGGACCGTTCAGGAGTGAGCACGAGGCCAGCAGGGCGCCGGCGAGGGCCGTGGCGGTAACGCGCGCGAGCGAGTGGGCGGACTTCATGGCGATCGATTATGCACGAGCGTGATCGTGGGGCCAGCGCGGCGCCTGTAGCCATCCGGCTACAGGAGGACCGGCTGATTGGGCAGCTCCTCCGCGGCCGCGCCTTGGCCGGGGAAATGGCGCTCGAGCAGCGTCCCGACCGCGCGGATGCCGGCGACCGAGCCTTGGGCGAAGCGGCCCGCGCGATAATGTGCTTCGATTTCGCGGCACACCTGTTCCCAATCCGACTGTGCGACACGCGCCGCGATGCCGCGATCGGCGACGATCTCGACGTCGCGGTCGGCGAACAGCACATAGATCAGCACGCCGTTGTTGTTCGCGGTATCCCAGACCCCGAGGTGACCGAAGAGCTGCAGCGCGCGGGCGCGCGGCGACAGCCCTCGCCACAGCTCCTCCCCATCGAGCGCCGCTTCGATGACGAAGCGAATCTCGCCGGAATTCCGCGACTCCACGTCCCGAATCGCCGCTTCGATATCGGCGAGCACGGACGGCGTGAAGTGCCGGCGCACGGCCCAGCGCGTGCAGAAGAGATGCTTCAGGACCCTTGCGATGCTCATGTTGCGAAATCCGGGATCGCCGCGCGCGTTGCGCGCGCCGTTGGGTGACTGCTCGATTGTCCTCGCGCGGCGGCAGGCGCGACATCATTCGCGCGGACAGCGCTCCCTCTCGCGCGATCGATCCCCATCGTGATCACCAGCCGCCCGAGGCGCCGCCGCCGCCGGAGCGTCCGCCGCCGCCACCGCCGAACCCGCCACCGCCGAACCCACCGCCACCGAAGCCGCCTCCTCCAAAGCCCCCGCCGCCGAAGCCGCCGCCCCAGCCGCCCCAACCGCCGTACCCTCCGCGGCGCGAGGGACTGGTCCAACCTCCACCGCCACCTCCCGACAGAAGCGTGAACAGAAACGCGATGCCGCCCGCGAATGCTGCGATGGGCAGCAAGTGGGTGAGCAGGTACGCAAGCCCGCCCGTGATTCCGCCGGTGGCGAGCGCGCCGCCGCCGCGTCCCAACATGGCGCGAAGCGCGTTCGAGATCACGAACACGAGGAGGATGAGAACCGGCAACGAGTGAAGCGCGGGCGCGGTGGGCTGCCTCCCCCGATCCTGTGCGGCCGGTGGCGGGAGCGGCTCGCCCTCGATGACGCGGATGGCGCGATCGACGCCCGCATCGATGCCGCCGTAGAAATCGCCCCGCCTGAAGAACGGCGCGACGGTCTCGTCGATGATGCGCTTGGCGATGGCGTCGGGCAGCGCGCCTTCGAGGCCGTAGCCGACTTCGAAGCGCATCCTGCGATCGTTCTTCGCGATGAGGAACAGCACGCCGTCGTCGACCCACTTGCCGTTCACTTTGCCGCGGCCGACTTTCCACTGATCGAACACGCGCGTCGCGTACTGCTCGATCGTCTCGGGCTGCGTCGTGGGCACGATGAGTACGGCGAGCTGCGAGCCCTTGCGCTGCTGGAGCGCCGCGAGCTTCTGCTCGAGCGCGCTTCGCTGCGTGTCGTTCAGCGTATTCGTGAGATCGACGACGCGCGCTGAGAACGCCGGCACGGGCTGCAGCCCGCGCTGCGCATACACAGCGGTGCACGCCGCAAGCAGCAGCGCGACGAGCAACGCTCGTGGCCACAGACCGACATTCCGTGTGCGCGCAGAGTGCTCTCTAGGAGGCTCAGCTCGGCACGCTCGCGCTGGCCGTGGGCTTTCCGCCTGCGCAACCGTCGCAAGCTCGTGCGCGCAGCGTGAGGACGTCGGAGCGTGCGAGATATGGAGAGAGCGCGCCTTCATCGCACGGTCCGCCGCGGTGAACGCGTGATGTCTATGGCGAGCGCGCCGTCTAGGGCCGTGCTGGCGGCGTCGCCGCCTCCGGGCCGTTCGGCTGCGGCGGGGTCGCGTTCGGGGGCGCCGCACCCTCACGGGCCTGGCCGGCGACGCCATTGCCAAAGTCCACCCGTGGTGCCGTGGCGATCTCGCTCTCGTTCGCGACCGCGAAGTTCGGCTTCACCTCGAAGTCGAACATCTTGGCGGTGAGATTGACCGGAAACTGGCGCACCGTGGTGTTGTACTCGCGAACCGCGTCGATGTAGCGGTTGCGTGCCACCGTGATGCGATTCTCCGTGCCCTCGATCTGCGCCTGCAGATCGCGGAAGTTCTGATCCGACTTCAGGTTCGGATACGCCTCGGCCACGGCGAACAGGCTCTTCAGCGCCTGCGTGAGCTGGCCCTGCGCCTGCTCGAATTTCTGGAACGCGGCGGGATCGTTCAGGACCTCGGGCGTGACCTGGATCGAGCTGGCCTTCGCGCGCGCCTCGGTGACGCCGATGAGCACCTGCTGCTCCTGAATGGCATAGCCCTTCACGGTGGCGACGAGGTTCGGAATGAGATCCGCGCGGCGCTGGTACTGATTCACCACCTCGGACCACGAGGCCTTCACGTTCTCATCGAGCTGCTGCAGCCGGTTGTAACCGCAGCCGGAAAGCCCGGTCGTGACGAGAAGGAGCAGCGCAAGCAGCCAAGCACGCATGATGTATCCCCTTTTGCCCGCTCTCACGCGGGCGTGGCGATGCTATATGGGCTAAGCGGCGCGAGGCTTCAAGTGCTCGCTGGCGTCCAAAGAAAAACCCCAGGCCTTTTGGGCCTGGGGTAAAAACGCGGACTTTCGATGAAGGGAAGGAAGTCCGCTAGGGGATATCAGTGCAACCGGGCCCAGTGGAGAATCTTGATGTCCTCTGAGTCCAGATTGAAACTTTGCGCCAACAGCGCCTTCAGCTCGCGAGTGCCGCCGCCCTGCTCGATCGGGCTGCGCAGCTCCACTACTCCGCTCCATTCGCTCGCGTCCGGCGTGGTCTTCGGTTTGGCGCCGGCAGTCAGGAAGTGCGTGTAGTACTTCGCGGCCATGGGCGGAAAGAGTAGTAACCCGCGCGCGAGGTGACCGTGAAACGATCCACAAATCACCTTGGTTTTTGTAAAGACCTTTGCGACATAACGTAGTGAAGACAAGGACATGAGCCGATATCGAGAACCACAGCAACCTGGCTCTCAAT
>DASZSS010000014.1:0-6661 GCA_035548535.1 Steroidobacteraceae bacterium
CGATGATGCGCACGTCGCTATCCTGCGTGAGCATGATGTTCGACGGCTTGATGTCGCGATGGATCACGCCGCGCGAGTGCGCGTAGTGCAGCGCCTTGGCGCACTTGTAGACGATCTCGACCGTGTCGTCGATGCGCAGCAGGTTGTCCGGCCGGCAATACGCGGCGAGGGTGCGCGCGCCGTGCACGTGCTCCGTCACGATGTAGCACTGCCCGTTCTCTTCGCCGGCGTCGTAGATCGGAAGAATGTTCGGATGCTGCAGCATCCCGACGAGATGCGCTTCGGAGAGGAACATCTTGCGCGCGATGCGCGCCTTCTCCTCGTCGCCGCTCGCATCCATGTTGTAGACCTTGATCGCGACGTCGCGCCCGTAGTACGCGTCGTGCGACAGATAGACGATGCCGGTGCTGCCGCGGCCGACTTCGTTGATGACCACGTACTTGCCGATTTTTTCGGGGATTTTGCGCGGAGCCGTCTTGGGCGCGGATATGGTCATACGTCGGGAGACATCCGAAGACGGAGCGCAGGATACGTTCGGGCACCCGGCGCGACTGTGATGCGCGCCTCACGTGCCGACCCGCCAAGAACCGCTCGGCGTGTGAGGTCTACGAATGCGACCGTGGAGGCGGATGCGGCTCAGCGCGCGAAGTGATCGAATCCCGAATGCGAGAAATGCATCACAGTACCGCTGCGCGTGACGACGGCGCCCGGCTCGGCGCGCAACACGCCGATTCGACCATAGCCCCACTCGGCCGGCGGCAGCGCGCGCATCATCTTGTCGACGTTTGCGGGAGACACGGCGAAGCACAGCTCGTAATCGTCGCCCGCAGTGAGCGCAAGCTCGCGCGCGCGAGTGTCGCCAACCGTCGACGCCAGGTGCGCGGACACCGGCAATCGCTCGTGTTCGATCACGACCCCGCAACCACTCGCGTCCGCGAGCTTACCGGCGTCGCCGAGCAGACCGTCCGAGACGTCGATGCACGCGCTGGCAAAAGTCCGCAGCCGGCGACCGAGCTCGACGCGTGGTGTCGGGTAGAGGAAACGCTGTCGCAAATAGTCCGCCGCAACCGGCGCCGCGTTCGGCAGTGTCCCTCGTTCGAGTGCCAGACCCGCGCCGGCATCACCGGGCGTGCCGGACACGAACAGCACATCGCCCGGCTTGCCGCCGGAGCGCAGCATGACAGGCGGGCGCGGCGCGTACGCGAGCACCTGTACGGTGATACAGAGCGGACCTGAGGTCGTATCGCCCCCAACGAGCGCAACGTTATGTTTGCGGGCGAGCGCGCCGAGCCCCGCCGCGAACTCGCGCAACCAGACCTCATCGGCAGTCGGCAGCGTGAGCGCCAGGAGCGCCCACGCCGGCTCAGCCCCCATCGCCGCGACATCGCTCAGATTCACCGCCAGCGCGCGATGTCCGATGGAGGCCGCGGGGAAATGCGGCAGGAAGTGCACCCCGGAGACCAGTGTGTCGGTCTTCGCGACCAGTTGCATGCCGGCGGGCACGTCGAGCAGCGCCGCGTCGTCACCGACGCCGACAGCGACATCGGAGCGATGCGCCCCGCAGTCCTTGAAAAACCGCGCAATGAGCGAGCGTTCGTTCAGCGGAGGAGCGCCTGGATCCATCGGCGGATCGTTCGCATGCATCAGCAGAATCGCGCGGCGCGTGCGGCGATGCGCATGGCCGACCTGCTCAGTGCTCGTGCGGACGCAGCGTCCGCGCGGCGCGATCGAGCACCGCATTGACGAACTTGTGACCGTCCGTCGCGCCGAAGCGCTTCGCGAGGCTCACGCCTTCATTGATCACCACGCGATAGGGCACTTCGGGCCGCGACTTCAGCTCGTACGTGCCGATCAAGAGCACCGCGTGCTCGATGGGATCGAGCAGCGCCGGGCTGCGGTCCATCCAGGCAGCGAGCTCGGCATCGAGCTCCGGCCGGGCCGTGTGAATGCCGCGCACGAGATCGCGAAAGTACTCGTCGTCCGCCCGATCCATGCCCTCTTCGGTCGCGAACTCGCTGATGAGGTCCTGCCACGGCGCTTCGTTCAACTGCAGCCGATACAGCGCCTGCATCGCGAGCTTGCGCGCCAGCGACTTTGCGCCCGAGGCGAAGCGCGCCGCGTTCGGCTTCGTGCCGCGCGCACCCGAATCACCGGACATCGTCAACACTCCGGCCAGCGAGCTTCGCCAGCAAATCCGCCATCTCGAGCGCGCACTCCATGGCTTCCCCGCCTTTGTTGCTGCCACCCGGCGCCGCGCGCTCGAGCGCCTGCTCCACGGTCTCCGTGGTCAAGACGCCGAAAGCGATCGGAATGCCGCTATCGACGCTCACGGCCTGCAGGCCGCGCGCGCATTCGCCCGCGACATAGTCGAAATGCGCCGTCTCACCGCGAATCACGCAACCGAGCGCGACGAGCGCTTCGTATTGGCCGCTACTCGCAAGCTTGCGTGCAACGACCGGCAGCTCGAACGCCCCCGGCACGCGCGCGATCAATAGCTGATCCTCCGCGCCGCCATGCTTCACCCATGCCGCGACCGCGCCCTTGATCAGGCCGGACACGACGAACTCGTTGAAGCGCGACGCGATGACCGCCACGCGACGCCGCGCCGCCGGCAATTCCCCCTGAATGATCTGCGGTCCGCTCATGCGCCCTCGGCCACGTAGCCATCGATCTCCAGCCCGAAGGCGGAGATGCCATGCATCTGCTTGGGCGCGGACAGCACGCGCATGCGCTTGACGCCGAGGTCCTTC
This sequence comes from Steroidobacteraceae bacterium, assembly GCA_035548535.1. GTDB lineage: Bacteria > Pseudomonadota > Gammaproteobacteria > Steroidobacterales > Steroidobacteraceae > JADGHX01. The sequence goes on from DASZSS010000014.1 coordinate 2,751, forward strand.
AGGATTTGCGCGCCGACGCCGTATGTGCGCAGCACCTGGCCGCCGACACCCACTGGCGGCGTCGTGTGCGGAACCGCCCGGGCAGAGGCGCCAGCGGCTCGAGCCGTCACGCCCTCGCCCTTTTGATCGGCAGCGCCGAGCGCGCGCAGAGCCTCCGTCAATTCGGCTGCCGTTTCCTGCTCCCGCAGGATGACGACGACGCCGGCGCCTGCGTGCGCGATCCGCTCGAGCGCGGCGCGCAGGGTCCACGCGTGCGGAGTGCCACGCACGCCGAGCAAGTCACGCAGCGTGTCGGCGACGTGCACGCGCACGAGCGGAGGCGTGTCGCCATCGAGCACACCGTGCGCGAGCGCGAGATGCACGCTGCGCTGGACACGATCCTCATACGCGTAGAGACGGAACTCACCGAACTCCGTCTGCACGCTCTGCTCAGATACGCGCTCGACGGAACGCTCGTTGCGCAGCCGATAACGAATGAGATCGGCGATCGTGCCGATCTTCAGATTGTGCTTGCGCGCGAACTCTTCGAGCTCCGGCCGCCGCGCCATCGTGCCGTCGTCGTTCATGACCTCGCACAGGACGCCGACCGGGCGCAGCCCGGCGAGGTTGCAAAGATCGACGGCCGCTTCCGTGTGACCGGCACGCACGAGCACGCCGCCCGGGCGCGGGCGCAACGGAAAGATATGCCCGGGACGCGCGAAGTCCGCAGGGACCGATTTGGGATCGGCGAGCGCCCTGATGGTGATGGAGCGATCGCTCGATGACACTCCGGTGGTCGTGCCGTAGCGATAGTCGACGGACACCGTAAAGGCCGTGCGATAGGCCTCGTCATTGTTCGGCACCATCTGCGGCAGCTCGAGCCGCGCGAGCTCCTCGTCGTCCATCGGCGTGCAGAGGATGCCGCTCGAATGCCGGATCATGAACGCCACGGCCTCCGGCGTCGCATGCTCGGCGGCCATGATGAAGTCACCTTCGTTCTCGCGGTCCTCGTCGTCGAGGATGATGACCATGCGGCCGGCGCGCAGCTCGGCCACGATCTCATCGACGCTGCTCAGGCCGGAGGCCGGCGCTTCGCCGCCCGCGAGGCGTGGCGGAATGGAATAAACGTTCGACATAACACCTCTGCTAGGTCCGCCAAGACCCAGGTTGGGCGGGGCTGGCGGGAGGAGCCGCGCGTGTGGCGCAGCGGCGGCAAGGATACTCGCCCCACGGCCGTCCTCGCCAATCGTGCGGAGCGCTGGGGTTGGCCTGCGCCGGCGTGCGCGGGTGACTGCGCGCCCGCGGGCGTGGCCCGCGCGGTCACGACATCTGGCTCAGCCGCTCGACGTATCGCGCGATCGGGTCCACTTCGAGATTCACCCGTGCGCCAACCTGCAGGCGCCCGAGCGTGGTGACGGACTGTGTGTGCGGAATGAGGCTGACTCCGAAGGTCGTGCCCGCCACCTCGTTCACCGTAAGACTGACGCCGTCGACGGCGACGGAGCCTTTGCGCGCGATGTACCGCGCCAGCTCGCGAGGCGCGTCGAAGGTCACGCGCAATGAATCCCCGTCCTTCGCGACACCGCTAACGCGCGCGACGCCGTCCACGTGACCCGAGACGAGATGGCCGCCGAGCGGATCGCCCGCGCGGAGTGAGGGCTCGACATTCACCTGCGCGTTGACTTGCAGCTCACCGAGTGTGGTGAGCGACAGCGTTTCATGCGAGACATCCGCCGTGAACGCATTGCCAGCGAGGGACGTGACGGTCAGGCACACACCTTGTACGCAGATGCTGTCGCCGATCGCGACATTCGCGAGCTTCAGCCGCTCGGTGGCGATGGTGATCCGCGCGTCGACGCCGCGCGTTTCGCGGGACACTAGGCGGCCGAGGTCCTGAACGATGCCGGTGAACATAGGTTTCTCACGCGGGCCGCAAGCGCACGCGCAAATCGTCTCCGATGAGAATCTGCTCGATGATCCGAAACCGGCGCGCGCGCTGTAAATCCTCCAGCGGAGGCAGCTCGAATAGCGCGCGCGCGTGCGGACCGAGGAACGTGGGAGCCATATATAAGAGTAGCTCGTCGGCAAGCCCCTGCTGCACGAAAGCGCCGCTGAGCGTCGGGCCCGCTTCGACGAGCAGCTCATTGACATCGAGCTCGCCGAGGCGGGCGAGCACGGCATGGAGATCAAGACGCGAGCGGGGCGGCGCGCCTCCGCTCGGCCCGAGCTCAGCCGCGGTCTTCTCGCCGATCGGCTCGGCGATCCGCTCGATGCGCACGCCCTTCGCGGCCAATGCTCCGGTGGGGACGCTTTTGTCGCGCGTAAAGATCAACGTTGGCGCGCTCGCGTCCAGGATTTGCGCAGTGGGGGGCGTGCGCAGATCGCTATCGAGCACCACGCGCGTCGGCTGGCGCTGCGTGCCGGGAAGCCGCACATTGAGGCGCGGGTCGTCGGCGAGCACGGTACCGATTCCCGTGAGTACCGCGGAACTCCGCGCGCGCCAGCGCTGCACATCCGCGCGTGCAGCCTCGCTGGTGATCCATTGGCTCTTGCCATTGGCCAGAGCCACGCGTCCGTCGAGGCTCGTACCCATCTTGATGCGCACGAAGGGACGGCCGGTGCGCTTCCACTTGAGATAGCCGAGATTCATCTCCTCGGCCTCAGGTGCCATCAGTCCGGATTGCACTCGCACGCCTGCGGCGCGCAGCGCTGCGGCGCCCTTGCCGGCAACGCGGGGGTTGGGGTCGTCTATCGCGTAGACGACGCGGCCGATGCGGGCGGCGATGAGCGCGTCCACGCAAGGCGGCGTGCGGCCGTAGTGACTGCAGGGTTCGAGCGTCACGTACGCCGTGCAGTCGGCGAGATCAGCGGGCGATGAGGAACCCGATGCGCGAAGCGCCTGCAGTGCCGCCACTTCGGCATGCGGACCGCCGGCTCGTTCGTGCCACCCTTCCGCGATGACCTGCTCCCCGCGCACGATGACGCAGCCGACGCGCGGGTTCGGATGGGTCGTCTCGGCACCGCGCTCGGCCAGCTCGAGCGCCCGCGTCATGGCACGCCGATCGAGCTCGGTGAACGGTTCGTCGGGGAGCGCCGCGCTCACTTCGGCTTGCCCTCGCCCGCCTTGTCCGAGGCTGCGGGCGCGGCATCCGTGGGCAGCAGCGGGAGCTGCTCGCGATCCGCGTCGGCATCGCGCTTGCGCCGGCGCGGGTGCTGCCGCAGCCTTTCGATTTCCTCGCGGAAGGCGTCGATGTCCTGGAAATGCCGGTACACCGAGGCGAAGCGCACGAAGCCCACCTCATCGAGGTGCCGGAGCTCTTCCATCACCAGCTCGCCCACCGCGCGCGCCTGAATCTCGCGCTCGCCGAGCGCGCGGATCTTGTGGAAGATGCGCCCGAGCGCTTCGTCGATCGCCTCGCGGCTCACCGGGCGCTTCTCCAGCGCCTTCTCCATGCCGGTGCGGACTTTGTTCTCGTCGAACGGCTGGCGCGAACGGTCGGCCTTGATGACCACCGGCATCACCAGCTCCGCGGTCTCGAAGGTCGTGAAGCGCTCGCCGCAGCTCAGGCACTCGCGGCGACGGCGGACCTGCCGACCCTCGCTGGCGAGGCGCGAGTCGGAGACCTTGGTGTCCTCATGGCCGCAGAAGGGGCAATGCATGGCTGCACTTTAGGGACTGGAGGCGGGTTCGCAAGTCACCTTCCCGGTGCCGCACGCTTCTCAGTGCTGCACGCCGCGAGCCAGCGCCGCAGCACGCCCCAGGCGACCCCGGCATGAGGCGGCATCGGACTGAGACAGCACGGCCCGGTGCAGCACGGTCCAGCGCAACACCGCCCAGCGCAACACCGCCCAGCGCAGCACGGCCCGGCGCAGCATGCTCCGATGCAGCACGGCCCGGCGCAGCATGGCCCAGCGCAGCATGGCCGGGCGCA
>DASZSS010000015.1:0-30164 GCA_035548535.1 Steroidobacteraceae bacterium
GAGACGCCGCCCACCGCGAGATCGAACTCATCTGCCTGCAAGTCGTCCAGCATCGTCTTCCAGGTCGTGCGCACGAACAGCGGTGTCGCGCCGAGCCGCTTGGCGAGCGACTCGGCGAGATCGATGTCCGCTCCACTCAACACACCCTGCTGCTCGACGCTGAACGGCGCATAGTCTCCTGTCGTACCCACTCGCAGAACGCCAGCGGCCTTGATTCGCTCGAGTCGCGTCGGTGAGCCCGCGCCGAACGGGATGCGATGAACTCGGGAGAGGTCTGCGAGCAACTCACGCTTGTCGTCGTCAGTCCAGCCGGGCGCGCGCAAGCTGTCGATAGACTTGCCGGCGACTGTCGCGAAATTGGTACGCTCAAGATCTGGTGCAGCCCGGTAGAGCGCGCGCAGGAAATCGACCGTGAAGCGGTCGAGCGTCGGGCGAACGTCCCGCGCGAGGTCGGGAACCGGGCCGGGAAAATCGTAGCCGCGCCGGCGCCAGGCCTCGTGGAGGCGGATCTGCGACTCGCGCGCGGCGCGCACCTGCAAATCGAAGAGCGCCTGTATCCCCTCCGGTGCAAGTCCCATCGTGCGCGCCACCTCGACGGCGTGCGCCGTCACCGCGCGCTCGCGCTCCGGATCGGTAACCGGTGCCTTCTTCTGCCATTTGTACGCTGCGACACCAGGCATGAGCGCCATGCGTTCGTCCGCGAGACGGAACACTTGGTCCACACGCTCGCGCGCACTGCTGAAGTGCGCGTCGGCGTGCGCGCCCGCGACGAGTGCGAGCAGAAAAAATAGCGCGCGCGCCACAAACGAAAGGCTGGACTCGGCGGTAGCCCACGAGCAAACTGCGGACTGTCGCCGTCGGGGACTGAGTCGCAATGGGCGACGTAACACCACAACAGGAAGAGGCGCTGCAGGCACGCGCCCGCGATCGCATCGAGCAGGGCTTGCTGCCGCGAGAGAAGCCGACACGCATGTGGGGCGGTCGCGGCACGGGGTTGCCATGCAGTCTATGCGACCAGCCGATCTCCGCGTCCGAGCCGGAGATGGAGCTCGAGTACGACCAGCCGGCACCCACTGTCCGTTTTCATCTACGGTGTCAGTCGATCTGGGATCGCGCGCGTCAGGTACCCGATGCATCTCAGTGGGTCTCCGTCGAACGGGAAATGCCGCCGCTGTATACGGTGGTGGAAGCGCGCATCAGTCTTGGCAGTGAAGCGCGCTCGCTGATACTCAATGTCATGCGTGTGTGCGATGGAGAGACTGGCCCTGTCGTGTGGCTGAACGCTACCACGAACAGCGCGCTGCCCGAGACCTGGCGACCTGTCCAGTGGCGTCGGTGGCGCACCGATCCACCGGCCGAGTCCGCGGGGACCCGCGAGGCGATCCCGGTGCCAGGACGCCATCGCGCGTAAGCTCCGCGCGCTCGCCCGAGCCGCTGCCACTGAAGGCGGCGGTTAGGCAACCCAGGTCTGCGCGCGAAGCGCTGCCACCGCTGAGTGGATCGTCTTTCCACGACGCGCAGGCGAGCCTCGGAAACCGACGCTGGAGCTCACCGTCGGCACCGATCACATTCGCGCCCTGGCGTCTTAAGCGGTACGCGCGTTGCTAGCCCTGCGTGTCGCGCCATCCTCGCTGTCGAGACTTTCGTCGCGGTCGTGTCGGACCCGTCCTACGGCGAGTGCCGGGGACCGCTGACCCATCGTCCAAGCTGTTTCGAGGATGATGCGGTTCGGCTTCAGGAGGGCACTTCATGTTCCGCGAAACGAGTCTGGTAGCGTTCGTCGCCGTGTTGCTGACACTCGGCATTGTGTCCTGTGAGCGGGAAGGTCCGGCGGAGCGGGCCGGCGAGAAGGTCGATCACGCCGTGGACACCCTGAAGAACGGCGGCAAGGAGCCGGCGTCCGACAAGCTCGACGACGCGGCCGACAATGCGCGCGATGCCGCGGCGGACGCGACCGACGCCGCGAAGGACGCCGCCAACGACGCCAGCAAGTAGGCGCGAGAAGCAGCGCGAGGACGTCGACGCGGGGCGCGAGATAAGAGGCGACAAGTCGGGGCCGAGACCGTCGACATCGCCACGCCGGAACCTCGCGGTCGGCGCAGCAGTGGGCGCGACGCAGGGCGGCAGGCGCGAGGATGTAAGCGCCAGTCAGTTGCCGGCGGCAAGCGCCACGCAGCAAGCGTCAGGCTATACAAGCGCCAGGCGCTGTCAGCGCCTCAGATATTCCGCGCCGCCATCTCCCGGCTGATGAACTCCGCTTGGCGCAGCGCCAGCGCCACGATCGTCAGCGTGGGGTTCGCGGAGCTGGGCGTAGTCATCGCGCTGCCATCCGAGATGAACAGATTCTTGATGTCGTGCGTCTGTCCGTGCGCGTTCGTCACGCCATCGCGCGGGTCCTTGCTCATGCGCGCCGTGCACATGTTGTGAGTGGACGGCGTCTGGCGTGTGTGCACCACACGCCTCGCGCCCACGGCTTCGTATAGCGCCTTCGCCTGCTTCTGCGCGTGCGCGCGCATCGCGCCGTTATTCTCGTGCTCGTCGATGTGGATATTCGGAACGGGCAGCCCGTACGAATCCTTCACATCGCGATTGAGCGTAATGCGATTCGTCGCGCGCGGAATGTCTTCGCCGTTGATGAAGATGCCCGCCATGCTCCGGTAGTGCTCCATGATGGACGCGAAGTCGCGCCCCCAGTTGTAGGGCAGACCGGCCAGCGGCAGGCTCGGCAGGTCGAGCGCGGCCATTTCGAGGTGGTACCCCCCGACGAACCCGCGCTTCGGATCGTTGATGGTCTCGTCCTCGACGATGCCGGCGAGCGTCGCACCTCGCCACATGTGAATCGGCTTGTCGAAGATGCCCCACACGAATCCGCCGACGTGATGCGAATAGTGACGGCCCACCTGATCGTGCGAGTTCGCGAGCCCGTGCGGAAACTTCCCGGACTCCGATAGCAGCAGCAGCCGCGGGGTCTCCACCGCGTTGCAGGCCACGCACACGATGCGCGCCTTCTGCCGCTGCTCCTTGCCCTCACGGTCCCGGTAGACCACGCCGGTGACGAGCCCATCGGGACCATGCTCGATGCGCGTCGCCATGCACTCGATGCGCAGATCGAGCTTGCCGGTCGCTTCGGCGCGCGGAATCTCGGTGTAGAGCGTGCTCCACTTCGCGCCGGTCTTGCAGCCCTGCACGCAAAAGCCTTGCTGGATGCAGAACGCGCGCCCATCGGCAGGTCGCGTGTTGATGGCCATGTAGTTGGTGTGCACGCGCTTGTAGCCGATCTTCTTCGCGCCGTTGTACAGCACCTTGAAGTGATTCGACGCCGGCAATCCCGGGTTGCCGTTGCGCCGCGTGACGACCATGCGCTTTTCCGCAAGCTGGTAGTAGCGCTTCAGCTCCTCGAACTCGATCGGCCAGTCGAGACACGACGCGCCTTTCAGCTCACCGTAGGTCGTGCGCGTCTTCATCTCCCACGGGCGAACGCGGGGGGTCGCGCCGGTCCAGTGCACCGTCGTGCCGCCGACGGTCTTCGCGGTCCACGACGGCAACGTCGGATAGTCCTGGAACACGGTGGCCGTGCCGGAGGTCGTGCGCGGATCGAGCCACGTGATCTGCGCGAACGCAACGTTCGGGTCCTGTGAGAACGTTGCGAGCGATTGGCGCTTGCCCGCTTCGAGCAGCACCACCTTGATTCCCCGTCGCGTCAGCTCGTGCGCCAGGGTGCCGCCGCCCGCGCCGGAGCCGACGATCACGACGACCCCATCGTCGTTGAGATCGAATTTCGCCATGCCGTGCGCCTCACGCTTTCGCCGGGACCGGGCCGCTGTCCGCGAGCGGCACTTCGGGCAACCAGCGCAGATCATTGAACCCGCGGAACAGGTATCCGCCCTTCGAGTACGCCTCGCCTTCGTAGCCGAAGTAGCGATACGCCATCTCCGTGGCGTAGAGGACGCTCAGCGTCTTCACGCGCATGGTCTGGAAGAACGGCGTCTGCTCGATCTTCTTCAGTTGCGCGACGCGCGTCTCTTCGGGCGCCGTCGCAAATCCCGGCCCGAGCGCCGCGATGCCTTCGGTGAGCCGCTTGCGAACGGCCGGGTCCGCGGCCGCATCGGCATCCGCGGATTGCACGACGATGGCGTACGCCGCGTCCTCGAGCTGGTCGTGCGGCGCGATGGTGCGCGTCATCGCCATGAGCGCCGCGCCCTCGGCGGTCGAAAACACTTTGAGATCCGCGGCCCACACGCGCGAGGGCGCGATGAGCGCCAGCGGGCTGCCGAGAGCGAGCACGCCGGTGATGACACCGGTGGCGCCCTTCAGGAACTCACGACGATCGGGCTGTCCGGTCGAAGCAGCGTCTGCGTCCACAAGAACCCCCTCAGAATCTCGTGTGCTGCGCTGAATAGCATGAATCGCGCAGAGCGGCCATGCCGCGACAGACGCGCTTCCGCTGCGCGCTCGTCCGGGAGCCGCCATTGCGTTCGGAGGCGACCGCCATTGCGTCGGCAGACGACGCTTACGACTTCAGGACGCGGCGGTCTCGCGTGGCGCGGCCGACTCCCGGGCCATGTGCGCCTCGAAGAACGCGAACCGGTGCTTGCCGGAGGCCTTCGCGTGATACAGAGCGGAGTCGGCTTCCCGGTACATGCGATCGAAGCCCGCCGTCGCGTAGCTCTGCACCGTGATCCCGATGGATACCGTGAAGCCGCCGCCGGCGAGCTCGGCCCGTGGCTGTGCGACGCCGTTGAGAATGCGCCGCGCGATCTCCGCCGCGCCATGCCGATCGCAGTCGGGCGCGAAGATCATGAACTCATCGCCGCCGAGCCGCGCGCAATCGTCGCCGTCCCGGATGCTCTCGCGGATCGCCGTCGCGACGCAGCCGATCGCCGCATCGCCGTGCGCGTGTCCGTGGGTGTCGTTCATCGCTTTCAGGTTGTCGATGTCGACGAGCAGCGTCGCGTAGCTCGCGCTGCGCCGGGCGAGCGATTTGCCGATGGCGTCCATCGCGCCGCGCCGGTTCAGCAGGCCCGTGAGCCCGTCGCGAATCGAGCTGAGATAGTGCTCTTCGAGACGGTGGTTCAAGTCGTAGTGATAGCGCGCGATCAGATAGCCGATCAGCACCGAGACGACGAGCGCCGCCGCGAGGCTCCACGTGCCGATCGCGCGGAAGCGCGCCTCCTGCGCCAGGTAGTAGGCGAGATCGAAGTCGACACCGACGAAGCCGCTGTAGCGCTTCTGGCTGTCGTAAATCGGCGTGTGCGCGGTGAGGAAATCGCCGTAATCGTCCTGCTGGAACGTCGGGGTGACCCACGTCTTGCCGGAGGCGATCTGCTGGAGCCAATCGCTCTCGTACTCCGGTCGCAGCTTGAACCGCTCCATGTACGCGGAGGCGCGCAGATGGTGACTCGTCTTCAGGTCCGGCGAGGCGGCGGTGTCGAGCACGAAGAAGGTCTCGCCGTCCCGATCGACCATGGTGTACACGTAGAAGATGTCGGGATTGGCGGAGTGAAAGCGCACGAGCGGCGCGAGCGCGCGGTCGTACAGCTCCTGCGAGAAATTCTTCGGATCCAGGAGCTCGCGGTGCAGGTCGCCGTCGACGACGCTCGCCGCGAGCCGCGCGATCTGCGCCACGTGCGAGCGCTGCACCTCGAGCCGCGCCTGCTTCGAGAGCCACTGCGGAACGGCCACGATGGTCACGAGGATCGCCGCCGCTGCGAGCGTGGCGAACACGAAGACGCGTGGTGCGAAGTGGCCTTTGCGGGCGCTCATGACGTGCGTCAGCGATTGATCCGCGGCCAGAGACCCCGGTGGTGGCGAAAGCATACCCAACGTCCGCCCGCCGCGTGCGTGCATGGTGCGCAGAAGAAGGCGCGGCGGCTAAGGGCCGGCGCTCGCGCGACGCCGAACGGGTCCGCCGGTCGTGCGCGCCGGCCGCACCTAACGCGCCCCGACGTCCACGAGAATCTTCAGGCCGTCCTGGCGGCGCAGCCGCTCGAAGCCATCGACCAGCAGGCGTTCGAAGGGCACCGTCTCGACCCACCCCTCCATCGGATACGTGCCGGCGGACATCTCGGCGATCACTTTCGGGAACGTGTTGTTCGAGAGCGCGATGCCGCTGATGCGCACTTCCGTCATCAGCATGTCCATTGGCGCGATTTGCAGGGGCTGGGTGTGAATGGCCACGACGATGAGCCGGCCGCCGACCGCCGTGCTGAGCAGAGCGGCCTGGAACGCCGCCGGCACGCCCGCGGCATCGACCGACGTGTCGGCGCCACGCCCGCGCGTGAGATCCTTGATGGCGGAGACGACGTCGCCGTCCCGCGGATCGAGCACCACCGGCACGCCGAGCTTCACGAGCGCGGCTCGCCGCTGCGGCGAGGGGTCCACCATGATCACGCGCACGCCGCGCTTGGCGAGCGTGAAGAAGATGCCGATGCCAATCGGCCCGCCGCCGTGAATTGCCACCGTCTGCCCGGCCTCCACTTCACAGCGCTCGGCCGTCCGGTACGAGATGGCCATGGGCTCGATGAGCGCACCCTGCTGCCCGGTCAGGGTTCTCGGCAGCTTGTGCGCCATCGAGCGTTTCACCACGGAGAATTGCGCCAGACCGCCGCTCGCGCGGTTGTATCCGTGAAAGGCCAGCAGCCCGCAGTGGTTGTACGCGCCGGACGTGCAGTACATGCAGGTGCCGCACGTTTCCACCGGCTCGACGGCAACGCGATCGCCGATCTCGAGATCCTCGACGCCGGCGCCGACCTCGACGACCTCTCCGCTCAGCTCGTGCCCGAGGATCACGGGATTCTTGATGCCGGTCAGCGGGTGGGGCGTGGTGCGCGTGGTGATCGGGCCGTCGTAGACCTCGTGCAGGTCGCTGCCGCAGATGCCGTTGTAAAGGACGCGGAGCTTCACTTCGCCGGCGCCCACGCTGGGCTCCGGCACGTCCTCGAGTCTCAGGTCGGAACGGCCATGGAATACGGCTGCGCGCATTGTCGTGTCGCCTCTCTGGGGAGGCGACACTATCACGGTCCGCTGGTCAGGTCTTTCTGGGACAGCAGCCGGATCGGGACGGCCGGGGCGCGCCAGATCTCATCCAGGTACTCTCGGATCGTGCGGTCGGAGGAAAACTTGCCGGAGCGCGCGACGTTCAGGATCGACATCGCCGTCCAGCGCTCGGTGTCGGCGTACGCGCGGCCGACCTGCGCCTGACACTCGGCATACGCCTGGAAATCCGCGAACACGAGGTAAGGGTCCCAGCTCATGAGGCCGTCGATGAGCGGGCGGAAGAGCTGCACGTCGCCGCGCGAGAAGAAGCCCTCCGCGATGAGATCGACGGCCGCGCGCAAGTCGGCGTTGGTCTCGTAATAGGATCGAGGCGAATAGCCCTGCGCCTTGAGCGCGTGCACCTCGGCCGCGGTGAGGCCGAACATGAAGAAGTTCTCGGCCCCGACTTCGTTGCGGATCTCGATGTTCGCCCCGTCCGAGGTGCCGATGGTCAGCGCCCCGTTCATGCAGAACTTCATGTTGCCCGTGCCGGACGCTTCCTTGCCGGCGGTCGAGATCTGCTCGGACACGTCGGCGGCGGGGTAGATGCGCTGGCCGTTCGTCACGTTGAAGTTCGGCACGAACACGACCTTCAGCCGGTCACGCACCTGCGGGTCGCGGTTCACCACCTCGCCCACCGAGTTGATGAGCTTGATGATGAGCTTCGCGAGGTGATAGCCGGGCGCCGCCTTGCCGCCGAACACGAAGGTGCGCGGCTGCATCTCGAACGACGAGTCGGACTTCAGGCGGTGATACAGCGAGACCACGTGCAGGATGGCGAGGTGCTGGCGCTTGTACTCGTGGATGCGCTTCACCTGCACGTCGAACATCGAATCCGGATCGATCGCGATGCCCGTGCGCTCGCGCGCGAAGCTCGCGAACTCGCGCTTGTTGCAGCGCTTGATCTCGCGCCAGCGCATGCGGAAGCTCGGATCGTCGCGATACGCTTCGATCTCCCGCAGCCGCTCGAGATTCGTGAGCCAGCCATCGCCGATGGCTTCGGTGATGAGCGCGGCGAGGCGCGGATTTGCGAGCGCGAGCCAGCGGCGCGGCGTGACGCCGTTCGTCTTGTTGGAGAACTTGTGCGGCCAGAGCGCCGCGAAATCGTGCATCACGTCCTGCTTCAGCAGCTCCGAGTGCAGCTCCGCCACGCCGTTGATGGCGAAGCTGCCGACGGCCGCGAGATTCGCCATGCGCACGTAGCGCTCGCCGTGCTCGTCGATGAGCGAGAGCCGTGCGATGCGCGCGTCATCGCCAAAGAAACGCAGGCGCGCCTCGTCCAGGAAGCGCGCATTGATCTCGTACACGATCTCGAGATGGCGCGGCAGCACCTTGCTGAACACCGAGATGGGCCAGCGCTCGAGCGCTTCCGGCAGCAAGGTGTGATTGGTGTACGCAAACGTGCGGCACACGATGCTCCACGCGTTGTTCCATTCGAGGCCGCGCTCGTCGACCAGTAGCCGCATGAGCTCGGCCACGGCGATCGCGGGGTGCGTGTCGTTCAACTGAACGCAGAACTTCTCGTGCAGCCGCTCGAGCGGAATGTGCTGGACGTGCAGGATGCGCAGCATGTCCTGCAGCGAGCAGCAGACGAAGAAGTACTGCTGCTCGAGCCGCAGCTCTTTGCCTTGGACGGCTTCGTCGTTCGGGTAAAGAACCTTGCTGAGATTCTCCGAGATGACCTTCGCGTTGACCGCGCCGTAATAGTCGCCGCGATTGAAGACGGCGAAATCGAACGATTCGGGCGCTTCGGCTTTCCACAGGCGCAGGGTGTTCGCGGTGTTCACGCGGTACCCGAGGATCGGCGTGTCGTAGGGCACGCCGTTCACCACGCGATGCGGCACCCAGCGCACGTGGGTGCGGCCGCGCTCGTCCGTGTAGCGCTCCGTGTGGCCGCCGAGCTTCACTTCCACGGCCCACTCGGGCCGCGCGATCTCCCACGGATTGCCGAAGCGCAGCCACTTGTCCGTCTTCTCCATCTGCCAGCCGTCGACGATGTCCTGGTGGAAGATGCCGAACTCGTAACGGATGCCGTAGCCGATGGAGGGGATTTCGAGCGTCGCGAGCGAATCGAGGAAGCAGGCGGCGAGCCGCCCGAGGCCGCCGTTCCCGAGGCCGGGCTCGTCTTCGTGCGCGAGCAGCTCCTCGAAATTCAGGCCGATCTCGGTGACCGCGGCGCGCACTTCGTCGTAGATGCCGAGGCTCACGAGATTGTTGCCGAGGTGCGGACCCATCAGGAACTCGGCCGACATATAGATGACCGTGCGCGAGCCCTGCTGGGTGTAGGTGGCCGCCGTGCTGATCCAGCGATGCAGCATGCGATCGCGTACGGTGTACGCGAGCGCCATGTAGTAGTCGGTCTTCGTCGCGAGTGCGGGCGTTTTGCCCTGTACGTAGAAGAGATTGTCGAGGAAGGCGTGCTTGAACGCCTCCTTGTTCAAGGAGACGCGCTCATGAGCAACGCGCTCGGATTCGATGAGGGCATTCACGGTGCGCGAGTGGGGTGCAATTTCCATGCAGACGCGCCGGCGGGGTTGGAGCGCCGGCGCGCCTTGCTGTTTCAATGAGTTGTAATAGTCGAGGAGGACGGTAGCAGCCGCGCGCGCACCAACACGGAACGCACGTCACATTGCGCGCACGATGAAAGAGCGTCAGCGCGGTGTCGTACTCTCGATTCGAAGCACGGGGTAGAGATTCAAGCGCTCGTCCCACGACGGGTGACGACGGTAGAAGAACTCGAGCCGTGCGTCGGGATTCTTCGCGAACTCGGGATCGCTCGCAAGCCGTTCGCGAAACGCGCGCGCCACGTCGGGACGCGAGGCCAGCATTTCCTTCGCGACCTGCTCGGCAACGTACGGTTCCATGTATTCCTTCGGCTCGAACGAGTTGTTGAAGAAGCCCCACGCCGCGTACGAATCCGAGTGCTGCGGCTCGAGGAGCGCCATGATCAAGCGCGCCTTCGGCTGCGCGATCGGCACGATGAGCGAGCCCGCGGGGATGTCGCGCTTCTCCTGTGCCCATGCGCCTTCGATCTTCGCGGTGGTGTGGCCCTCGAACGTCGTCGGCGCGAGCGTGACCTTGGTCGCGCGGAACGCTTCGACGTGCGCATCGGGCACCGCCTCGTCGAGACGCTCGAAGCGAATCCCGTGGATCGACAGGCGCTCGCCGAGCCACGCGGCGTATGCGGCGGGAACGACATAGCCGCCGCGCGGCGCATGCACCGTCAATTTCGGTACCACCGTGTCGCGATACGGAACGTGCCACACCTGCGGCTTGCTCGGGTCGTACTTCGTGACGAGCGCGCCGGAGATCGCCGAAGGCTCGCGCGTATAGGCGTAGCCGGGGAAGTCGATGGTGACGGTGTGCGGGCCGACGTCGTATTCGATGGTGACGTCCTGCCCGCCGAGACGAGCGGCGCGCGCGTCTGCGGCCCGCATCGCGGCTCGCCATTGCTCGCCTTGCTTCGCCATCATCTCGGCGAGCGCGACGATCGTGTCGTGTGTGATCTTCACGCGGCGCGGATAGTCCTTCCACGAGTGAGTTTCGACGAGCAGCGAGAACCGGTTGCGCAGCGCCCAGTAGCCGGTCGAGAAGCGCGGCGGATAGCTGCTCGCGTCGAAGCCCGACATCGGGTCGTCGGCGACGCGGAACGACGGATAGAAATCAAGCGCGATGAAACCGTGCGACTTCAGCGTACCGTTCAGGTCCGCGATCAGCGCGCGGCCGAGAGTCTGCAACTCGCTGTCGCCGGTGTGCAGCGGCTCGAGGTTGTTCGAGGTGTCCGCCTGGAACTGCGCGCCGTCGGTGACGTGCAGATCGACGTAGAGCGCGGGGTCCCAGGCATCGAGCAGCCGGAGCATCGCCTGCATCTCGGGAGCGTCGGCCTTCATGTAATCGCGATTGAGGTTGAAGTTCTGCGCGGTGACGCGCCAGCCCATCTCCTCGGGGCCGTTCTGATTCGGACGATTCCAGCGGCCGAAGCGCTCGTGACCGTCGACGTTGAACACCGGCACGAACACGAGCACGAAGCGCTCGAGCGCGCCGCGCGCGAGCTTGCCCTGGAGCAGCTCGCGGAGCGCGAGAAAGCCCGCGTCTTTACCGTCGATCTCGCCGGCGTGAATGCCGCCTTGCCAGAGCATCACCGGGATGCCGCGCTCACGCGCGTCCTCTGGCGTGAGCACGCCGCTACGCGAAGCCACGAGCGCCAACATCGGGCGTCCCTCGGGCGTGCGGCCGAACTCGGTACACCGGACGGCGTCGGGCCATGCCTTCGCGAACTCCGGGCACAGGCGCTCGACTTCCTCGTAGCGGCCGGTGACACGGAAGCCGGAGCGTTCCGCGACCGTCGTCAGTGCGTCTGACTTGCCCGATGCGGCTGGCGTGGGCACCGAGAGGGTAGCGGCGACCGTTGCGAGCAACCCGATCGCGAATCGGGTGCAGCGCTCGCCGACGCGGCGCGGATTGCGGCTGTGTTCGCCGCCGCGCGCCCTGGCTCGTGAAGGGCTGGCGGCCGGCGCACAACTGCCAGGCGAAGGGGGCGTAATCGTCGATGCGAGCGAGCGAACGCTAGGGATCATGGCAGGCCATCTCCAACTGCGCCCGCGGCGGGGGCGCCGAGAGCCCGCCATCTTAGTTGTATCGGGTCTCCCCGGAGGCTCGCTTGAACGCGGAGTTGCGACTGGTCAGCCCGACGAGGCTCGCGATGCCCGCCACGAACTCCTGCGGCTCGACCGGCTTGGAGATGTGCATCTGATAGCCCGCCAGCAGCAGCCGCCGCCGATCGTCAGCCCGCGCGTACGCGGTGACCGCGACGGCCGGAATGGACGCGATGCGCTCATCCTGGAGCGAGCGCACTTGCTGAATGAGCTGATAGCCGTCGGCGCCCGCCATGCCGATGTCGCTCACCATGATGTCGACGGACTCCGAGCGCAGCATGTCCATCGCCTGCTCGGCATCCACGGCGAGCAGCACATGCGCGCCGCACTCCTCCAGGAGCCGCCCGAAGAAGAGAAGCGAGTCCGCTTCGTCGTCCACCACCAGCACCGAGACCTTCGAGAGCCTCGGCAAGGCGTCCAAGTCCTGCGCCACCCGCGCGCGCGAGTCCACGTGTCCGTCTTCGGCGTGGGTCGTCACGATCGGCAGCGCCACGCGGAAGGTCGAGCCCTGGCCCTCGCCGGGACTGTCCGCCCGCACCGTGCCGCCGTGCAGCTCGACGAGGCTCTTCACGATCGAGAGCCCGAGACCGAGCCCGCCATGGCGGCGGGTGGTGGAGCCATCGGCCTGACGGAAGCGCTCGAACACGTGCGGCAGGAAGCTCGGCGCGATGCCGACGCCGGTGTCCTGGATGAGGATTTCCGCATGCGAGTTCACGCGCTCCAACCCGACGTGGATGCGCCCGCCCGGCGGCGTGAATTTCACCGCGTTCACGAGCAGGTTCCAGAGCACCTGTTGCAGCCGGGCCGGATCGACGCGCGTCCAGCCGATGCTGCTCTCGAGCGACTTCTCGAGGCGCACGCGTTTCGCCTCGGCCGCGGGCCGCACGGCCTCGACCGCGTTCCAGATGGCCTCGCGCAGATCGACCGTCTGCATATCGAGCCGCACCTGGCCGGTCATGATGCGGCTCATGTCGAGCAGGTCGTTCACGATCTGCGTCTGCGCGCGGACGTTGCGCTCGATGGTATCGAGACTGCGCGCGAGCTCCGGATTGTCGCCGGCATGCCGGCGCGCGATGTGCACCCAGCCGACGATGGCGTTCAGCGGCGAGCGCAGCTCGTGAGAGAGCGTCGCGAGGAACTCGTCCTTCAGGCGGCTCGCCTGCTCGGCATCCTGGCGTACCTTGCGCTCGCTTTCGAGGATCGCCTCGCGCTCTTCCTCCGCGCGCTTCCACTCGGTGCGATCCTGCAGCGCGACGTTGAATCCAACGACGTGCCCCGAAGCATCGATCGCGCGGCTGATGATGAAGCTCGCGTAGAACGGTGTGCCGTCCTTCTGATACAGCCAGAGTTGATTCGTCGAGCTGCCTTGCTCGGCGGCGATGCGCAGCTCGTTGCGGTGGACGCCGCTCGCCACGTCCTCCGGCGCGAACAGCTTTTCGGTCGGCAGCCCGATGAATTCCTCACGCGGCCAGCCGAGGAGGCGCTCTACGCTCTCGTTCCACGTGGTCGCGAAGCCCTTCAGGTCCACCTGAAAAATCGCGAACTCATCGGGGGCGCGGACGACGTCCTGCATTGCCTGGCTCTAGGTTGGTTCCGGACCTGTCCGCCCTGAGAGCAAGTTCTGTTCCGCAACGCAGGCGTGGGCTACAGTGAGGGCGACATAAGATCGATCGCTGACGGACGCAGACCTTCGAGTCTGAGGTGTGGGCGTGCTCGCCGCGCTATTTCTGCTGTTGCTCGTCATCCCGCACGCCGCAGAGGCGCAGGGAGCCGGCGCGCCGATGTCGGTGTGGGCGCACGATGCGCTGACGCGCGCATTGTCGGCGTGCGATGACATCGCCGATCCGTTTCATCGCGCGCAGGCGCTCGCAGAAATTGCCGAAGCGCAGGTCGCTGCGGGTGAAGCGAAGGCCGCCCGCGACACTCTCGCGCAGGCGCTGGCGATCGCGCAGCGGATCGACGAGGAGCCGCTGCGGAACTGGGCGACGCACGACATCGCGCTCGCGTACGTCAAGGTCGACGATCTCGACGCCGCCGAAGCGGCCGGCGAAACCCTTCGCGACGTGCGACTGCACGATGCCGTACTGGCTGCCGTGGTGGATGCGCGACGTGGTGAGCGCGACATTCAGGGCGCGTTGAACACCGCGCGGCGGATGAAAGACGTGGCGCGTCAGGGATTCAGTCTGCGCACGATCGCCATCCAGCAGGCCGTGGGGAACGATTTCGCCGGCGCGATCGCAACGGCGCGGAGCATCCAATACGGCCGCGCGAACGCGCTGGCGCTGGGCGATGTCGCCGCGGCGATCGCGCGTGATGGCGGTTTCGCGCAGGCCCGCTCGCTCGCCGCGCGTATCTGGGATGGCTCGAGCCGCTCGCGCGCGTTCGTCGAGGTGGCCGTTGCGCAAGCGGGTATCGGCGATATCCACGGCGCGCTCGCCACGCTGGCGCAAGTGAGCGACGCGCTGGAGCGCGCCGAAGGCACCGCGCGCGTCGCCGCCATCCGCGCGTCGTCCGCGCCGGTCGCGGCTCGCGAGATGTTCGCGCAGGCGCTCGGCGCAGTGGGTAAGGCGCGGGCGGGCGCGAGCCGGCGCGGCGACATCCTGATCGAGATCGCGCGGGCGCAGCTCGCGGCGGGTGAAGTGTCGGAGGCCGCGGCAACCCTGAAGCGCGCCTTCGGCGAGATCCCCCGGATCAAGGCGGATAGAGAGCGGTTGAATCTGCTGAGCCGCATTGCGCCTTTGCAGGCGCGCGCCGGTGACTTCGCGGGCGCCTTCTCGACGGCCATGCGTGCCGAGGACGCGAGTCTGCGGCCACTGCTCGTGCGCGACATCGCGGCTGCTCAGGCCGAGACAGGTGACGTATCCGGCGCGATTGCCATGGCGCGCGGCCTGGATGATCGAGCCGCCACGGCGGCAGCGCTCTTCGGGATCCTGCGCGTCCAGTCGCAGGCTCACGATGAGCCCGGGTTGCGGCAGACGATCGCCGCGACCTTGGAGGCGGTGCGCGTGATCGGCAGCGCCGAGTTGCGCGCCGGCGCCCTAGGGTCCCTGGCCGCCGCGCACGTGCGGGAAGGGGATGTGGAGGGCGCGCAGGCCGTCTTCGCGGAGGCGATGAATACGGCGGCGGCGGCCGACACCGGGTCGCAGCGCGCAGCCGTGTACGCACGCATCGCGGATTCTCTGGCGGACCGGCATCGGCCGCTCAACGACTAGCCTTCCGCGAGCGGCAAGCCGTTAAACTCGCACGTGCATGGCCCGCAAGACGATCGACGATGTGGCGAAGGCGGCCGGGGTCGCCATCAAGACCGTGTCCCGGGTGCTCAACGACGAGCCCAACGTGCGCGAGGAAACGCGCGCGCGCGTCCAGGCCGTCGTCAAGGCACTGAACTATCACCCGAGCATCTCGGCGCGCAGCCTCGCGGGACGGCGTTCGTACCTTGTCGGGCTGGTGTACGGCAATCCGAGCGCGAACTACATCGTGGACGTGCAGCACGGCGCGATGGCCCGCTGCCGCCAGCAGCGGTTTCAGTTGTTCTCTCATCAGTGCAACAGCTTGCAGGGCGAGGAGCTCGCGAAGGAAGTGCTGGGTCTCGTGGACCAGACGCACGTCGATGGCATCGTGGTCACGCCGCCGCTGAGCGAATCCACCGCGCTGATCAAGGCGCTGGACCGGCGCGGCGTGCCCTTCGTGCGCATCGCGCCGAACGACGTGCGCCACTCATCGCCCTACGTGGACATGGACGACGAGGGCGCGGCGCGCGAGATGACGGAGTATCTGATCGGCCTTGGTCACCGCCGCATCGGCTTCATCATCGGCCACCCGGAGCACTACGCCAGCGGCCGGCGGCTGCAGGGCTACAAGGCGGCGCTGCGGGCGCATCGGTTGCCGTATCAACCGGAGTACGTGAAGCAGGGGTACTTCGTCTTCGATTCCGGCATGGAGTTGGGCCGGCAACTGCTCATGCTGCCGCAGCGGCCGACCGCAATTTTCGCGAGCAATGACGACATGGCGGCGGGCGTGGTGATGGCGGCGCACGAGATGGGCATCGCCGTGCCGGCGGAGCTCTCGATCACGGGATTCGACGATACGTACATCGCGCGCACCATCTGGCCCCGACTGACGACGGTGCACCAGCCCAGCTACGACCTGGCGTATCAGGCAACCGGGCTGCTGTTGCAGATGCTGAAGACGCGCAAGGCACCCGCCCCGGTGCGCTTGCCTCACGAGCTGGTGTGCCGCGAGTCCGCCGGCCCCGCGCCGGCGGAGCGATAGGCGCCGCGTCGGCCGACGCCCGCGAACGTGCCGGGACGGCACATTTCTCGATCGCCCAGCAGGCCGTCCGCTACTACCCGAACGGCATGCTGCTCGAGACGGAAGGCAAGTCGCTGCGAGCCGTAGCGACGCGGTCGCGCGAGCACCGCGGCTTACTCGCTGGCGGCCGCTCCCACGGCAACCCACGCGATCTCGGCATTCGACACCGATGCGGTATCGAACTTCTTCGCCGCCGCGGCCATGCGGGTCAACGCCTGCGCGATCGGCATCGGCGGCTTCGTGTCCCCCTTCTTCGCCTTGTGGAAGCGCACGGGGTTGATTCGGGCGACCACGTAGTTGCGCAGGTACGGCGACTTGAACCCCTTCTTCGTCAGCTCGGCAACGATGCGCTTCACCTGCGTATCGATTTCGAGCAGCCGGGCCGCGTAGTCGTCCCGCTCGCGCAAGCTCGCGGTGAGCGGCCGCTCGCTGAAGCGATCCACCTTCTTCAGAAAGGCGCTGTAGGCACCCCCCGCAAAACGCGGCGCTTTCTCGTACACCGCGCCGAGCGTGATGAACTCGGGAGCCTCGAACTCCGCGGCCAGATCGACTTCACGCGTCGCACCCTGCTTCTTCGCAAGGTTGCGCGCCATGCGGATCACCTCGAGGCTGCGATCCTTCAGGTTGTGCGCCTTCTCGGTGTTCAGCGCGAGAATGCGATACGCCAGCGCCTCGTCCGGCGAGATGAGCGCGGTGATCTGCTTGAGCCCGAGCACTTTCGCGGCGGCGAGCCGATGACGGCCATTGGGCGTCCATAGCCGTCCGTCCTCGCCGCGCACCACGATCAGCGGATCGAGAAACGCGCCGGTCTCCTCGATCTTCTGCGCCAGGCGCTTCACATGCGTGGGGGACAGGTCGCGCTGAAACGGCGTGGGCTGTACGGCCGTGAGCGGAATGGAGGCGAGCATGATCGCGCGCCCGCCGAGCGGCTCGCGATACGCGCCGAGCGGCGCGCCGCCGGCTTGCGTCACGAGCGCCGCGACATCGGCGACTTCCGCGTCGCCCGGAGCGATCGGCACGTCGGCGGCCGACAAGCCGCGACTGGTCTTGCCGGGGGAGAGCTTGCCGCGGCTCCGCTTTGCGCCCTTCGACGCGGCGCGCGTGGTTTTCTTGGCTGCCATGTCCGTACGTTGCCGTGCGCGGCCCCACTTCGTAAAGCACTCTGTGCGAGAATCGAGCCCGCCCGTCGGCGACGGGTCACCCATTCCCGACCTTCGATGGATACCCGAGCCGCACCCCCACCGCTGGCAGGGCCCTTGCCTGCGCAACGCATCGATTCCGCCGGCCGCGCGCAAGTGGATTTGCGTGCGGTGCTGGCCCTCGCGTTGCCCTTGGTGGCGAACAGCGCTGTCCAGATGGTGCTGAATCTCACGGACGTCTGGTTCATCGGCCACATCTCGACCCTCGCCCTGGCGGGCGTTGCCGCCGTGCAATGGCTCGTGCTGGTCGTGGTGATGATTCTCGGCAGCATCGGCATGGCGGTGCAGACCGTTGTCGCGCAGAACTATGGCGCGCGCCGCTTCACTCGCGCATCGCAGGCCCTCTGGATTGCCTTGTGGGGCACGCTTTGCACGACGCCGCTGTTCGTGCTGGTGGGGAGTGGCGGGCACGTGATGCTTGCCCCGTTCGGGTTCGACCCGCAGATCGAGCGACTCGCCACCGATTTCTGGTTCCCGCGCGTCGCGGGGTCGTGTTTCGGTGCGGCCGTGTGGGGCGTCCTGGGTTTCTTCAACGGGATCGGCCGGCCGCGCCTGACGGTGCTGATCACGAGCATCGGCGTGATCGCGAACGTCCTGCTCAATGACATCTTCATTTTCCGATTCGGCTGGGGCGTCGCGGGCTCGGGCTGGGCGACGACGGTCGCCCAGGCCATCGCGCTGGTGTTCGGCATCGGTCTCGTGCTGAGCCGCCGGTATCGCCGCGAGTACCGGTTCCACCTCACGTGGCAGCCGCGTCTCAAACCGCTCTGGCGGCAGTTTCGGCTCGGCTTTCCGATGGGTCTGCTCTACGCGGCGGACCTCGTGGGCATCGCCATCTTCCAGATGATGCAGGTGCGCCTCGGGACGGCCGATGGCGCCGCGACGCAAGTGGTGATGATGCTGACCTCCGTCGCGTACATGCCGGGCTTCGGCATTGCGCTCGCCGGCACGACCCTGGTCGGACAATCGATTGGCGCCGGGGACCGAGACTGGGCGATGCGCGTGGGGACGCGCGTCACGTGGCTCGCGGCCACGTACATGGGCAGCGCGGGCATCCTGCTGGCGCTTGCTGGCCCCTGGATCCTGCCGCTGTTCACGTCAAACGACGCGGAAGCGGCTGCGATGATCGTGCTGGGCACGCAGATTCTGTGGCTCGCCGCCGTGTACCAGTTCTTCGACGGAATGAATCTCGGGAGCGGCTTGTGCCTGCGCGGCGCTGGCGATGCGTTCGTGCCGGCCGCGCTGGTCATCGCGCTGTCATGGCTGTTCTTCGTGCCGCTCGCGCACGTCCTGACGTTCGCGCCGGGCCAGGGCTGGTTCGACTTTCTGCCGCAGCTCGGCTTGGGTGCGGTGGGTGGCTGGACGGCGCTCGTGATCTACGTGTGCCTGCTCGGCGTCACGCTCTTCGTGCGCTGGCGCTCGGGCGCGTGGAAGAAGATTCGGATCTGAGCGGCGCGCGCAGCCGGCAGATCCGGCTTCGACATGAGGCGAATGCCGCGGTACTTCTCGCTCGACAGGATCGCGGTGCGCTGTTCGTCAGCTACGGCCCGCGCGGTCCGCGGCGCGCGATTTCCAGGTGAACTCGATGGGAATCCGGGCCGTCGCCACACGCGCGACACCATTCTCGACGTAAGGTCTGAACAGCGCCCGCTCGACTGCCGCGCGCGCGGCTGCATCGAGCCGCGCATAACCGCTCGAGCGCTCCACTTCGATCTGTGCCGCGCGGCCGGCCTCGTTGATGAGGACGCGCAGCACGACGAGCCCTTCCTCACCCGTGCGGCGCGACTCCGGCGGATACTTCGGCGCAGGGGGTTGGATGTAGGCCACATCGGTGATCTCGTGCGGGGTGGCCGTTGTTGCCGGCTGCGGCGCCGGTGCGGGGCGCTGCTCCACGTGCGCGACCGTGATGGCGTTCGGCGCGGGCTCCTCGGCGATCGAGATGAGCGGCGGCTCGATGGCCGGCACATGCACCGACATCATCTGCGGCGGCGGGGGAGGCGCTTCCTGGGGCGCCACGAAGGGTGCATCGATGATGCTGGCCTCGATCGGCACTTCGTGGAACACCGTGCGGATCGGCTGCCAGATGCAGAGCGCGTAGATCAGCGCGACATGCAACGCCACGATTGCGGCTCCAATGCCGCCGCGCCCCGAAATGCGCGAAAGAATCGCCGTCGACAGGCCTCGCCCGACTCGCACGGAAAGAGAAAGCGGCGGGCAGTATAAGGCGAATCGTTCCTAAATGGGAATGGTTCGCATCTGGGCGGACATGACATATCGCGGCCGGCGAGGCCAGCGGTGATCAGCCGGCGGCGGAGTCAGCGGATGATCAGCGGGCAGCGGAGTCAGCGCTGGTCAGCCGACAGCGAAGTCAGCGGTGGTCAGCCGACAGCGAAGTCAGCGCGGATCCGCCGGCAGCGGACTCGGCAGCGATCAGCCCGCAGCGAAGTCAGCGGTAATCAGCCGCCAGCGCAGTCAGCGGTGATCAGGCGGCAGTGGAGTCAGCGGCGATCAGCCGGCCGCGAAGTCGGCGGTAAGGTCAGCGGTAATCAGCCGCCAACGGTGATCCGCCGCAGCGGAATCACCGGACCCATCGCCCTGGGCGGCGAACTCAGGAGCCGAGGCCCATCCAGCGCTCGAGCTGCTCGACGCGGTTCCGGCTGACGCTGAGCTGCACGCCACTGCGCAGCCGTACGCCGTAGTCGCCGCCTGGGTCGCGCAGCAGCGTTTCGATCTGATCCAGTCTCACGATGGCCGAGCGATGAATGCGGAAGAACTTTGCTGGGTCGAGGCGCTCTTCGAGCATCTGCATGCGCTCGCGAATGACGTGTGCCCGCCCGCCTGCATGCAGCTCCGCGTAGGGCCCGCTCGCGGTGATGTATTCGATGTCGTCGACGGGCACCACCCGCACCTGCCCGCGCGTTTCCACGGCGATGCGCTCCAGGTACTCGGGCTTGCCGCTCGCGGCCGGGGCCGCGACCGAGCCGCCTTGGAGCACGGCGCGAAGCTGCTCGGTCAAGCGTCCGACTTCCTGCAGCTCGATGAGCCGCCGCGCCCGCGCAAACGCCTGCTCGAAGCGCTCATCGTCGAAGGGCTTCACGAGATAGTCGATGGCCGCCACATCGAAGGCCTTCAGCGCGTACTGGTCGTACGCGGTGACGAACACGGTGGCGGGCATCTCGTCCGGGCCGATCGCGCGGACGACGTCGAGCCCCGTCTTGCCGGGCATCTGCACATCGAGGAACACGAGGTCCGGGCGCAGCATGCGAATGGCCGCGACGGCCGCTTCGCCATTGTCCGCGGTGCCGACGATCTCGACGTTCTCCTGATGCTTCAGCAAGTCCTCGAGCCGCTGACGCGCGAGCGCCTCATCGTCGACGAGCAGGACTCGCAAAGGTTTCGGGGTCGCCACGACAGAACCCCGTCAACCGGCGGCGGCGATGCCCGCGCAACGCAGATCCGTGCGTTTGTGGAACGGAACGGTCACTTCGGCGATCACGCCTTCGTCGCCGGCCGCGCGCAGCGTCAGGCTCTGTTCGGTGCCGTACAGCTCCGAGAGCCGCTGGCGCGTGTTGCGCAGGCCCACGCCTTCGCCCGCGCGCAGCTCCGAGTCGTCGATGGCCGGGCCGTTGTCGCGCACCGTCATGACGAGCCGCTCGCCGGCGCGAGAGGCGCGGATCTCGATGCGGCCCGCCTCGTCGATCTTGCTGACGCCGTGCTTGATGGCGTTCTCCACCAAGGGCTGCAGGATGAGGTTGGGCACGAGCGCATCCATCGCGCCCGGCTCGATGTGCGACTCGATGGCGAGTCGGCCCTGAAAGCGAATCTGCATGATCTCGAGATAGCGATGCGTGAACTGGAGCTCTTGCGAGAGCGGGACTTCCTGCTCTTCCGCGCCGTCCAGCGTCGTGCGGAGCAGCTCCGAGAGACGCGCGATCATGCGGCGCACGCCGCGCGGATCGCGCTCGACGAGCGCCGACACCGCATGCAGCGTGTTGAAGAGGAAGTGCGGATTGAGCTGAGTGCGCAGGGCGGCGAGCCGCGCATCCGCGAGCTGCGCCTGCAACTGCGCGGCCTGCGCCTGCAGACGGATTGTCTGCTCGCGCCGTGAGCGATAGCGCATGAAGTAATCGCGCGCCACGCCGCCGGCGAGGATCGCGATGTACACGAGGAACTCGTTCATGAACCACAGATGCCGCAGGCGCCACATCGGCCCGGCATCCGCAAAACGTCCCCGTGCGATGTGGAACACGTCGAAGCGGAGAAAGCCGGTGATCACATCGACGCCGACGGCAATGATCATGCCCACCACGAAGAACAGCGTGACGCGCGAGAGCCACCGACCGCGCTCGAGCGGATAGTGCGTCGTCAGCGCGAATACCAGCGGCGTGAGCGCGGCCCAGATGTACGACTCGATGAACGCCAGCGAGACGGGCGCCGTCGGCATCACCGGAAAGTTGCGGCCGCCGGGGTCGACGAGCGTGTTGGCCGAGGTGAGCAGCGCGATGAAGGTCCAGAACCCGAGGATGAACAGCAAGTCGACCGGACGCAGCGGCACGCGCTCCGAGAGGGTGTCGGAGAGCACGGGCGGGAGCAGCGAAGCCGGCGGCGGAGAGACGAGCCGATCCACGTTCCGGGATCTTCCTCGAGGTAACGGGCTGCAGAGGATAGAAGAGTCACCTCACGGCCGCAAAGCCGGCGTTTCGAGGTGCACTTGCGGTTCCGCGAGGTGCACGCCGGCCGCTCGGAGAAGCCCGGCCGGCGGCCGGCTCAATTGCTCGGCAGACTGCGCGGCGCCGCCGCGCCGGGGTCATACACCCGTGTGAATTCGAGCTTCGGCCAGCCCTCTTCGGTGAGGGTGAATTTCTCGACCAACCGGCGGCCGTCCGCGGAGAGGCCATACCGCTCGATGACGCGCGGGCCGACTTGCGGGCGCACCTCGATCACATATTCCCGGCCGGACCAGCCCGAATGCTGATCGGCGACGCCTTGGGCCACGGACACCACGCTGTCCCCGCCGGGTGTGAAGCTGCGCTTGCTGTCGCCGCGGATGATCACGAAGCGCGTCGGGCTCTGCTCGATCTGCAGCGAGTCGGAGGTGAGCGCGGGGCCGAGCGCTTCCTCGTAAGGCACCCGCGAGAAGCGTCCGTGGCGCATGCCTGCGTGTTCCTGATCGCCGCGGTCGCGTTCACTCGTGCCCTGCTCGGCACCGCTGTGCGGCCCGCGGCGCTGGCCCGCGCCACCGCCCACGTCGAGGTCGGGGTCGTCCTCACCCACCTCGCGCATGTAGCGCCGCATGCGCTTCAACTCGTCCTGGCGCATGCGCTCGATCAACGGTTGCGGGTCCTGACTCGCCTGGCGATTGAGGTGCCACGTACCGGCGAGATTGACGCCGGGCGGCGTGTCGGGCTTCAGCCGGCCGGTGCCGCCGCACGCGCCGAGCGCAAGGGCGACGAGCATCACGGCCGTGGCCCTCATCACTGCCGCGGCTCTGATCCGTGGCACTCCTCTGACGCGCGCCATGGCTTCGAACAGCGATGCGCCTCTGACCAGCTCGCTGGCTCCGAACAGGGATGCGCCTCTGACGCGCGCCATGGCTCCGAACGGCGATGCGCCTCTGACCAGCGCCCCGGCTCCGAACACCGGCGCGCGTTCGATCAGTGCCGCGGCGCCGATCACTGCGTGCCGCTCGTGGGTGCCGCGCTCGCGACCCGCGCGTCCTTCGGATACTTGGCGAAGATCGCGGCGACCGCATCGTCGATGGCGGGCTGCGGATGATCCAGCGCCTGCTTCGTGAGGCGTCCCTGCGCCACACCGCGCCAGACCAGCGCGCTCTGGCGGCGATCCACCACGTCGATCGTCAACGAGCCTTCGGTGACCGTGCGTACGTCGCTGCCGCCGTAGCCCACACCCCAACCCCAGTTGCGCCATCCCCATCTGCCGTAGCCTACACCGACTGCGGGTCCGGGATAGCTCTCGATCTTGTCCTTGCTCGCCACCCGGAAGTTGATGAGGAGATCGGGCTCGGCGCTCTCGGTATAGCCGCGCGCGAGCATCTCGCGCGTCACCGCGTCCTTCAGATAACGGGTGACGAGGGTGGTGTACTTCTCGTTGTCGGTATCGGGGTGGTCGACGAAACCAAACGTGCGGTACTGGAGCGCATTCAGCTCGGGCGCGCTCTGCGTGCGAATCTCGGGGCGCGTCTGACACGCAGCGAGGAAGAGCGCCGCGCCCGCCGCGAGGGCAACAGGAAGCCACGGCCGGCTTTTGCCGGCAAGGCGATGTACGGGGATCATGTGAGCACCTAAGGAGTCTGTCAGGTCGCCTGATTCGACTCGCACCGGGGAAGCGAGTTCAGCGCGCATTCACCGGGAAAAAGCGGGCAAAATGCGGCTGCAACAGCGCTGCAACGACTGCTCGCAATCGAGTGCGGGCGGGTGCAATTCGTAACACTTCGGGAACGCCCGAGCGGAGCCGTTGACTAAAATCGCGGCGCGCCGAGCGCGGGGTCTGCCTCAATAGCCGTGGAATCAATGAACAGAAAACCCATAGTCCTGGCGGTGCTGGTGCTCGCCGTCGCCGTGGTCGCCTTCTGGGCGTGGAAAAAGGCTGCCGGCCACGACGCGCCGGTGTACCGCTTCGCGACTATCGAGCGCGGCAACCTCGAGGCGGCCGTGTCCGCCACGGGCACCCTGAGCGCGGTGACGACGGTGCAGGTCGGCACGCAGGTGTCCGGCAAGATCGTGGAGATCAAGGCGGACTTCAACGATCGCGTGAAGAAGGGGCAACTCGTCGCGCGCATCGATCCCACCATCCTCGAGCAGCAGGTGCGCGATGCCCAGGCCGGTCTCGAGCGCAGTCAGGCGGAGCTCGAGCAGGCGCAGCTCGAATTCAAGCGCAACGAGGGGCTCTTCGAGCGCAAGGTGCTCACGGAGATCGAGTTCAACAATGCGAAGTATGCGCTCGCCGTCGCGCGCGCCAACGTGAAGTCGGCGCAAGTGGCGCTCGATCGCGCCAAGCAGAACCTCGCGTACACGCAGATCTACGCGCCGATCGACGGCATCGTGGTCGAGCGCAACGTCGATGTCGGGCAGACGGTCGTCGCGAGCATGTCGACGCCGCAGTTGTTCCTCATCGCGCAGGACCTCTCGCAGATGCAGATCCTCGCGTCGGTCGACGAGAGCGACATCGGCGCGATCCATGAAGGGCAGGATGTCCGTTTTTCGGTGCAGGCCTATCCGAACCGCAAGTTCACCGGCAAGGTGAAGCAGGTGCGCCTGCAGTCGAAGACGACGGAGAACGTCGTCAATTACACCGTGGTCGTGCTGGTCGCGAACAACGACGGCAAGCTGCTGCCCGGCATGACCGCGACGCTCGAATTCCTCACCGGGACGGCAACGGACGCGCTCCTCGTCGCGAACTCCGCGTTGCGCTTCCGCCCGACGGACGAGATGCGCGCCGAGGTGATGAAGCGACTGCGCGAGGCGCGCGCGGCCAGCGGCAAGGGTGACGCGAATGGCGCACCGGCCGCCCCCGGGCCGGGCTCCGATGCGGCCGGCTCGGCGAGCGGTGGCGAAGGGCGCTTCTTCAGCCGCGCGGGCGGGGAGAATGGCATGCGCGGGTTGAGCGGGCCGAATGGCTCTGCAGGCTTCGCCGGCGGCCGCTTCCGCAATCGCCAGCCGCCGCCTACGCTGTGGTATCTCGACGAGGCGGGCCGGCTCACCATGACCCGGGTGCATGCCGGGCTCACGGACGGCCAGAAGACCGTCGTCGAAAGCCCGCGCATCAAGGAAGGCATGCAGGTGATCATCGGCGTCAACGAGTCGCCGGCGGCGCAGAACCGTGCCACCCCGTTCGGCGGTCCTCCCGGCGGCGTACAGTTCCGGCGGCCGGGATTCTGAGCGTGCACGGCTTCGCAGCGCGGGTGAGTGCGCGATGAACGCTGTCGCCGAGAACAGCGCCGCCGCGGAAGCTCCCGTCGTCATTCGCGTCGAGGGCGTCACCAAGGTCTATCAGATGGGCCGCAACGAGGTGCACGCGCTGCGCGGGATCACGCTCAGCGTCCGCCGCGGCGAGATGCTCGCGATCATGGGTCACTCCGGCTCCGGCAAGTCGACGCTGATGAACGTGCTCGGCTGCCTCGATACGCCGACCGCCGGCACGTACGACCTCGACGGCGTGCGCGTGAACGGGCTCTCGAAGAACGAGCTCGCCGATCTGCGCAATCAGAAGCTCGGATTCGTGTTCCAGGGGTTCAATCTGCTCGCGCGCACGAGCGCGCTCGAGAACGTCGAGCTGCCGATGCTCTACGACCGCTCGGGGCGCCGTCGCGACACGCGCGCGCTCGCGCGCAAGTCGCTCGAGCGCGTCGGCCTCGGCGAGCGTCTCGATCACCATCCGAGCGAGCTCTCGGGCGGGCAGCAGCAGCGCGTCGCGATTGCGCGCGCGCTCGTCACCGAGCCCACCGTGCTGCTGGCCGACGAGCCGACGGGTAACCTCGACAGCCGCACGTCCATCGAGATCATGGCGCTCTTCCAGGAGCTGAACGAGCAGGGCATCACGATCCTCGTCGTCACGCACGAGCCGGACATCGCCTGTTACGCGCGGCGCATCGTCGAAGTGCGCGACGGCCGCATTCTGCGCGACGAGCCGCTCACCAACCGTCGAAGCGCCGCGGACGATCTGCGCGCGCTCGCAGTGGAGGCGACATGAGACAGTCGGTGCTGCTCAAGGTAGCCACGCAGAGCATCCTCAAGAACAAGCTGCGCACGTTCCTCACGATGCTCGGCATCGTCATCGGCGTCGCCGCGGTGATCGTGATGGTGGCGGTCGGCTACGGCGCGCAGGAGAGCATTCAGAAGCAGATCGGCTCGCTCGGCACCAACATGATCATGATCATGCCGGGCGCGAGCACGGCGGGCGGCGTCAATCAGGGCGCGGCGACCTTCAATCGGCTCACGCCCGCGGACTTCGAGAAGCTGCAGCGCGAGAGCCTGCTGCTCTCCGCGGTGTCGCCCGTCGTGTTCACGACGGCGCAGGCGATCAGCGGGCAGGGCAATTGGCGCACGCGGATCAACGGCGTCTCCACGCAGTATCAGCAGATTCGCGACTGGCCGGTGGACCAGGGCACGTTCTTCACGGAGGCGGACGTGCGCAGCGCGCGCAAGGTGGCCGTGCTCGGCGCGACGGTCGCGAAGAATCTGTACCCGAACGGCGATGCGGTCGGCCAGCAGATTCAAATCCGCGACGTTCCCTTCACGGTGGCGGGCGTGCTGCGGCCGAAGGGGCAGAACGCCGGCGGCATGGACGCGGACGACATCATCCTCGTTCCCTACACGACGGCGCAGAGCCGTCTCAGCGGTCGCCAGCGCGTCGGACAGATCATCGGCAGCGCCTCTTCCCCGCAGGACGTGCCTGCGGCGCAGGAGGAGATCCGCGGCATCCTGCGCGAGTCGCACAAGCTCGGCGAGAGCGAGGAGGACGACTTCACGATCCGCAACCAGGACGAGATCGCGGCCGCCGCCTCGAGCGCCACGCAAGTCATGACGCTGCTGCTCGCGGCGATCGCGTCGATCTCGCTGCTCGTCGGCGGGATTGGCATCATGAACATCATGCTCGTCTCCGTCACGGAGCGAACGCGCGAGATCGGCATTCGCATGGCGATCGGCGCGCGCGGCTCGGATGTGCTGACGCAGTTCCTCGTCGAGAGCGTCGCGATCAGCGTGATCGGCGGCATCATCGGCGTGCTGCTCGGGCTCGCGGGCGCGGCGCTCCTCGGGCACTTCACCGGCTGGACCACCGTGACGCCGCCCGAGGCCATCGTCATCGCGGTGGGCTTCTCCGCCGCGGTCGGCGTGTTCTTCGGCTTCTATCCGGCGCGCCAGGCCGCCGCGCTCAATCCGATCCAGGCTTTGCGATACGAATAGCCGCCATGCGCAGAACCGCCATCGCACTCGTGACCGCTCTCGTGACGCTCGCCGCCGCGCCGCGCGCGCCGGCGCAGGGGAACGCGCGCATCATCACGTTCCAGGATGCCATCGGCATCGCGCTCGAGCAGAACACCACGGTGCGCGCGGCACAGAATGCCGCCTCGCTGAGCAAGGTCGAGGTCGCCGCCGCGCAGAGCCAGTTCCTGCCGGACTTGCGCTTCAGCACGACCGGCTCGCGCAACTACGGCCGCAGCTTCGATCAGACCGAGGGGAAGATCGTCGATCAGACGACGAAGTCGGCGAGCCTCGGCCTGAATACGGGCGTGACACTCTTCGACGGCTTCGGCAACACCGCCACCTTGAAGGGCGCGCGCCTGAGCGATGAGGCCGCGGAGCACGAGCTGCGGCGGACGCGCGAGACCGTTGCGTTCACCGTGGCGTCGAACTTCCTCACGCTCATCCAGCGGCAGGAGCAGCTGCGCGTGCAGCGGGAGAATCTTCAGGCCGCGACGTTGCTCGAGCGGCAGATTCAGCAGTACGTCGATGCGGGCGCGCGCACGATCGCGGACCTGTATCAGCAGCAAGCCAATGTGGCGAGCGCGCGGTTCGCGGTGGTGGACGCCGAGCGCGCAGCGGAGCTGGCGCGCGTCGATCTGATCGAGACGCTGCAACTCGATCCGACCGGGGTGTACGAGTTCCAGGCGCCGCCCGATACGCTGGCGACCGCGCAGTCCGATCAGTTCGATCTCGGCGATCTGCAGATGCGCGCCGCCGCGCAGCGGGTCGACCTCCGCGCGGAGGAAGCGCGCGTCGATGCCGCCGAGCAGAACGTGCGCGTCGCGCGCTCGAGCCGCTGGCCCACCGTGTCCTTGAATGGCGGCTACAGCTCCGCCTATTCGAGCGCCTCGCCGTTCAGCTTCAGCGATCAGCTCGATCAGCGCCGCGGGGGCTCGGTCAGTATCGGCATCTCGGTGCCTCTCTTCGATCGGGGCGCGACGAGCAACGCGACGCGTCGTGCGGAGATCCAGGCGGACAACGAGCGCCTGCAGCTCGAGAGCTTGCAGCAGGATGTCGCGCTCCAGGTCCGGCGGTCGTTTCTGGATTTCCAGACCGCGAAGGAGCAGCTCGCGAACGCGCAAGCGCAGGTGCGCGCGGCGGAGCTGGCTCTGCAGGCGTCGCAGGATCGCTACGAGGCCGGCGCGGCGACGCTCGTCGAGCTGACCCAGGCGCGCGCGGCGCAAGTGCAGGCGGCGAGCGCGCTCGTCACGGCTCGTTACAACCTGCAGTTCCAGCGCATTCTGCTCGACTACTACGTCGGAGACCTCGACCCCAAGAAGCTCGCGGGCACCTGAAGGGCTTCGCTCAGCGCCATGAAGAGTGCGCCGACACCCTTCGGATCGTTCATGACGACGGGCTCGGAGAGGTAGTACTCGTAGGAGCCGTCCCGATACGGCACGTTGCCGAGGCCGGCGACGCCGCAGATGCCGTGCAGATATTCCTTCGTGAGAAAGCGATCGACGCACGCCTGGAGTGATTCGAGCCCGGTCGCGCCAAGCGCCGGCGGCAGGACGCCGAGTCGCGCGCCTTTCATGAGCGCGTACGCGATCATCAGGGTCGCGGAGGTTTCTTCGTAGTCGCCCGGGCGGCTGCCCAGATCGAGAACATGGTACCAGAGTCCGCGAGTGCTCCGCACGCGCATGAGCGCGGCGCTCGCCTCGCGCAGCATCTCGGCGAGCATCGCGTGAGTGACCGGCGAGGCGGACGCGGTGAGCTCGCAGCAGTCGATGAGTGCCATCACGAACCAG
The DNA here is from genome assembly GCA_035548535.1 of Steroidobacteraceae bacterium. Taxonomy (GTDB): domain Bacteria; phylum Pseudomonadota; class Gammaproteobacteria; order Steroidobacterales; family Steroidobacteraceae; genus JADGHX01. The sequence goes on from DASZSS010000015.1 coordinate 28,932, forward strand.
CCCATCGCGCGGCCCCAGAAGCAAGGCGAACAGCCTGTCTCGGGATTGCTCCAGCGTTCGGTGCGGCTCTCGTCCCAACCGTGGTAGTACAGCCCCGTGTTCGCGTCGCGCATCGTTTCGCGCACGTGCGCGAACTGTCGCCTCACGTCGTCGAAGATCTCGGGTCGCGCAGCGAGCTGCGCATAGGCGCAGCGGAACGGCTGGGCCATGTACAGGCCATCGAGCCACACCTGCTGCGGATAGATCTTCTTGTGCCAGAAGTTGCCGGACTGCGTGCGCGGATGACGCTCGAGCTGCGCGTGCTGGTGGTCGATCGCCTTGCGGAAGCGTGACTCGCCGGTGCGCGCGAACAGCTGAAACAGGGCTTTTCCGGCGTTGACGTTGTCGATGTTGAACTCGTTCGGATCGAAACCGGTGATCGTGCCGTCTGCGGCCACGCGTTCGGAGACGGCGCGCAAGACGAAGTCACCGAAGCGGCTGTCGCCGGTCGCCGCGGCGAGATCGAGGCACCCCTTGTAGATGCAGCCGTCCTCGTAGTTCCAGAAGGGGCGATACGGCTGCCACGACGCGAGATAGCGCGCCACGAAAGGGGGTACCTGCGCGCCGAAACGCGCGAGCGGTGAGTCAGCCATCGTTCGTGCCTCCGTGCGCAGCCTGTGCCGGCACCGCATGAGCGCCCTGGACCTTGCCGCTGCTTCTCAACGAAGCGGCGGGCGCGGGTGTCGCGTTGTCCACCGGCTTGCGGATCACGCGCTGGAGCACCCGGTTGATGTCCGTGTACATGCGCCGTCCCGATTCCGCTGCGTCGATCTGGCCGAAGCCCTGCGCTTCGAGAATGTCGAAGAACGCGTCGCGCACGCGCGGGTGCTCGAAGTAGCCGCTTTCGCCGGTCTCGTGCGGCAGCAGCTCGATCTGTTCGTTGCCTTCCCAGCCGAGCGTGCGCGGCGTGCCCTGCGCCTTCAACAGTGCCACCGCCGACTTGCTGACCGGCAGCCCGCGCAGCAACCCAAAAGTCTGCACCGCGTACGGATCGTTGAAGATGAAGTCGATGAGCAGTGCCGCCTCGCGCGGATGCTCCGTCTTCGCGTTCATCGCGATCATCATGCCGGGCCGGTAGTTCAGGCCGGCATCGCGCGCGCCGGGCCGCATGAAATAGGGCGCGAGCACGATCCGCTGGCCGGGCGCGAGCGTTTCGACCAGCTTGCCCACGGCGCTCGTCCAGTAGTACAGGCC
>DASZSS010000016.1:0-3246 GCA_035548535.1 Steroidobacteraceae bacterium
ACGCACCTCGAGCACCAACGTATTCGCGCCCTTGGCGCGCTCACGGAGTTGCTGCAGGTTGGTCACCTTGCTGCGATTGACGCCGATGATGATGTCGTTCGCGCGCAGTCCCGCTTGCGCGGCCGTGCTGCCGGACTCGACCGAGCGCACCACCGCGCCGCCGCCTTCCGGCGCGTCAGCAAGGCTCGCGCCATCGAGGCCGCGATGGATCGCGTGCGATTCGCGCGGCGTCACTTCTTTCGCGGGCGGCTCGCCGGAATCGGCGATGACCGCCGTCACGCGGCGCGGCTTGCCGTCGCGCACGAGTCCGACGTCCACCTTGTCGCCGACGCGCAGCATGCCGATGGCGTTGCGCAGCTCGGTGTTCGATTTGACGCTCTGCCCGTTGACCGAGGTGATCACATCCCCGGTCTTGATGCCCGCCTTGTCCGCCGGCGAGCCCTCGACGACTTGCGACACGAGCGCGCCCGCGGTATCGCCGAGCCCGTAGAGCTGCGCGATATCCGGCGTCACGTTGTAGATGCTCACGCCGAGCAGCCCGCGTTTCACCGAGCCGTACTTCAGCAGCTGCTCCATCACGCTGTGGGCCATGTTCACCGGAATGGCAAACCCGATGCCGATGTTGCCGCCGCTGCGCGAGAGGATGGCGGTGTTGATGCCGATGAGCTCGCCTCTGAGATTGACGAGCGCGCCGCCCGAGTTGCCGGGATTGATCGACGCGTCGGTCTGAATGAAGTCTTCGAAGCCGTCAGGATTGATGCCCGAGCGCGAGAGGCCGCTCACGATGCCCGAGGTCACCGTGTGCGCGAGGCCGAACGGATTGCCGATGGCGACGACGAAGTCACCCACTTCGAGCTTCGACGAATCGCCGAGGCTGATCTGGGTGAGCGAGTTGGAATTCACCTTGAGCACCGCGACGTCCGAGGGCGCATCGCTCCCGACGAGCTCCGCTTTCAGATCGTGCCCGTCCTGCAGGGTGACCGTGATCTCGCTCGCGTTCTCCACGACGTGCGCGTTGGTGACGATGTAGCCGTTCTTCGCATCGAAGATGACGCCGGAGCCGGCGCTCTGGAACGGTCGCGAGCGCTGCCCGAGATCGGGCGGCACATCGAAGAAGCGCCGGAAGAACGGATCGTCGAGGAACGGGTTCTGCTGCCCCTTCTCCTTGATCGTGCCGTGCGTGGAGATGTTCACCACCGCCGGCGACACGCGCTTGATCATCGGCGCCAGCGACGGAAGGGGTGTTTCGCCGACCGCGGGCGGAAGGGCGGCGGTGGCAGGGAGTGCGGAGCCGATCGCCAGCAATGCGACGGCAGCAAAAGAAGCTCGAATCGCGGCGCGAGACATAATCGGACCGACCGGACTGGAAGACGGATGACGATTCTAAATGGGCCTACTGTCCGCTGTCAGACAGTAGGCCCGTGTTCACCATGCCTGGCAAACGTGCCGCGCAGGCAGCGCGCGCTCGTTACGCGGCCTGCACTTCGATGCGCTTCGGCTGCAGCTGCGGCTGCTTCGGGATCGTCACCTCGAGCACGCCGTTCGTGTGCTTCGCCGAGATGGCCTCGGCCTGTGCCGTCTCGGGCAGCGTGAAGCGACGCAGGAACTTGCCGCTCGCGCGCTCGATGCGCTCGTAGGTGGCGCCGTTGCTCGTCGTCTCGGTGCGGCGCTCGCCCTTGATGGTGAGCACGCCCTTCTCGGCGACGATCTCGATGTCCTTCTTGTCGACGCCGGGCAGGTCCACGTTCACGACGAAGCGATCGGGCTCTTCACGCACATCGACCGAGGGCAACCAGGTCGTCGCGGCGAGCTCGTCGCGCGCGGCGTCGTCGAAAAAGCGGGAGAAATCGCGTTGGAAACGGTTCAGCAGCCGGAAAGGCTCGTAACGAATGACAGTCATTGGGGCTCTCCTGAATTCTCGCGCTACAGGCGCGGCTGGTCGGCTTTGTGCGGTCGGGGGCGGACGTTTCAAGCGTTGCCGAGCGGGGGCGCGGAGCCTCGGCGCGAGCGCGACCTGTGGACATTCTGTGCAGAACCGGTGGACAGCCTGGGCACAATATCTTGGGGTCGCGGGAGCGATAAATTTTTCGCCGCAGGGCCTCGGCGCGTGCTGCGCATTTCTTCGTAAAGCGATGAAATCGCAACGGAAAATTGGCCTGTTTTCGGCCCTCCACGATTCTTGACGGTACTGTTGCACCTCATTAGGCTCTCTCCCCCGACACAACATCTTGTGTCGCTCCACTGGACAGGGGCAGGGGCGAGCAAGACGGCGTCGGGGAGTTTCCAGGGGAAGTACCGCATCGGCAGCAGCCTTCCGCGAGGCGTGCTTTTCCCTTTGGATTTGTGCAGACGGCCGCAAGAAATCGGAGCGCCGCGGGTCCATGAATACCGTCGTGAAAATCGAACCGAAAGACATCGAAGCCATTGCCTTTCAGGAGGCCTCGCTCGACATCTGGGACAAGAAGTACCGCCTCACCGCCAAAGACGGCACGCCTATCGACAAGACGATGGACGATACGTACCAGCGCGTGGCGCGCGCGCTCGCGGATGTCGAGCGTGAGGACGTGCGCGATCACTGGTACGAGCGCTTCCTGTGGGCCTTGCGCCGCGGCGCCATCCCCGCCGGGCGCGTCACCTCGAACGCGGGCGCGCTCGAGCACAAGCCCGCGACCTCGACGATCAACTGCACGGTCTCGGGGACGATTCACGACTCGATGGACGACATCCTGAAGAAGGTGCACGAAGCGGGGCTCACGCTGAAGGCGGGCTGCGGCATCGGCTACGAGCACTCGACGCTGCGTCCGCGCGGCGCTTACGTCTCGGGCGCCGGCGCGTACACGTCCGGGCCGCTGTCGTTCATGGATATCTTCGACAAGATGTGCTTCACCGTGTCGTCGGCGGGCGGCCGTCGCGGCGCGCAGATGGGCACGTTCGACGTCGGCCATCCGGACGTCATGGAGTTCATCCGCGCGAAGCGCGAGAACGGGCGCTTGCGGCAGTTCAACCTCTCGCTGCTGATCACGGACGAGTTCATGCAGGCGGTGCGCGAGGATCGCGAGTGGAAGCTCGCCTTCCCGCTGTCGCTGAAGGAATACGAAGCCGAGAAGCCGGATCTTGCGGATTCCGCCAAGTTCATCTGGCGCGAGTGGCCGGTGCACGAAGGCTACGTCACGCGCGACGACGGCCTCGTCGCCTGCAAGGTGTACAAGACGCTGCCGGCGCGCCGCATGTGGGACGTCATCATGA
>DASZSS010000017.1:0-7279 GCA_035548535.1 Steroidobacteraceae bacterium
GGCGCCCGGCATCTGGATGGACGACATCCCGGAGCCGCAGGTCGGCCCGAACGATGTGCTGATCGAGATCGCGAAGACCGCCATCTGCGGCACCGACATGCACATCTACAAGTGGGACGCGTGGGCGCAGAAGACGATCCCTGTGCCAATGGCAGTGGGCCACGAGTATTGCGGGCGCGTCGTTGAAGTCGGCAGCGAAGTGCGCGGCCTGAACGTGGGCGACCGCGTTTCCGGCGAAGGGCACATCACCTGCGGCTACTGCCGCAATTGCCGCGCCGGGCGCCGTCATCTCTGCCGCAATACGATTGGCGTCGGCGTGAATCGGCCGGGCGCGTTCGCGGAGTATCTGGCGATTCCCGCGGTGAACGCCTTCAAGCTGCCGGATTCGATCCCGGACGACATCGCCTCGATCCTCGACCCGTTCGGCAACGCCACGCACACGGCGCTGTCGTTCAACCTCGTCGGCGAGGACGTGCTGATCACCGGCGCGGGGCCGATCGGCATCATGGCCGTTTCCATCGCCCGCTTCGTCGGCGCGCGACACGTCGTCATCACGGACGTGAACGACTATCGGCTCGACCTCGCGCGCCGCATGGGCGCGACGCGCGCGATCAACGTGACACGCGAGTCGCTGGACGACACCATGAAGTCGCTCGGCATGCAGGAAGGATTCGATGTCGGGCTGGAGATGTCCGGCAATCCGTCCGCGTTCCGCGAGCTCATCCGCACGATGCATCACGGCGGCAGTGTCGCCCTCCTCGGCATCCCGCCCGAGGACACCGCCATCGACTGGAATCAGGTGATCTTCAAGGGTCTGACCCTGAAAGGCATCTACGGCCGCGAGATGTTCGAGACCTGGTACAAAATGGCGAGCCTCCTGCAGAGCGGCCTCCAGCTCGCACCCATCATCACGCACCATTTCGCGGTGCAGGAATTCGAGAAGGGCTTCGAGACGATGGGCTCCGGCAAGTCCGGCAAGGTCATCCTCGACTGGTCGACGATTCGCTGAGGCTCCCGCAGAGCGCCGAGGCCTCGCAGGGGCGACGCCCCTGACGGCCTCCGGGCTAAAGCAACGGACGCGGAAGGCGGGCCCAGCGATCAACCGCAGCACGAGTGTGCGACAGCGCGGCTCTGCGCTTGTTAGCGCTATCATGTACTATCCCCGCTGCGTTACGCAGCAGGGGGATGCAGGATGCGCGCAGTGTTTCTGGTGGCCGCGGCGATCTTGGCCGCACCGGTGATTGCCGACGAGCCCATCTATCGCGATACGAGCCGCAGCTTCGAGGAGCGCGCCGCCGACCTCGTGGCGCGCATGACGCTCGAGGAGAAGATCTCCCAGCTTCAGAACAACGCGCCCGCTATCCCGCGGCTCGGCGTACCCGCCTATGAGTGGTGGAACGAGGCGCTTCACGGCGTCGCGCGCGCCGGCTCGGCGACCGTATTCCCGCAAGCGATCGGCCTGGCCGCGACGTTCGATCCGCGGCTCCTGCACGAGATCGCCACGGCGATCAGCGACGAGGCCCGTGCCAAGCACCACCAGGCGTTACGGCGCGACGAGCACGGGCGCTATCAGGGCCTCACCTTCTGGTCGCCGAACATCAACATCTTCCGTGACCCGCGTTGGGGACGCGGGCAGGAAACGTACGGCGAAGACCCGTTCCTCACCGCCCGCATGGGCGTCGCGTTCGTCACCGGTCTGCAGGGAGACGATCCACGCTACGTGAAGGTCGACGCGACTGCGAAGCACTACGTCGTTCATAGCGGCCCTGAGGCCACGCGACACTTTTTCGACGTGCATCCCAGTGAGCGGGACCTGCACGAGACGTATCTCCCGGCGTTTCGCGCGCTCGTCCAGGAAGCGCACGTCAGCGCCGTGATGGGCGCGTACAACCGCGTCAACGGCGAGTCCGCTTCCGCGAGCCCGCGCCTCCTGCAGGAGATCCTGCGCCAGGAATGGGGCTTCAAAGGGTACGTCGTCTCGGATTGCGACTCGGTCGAGGACATCTTCAAGCAGCACAAGATCGTGCCGACGCCCGAGCAGGCCGCCGCGCTCGCCCTGAAGAGCGGGCTCGATCTCAACTGCGGCACGACGTACGCCGCGCTGGCCGGCGCCGTGAAGCAGGGGCTCGTGAGCGAAGCCGAGATCGACGTGTCGCTGCGGCGCTTGATGCTCGCGCGCATGCAGCTCGGGATGTTCGATCCGCCCGCGCGCGTGAAGTGGGCGCAGATTCCGTACAGCGTAAACCAGTCCGCCGAGCACGATCGGCTCGCTCGCAAGGCGGCACGAGCGTCGCTCGTGCTGCTGAAGAACGAAGGTCTGCTGCCGCTGTCGCGCGATCTCGGCACGCTCGCCGTCATCGGTCCTACCGCCGACGAAGTGATGTCGTTGCTCGGCAATTACTACGGCACGCCGGCCGCGCCGGTCACGGTGCTACAAGGCATCCGCGCGGCCGTTGGCCCGAAGACGAAGGTGCTCTACTCGCGCGGTGCCGATCTCGTCGAGGGACGCGAGGAGCCGCGCGCGGCGCCGGCGATCGAGTCCGCGTATCTGCGCCCCGCCCCGGGCTCGGCCGCGCACGGCCTCAAAGGCGACTATTTCCGCGGCCGCGACTGCGCCGGCGAGCCGGTGCTCACGCGCATCGACGCACGCGTCGCTTTCCGTTGGGACCGGGGTTCGCCCACCGACGATCTCGTCGCGCAAGGGCAGCTCCCCGCGAATCGCGCTCTGCCGAGCGACGACTTCTGCGTTCGCTGGACCGGGCAGCTCGTTCCGCCCGTCTCCGGACGCTACGAGATCAGCGTCGCGGCGAACGACGGCTTCCGGCTCTTCATCGATGGCAAGCCGCTCGTCGAGAGCTGGGAGCTCGCGCCGCGCATGCAGAGCAAGCGCGCTTTCATCGACCTCGAGGCGGGCCAACCGCGCGATATCCGGCTCGAGTATTTCGAAGACATCCGCGATGCCGAGGTGCGGCTCGCCTGGCAGCTGCCCGGCGCGAAACCGCCGTTCGAGGCAGCGCTCGATGCGGCGCGCGCCGCCGACGTCGTGGTGTTCGTGGGCGGGCTCACCGGCGACGTGGAAGGCGAGGAAATGAAGGTCAGCTATCCGGGCTTCGCGGGCGGCGACCGCACCGACCTGCGTCTGCCCGCGCCCCAGGAGAAGCTGCTCGAAGCGCTGCACGCCACCGGAAAGCCCATCGTGTTGGTGCTGACCACGGGTTCGGCGCTCGCGGTCGACTGGGCCAAGGCTCATGTGCCGGCCATCCTCGTGGCGTGGTATCCGGGACAGCGCGGCGGCGATGCGGTTGCGGACGTGCTGTTCGGCGCGACGAATCCAGCGGGGCGCCTGCCCGTCACGTTCTACAAGGCGGCGGAAAAGCTGCCGGCATTCGATGACTACAGTATGCGCGGCCGCACGTACCGCTACTTCGAAGGCGAGCCGCTCTACCCGTTCGGTTACGGACTCTCGTACACCCGCTTCGAATACTCCGGCCTCACGACGGATCGATCTCGAGTCGACGCCTCCGGCACTGTGAATCTCTCCGTCACCGTGAAGAACGTCGGGGCGCGAGCCGGCGACGAGGTCGTGCAGCTCTACGCAAGAGCCCTGCGCCCGCGTGAGCCGCGCGCGCTGAAGGATCTCCGCGGGATCGAGCGGATCACACTACAGCCGGGGGAGTCCCGCCGCGTCTCCTTCACGCTCGTTCCGAATCGCGATCTCACTTACTACGATGAAGAACGCAAGGCGTACGTCGTCGACGCGGGCCAGTACGAGTTGCAGGTGGGCGCGTCCAGCCGCGACATCCGCGCGACATCGACGCTCACGGTCGACGCGCCAGCCGCCGCTGGCTCGGCCAGATCGAGCCGCTAGCTCGAGCAGATCACCGCACGCTGCAGAAGCAGTAGGCGTAGAGATGGTTCGGCGCCGACATCCGGCTCAAGCGATCCACCTCTTGCGTGAGGGGATCGAGCCGGTCGGCGACGCGCATGAGCCGCTTCGTGCGGTCATCCAGCGTGAACACCGCCTTGATCGCCATCATGCGCACCTGCAGCGCGAGCTCCTGTGCCCAAGACAGGCTCGGCTCGATGAAGTGCAGGTCGTAGCTCGTGAGCTTCGCACGCTTGGCGGCGGCCTTGACGGCGTCGTCGAACGAGCCGAGGTGATCCACCAGACCGAGCCGTAGCGCATCGGTGCCGGACCACACGCGTCCCTGCGCGATCTCGTTCACCTGTTCCGGCGTCTTCTTGCGTCCCGACGAGACGCGCGTGATGAACTCGTCGTAGCCGCGCTCGATCATCGCCTGCAAGAGCTTCTTCGCGTCCTCGCCTAGGGGCCGGTCGAGCCGCATCTGGCCCGAGAGCGGCGTCGTCCCCACGCCGTCGACGGTCACACCGACCTTGCCAAGCGTTTTGCCCACCGTGGGAATGACCGCGAAGATGCCGATGGAGCCGGTGATCGTCGCGGGGCTTGCCCAGATCTCATCCGCCGGCGCGGAGATGTAGTAGCCGCCCGAGGCCGCGAGATCGCCCATCGACACGACGAACGGCTTGCCGGCCGCCTTCAGCGCGAGGAGCTCGCGATAGATCTCTTCAGCGCCCGTCACGCTGCCGCCGGGGCTGTCGACCCGCAGAACGACGGCCTTCACGTCATCGTCCAGGCGCGCTTCGCGGATGAGGCGCGCGGTCGAGCTGCCGCCGATCGTGCCCGGCGGCTGATCGCCGTCGAGAATCTCGCCAGCGGCCACCACGACGCCGATCTTGGGCGTGCCCGACGCGCCGATCTTCTTCTCGGCATGCACGACGCGCACATAGTCGTCGGCGGACACGGATTTGAAACCGCCGTTGTCCGGGTCTTCGCCGACCATGGCGATGACTTCTTTGTCGAGGTCCTGCCGCGACTTGATGCCCGTGACCAGCCCGGCCTTCAGAGCCACGTCAGCAGGACGCAGCGGTGTGCGTCTCTCGACAGCGGCCGACGCGCGCCCGCCGGAGCCCGCGTCCGCGGGCGGGCCGACCACCGAATCCGCGAGCGTTGCCACGTAGTTCGTGAGCGCATCGGGCTTCAACTTGCGGGCCGACGTCGTCGCCTTCTCGTACGTCGACCAGAGGGAGCTCAAGTAGGCGCTGGTCTCCTCGCGCGCCTCCGGCGACATGTCCGTGCGCGAATACACCTCGACCGCGCTCTTGTATGCGCCGACGCGGAACACGTTGATGTCCACGCCGAGCTTGTCGAGCGCTTCCTTGAAGAACATGTGATACGACTCGTATCCGTCGATCAGCACCATGCCGAAGGGATCGACGTACACCTCGTCGGCTTGCGATGCGAGGTAGTACTGCGCCTCCTCGTAGTCGAGGCCGTACGCGATGACCTTCTTGCCGGTCGCCCGAAACTCCCGCAGCGCGCGCGCGAGCTCTTCGAGCGTCGGCTGGCCCGCGCCCGAGAAATTCTCGGTATCGATGACGATCACCGGAATGCGCTCGTCCTTCGCGGCGCCCCGAATGGCATCGACGAGGTCCCACACGAGCGTCTCGCTCCGGCCCTGACCGCGCGCCTGCGCGATGGCGCGCTCGATGGGATCGCCCGAGAGTTGGTCGACGATCTCGCCTTCCGGCGCGATGAGGAGGGCCGCCTTGCTCGGCACCGTGGGCATCGAAACGCGCAGCGCGCCGACGATGAAGCCGAAGATCAGCAGCAGCAGGAGCAGGTGCAGGAACTTGCGCACCCAATCGAGACCGCGCCCGATGGCGAGAAGAAGGGCACCGACGGCGCCGAGACGCATGGACAGAATCCTCGAGGGCTAACGGGCGCCGCCCGATGCGGCGCTCACTTGCGGTAGGTGATGCGGTAGATCGCGCCTTCCTGATCGTCGGACACCAGCATCGAGCCGTCCGGCAGGACTTGCAAGTCGACCGGGCGGCCGGTCACGTCGCCGTCCGGCTTCAGCCATCCGGTCGCGAACTCTTCGTAACCCGTGACCCGATCGCCGTTCAGCTTCACGAGCATGATGCGGTAGCCGATCGGCGTGCTGCGGTTCCATGAGCCGTGCTGTGCGATGAAAGCCTGGTTGCGATACGCCTCCGGGAACTGCTTCCCGGTGTAGAAGCGCACCGCGAGAGGAGCAACATGCGGGCCCAGCTTCAAGGCCGGCTTCACAGAGGCGGCGCAGCTGCCGAGCTTGCCGAACTCGGGGTCCGGGACCTCGCCGGCATGGCAGAAGGGAAAGCCAAAGTGATCGCCGATCTTGTCGAGCCGGTTGAGCTCGCAGTCGGGCACGTTGTCGCCCAGCTCGTCGCGGCCGTTGTCGCTGAACCAGAACTTGTTCGTGCCGGGCTGCCAGTCGAAGCCGACGGAGTTGCGCACGCCCTTCGCGATGGGCTCGCGCTCCTTGCCGTCCGGATTCATGCGGATGATCTGCGCGTAACCCTGCGCGCCCTTGTCGCAGACGTTGCAGGGCGCGCCGACCGCGACGTAGAGCTTGCCGTCCGGTCCGAACGCGATGTAGCGCCAGCCGTGGTGCTGCTCGGTCGGCAGGTGCGTGATGAGAACCGGCCGCGGCGGCTTGTCGAGATGATTCTCGATGTCGTCGTAGCGGACGATCTGATGGACCTCGGCGACGTACAGATTGCCGTCGCGCACGGCCACGCCGTTCGGGTTGTTCAGGTCCGTGAGCAGCTTCGAGACGGTGCGCTTGCCGTTGACGGTGCGGATGGCATACACGTCCTGCGACGGCTTGCCGAACCGCATGCTGCCGACGAACACGGTGCCCTTCGGGCCGATGGCCATCTCGCGCGCGAGCGGCACGTCGTCCTGCCACACCTCGATGTGGAAGCCCGGAGGCAGCTTCACGCCCTCGAGGGAGGGCGCGGCGAAGACGGGAATGGCGGTGAGCAGCAGCGCTGCGGCGCCGGCGAGCCGGGCGCACGCCCCGGCCGTTCCGCTCGCACGGCGAGCGTTGACGGCGCCCGCCGTAGCGGCTGCGAACGCCGCACTCACGCCGGTATCGCGACCGGCTCCGTCGAACGAACCCTGCCGCAAGGCCACCGTGAGCGCCGGTCGCATCAGATCTTCTCTTCGATGCGAGCCGCTTTGCCCGAGAGATTGCGCAGGTAGTACAGCTTCGCGCGACGGACGTTGCCGCGACGCTTCACCGAGATGTCGCTGATCGCGGGGCTGTAGGTCTGGAACACGCGCTCGACGCCCTCGCCGTGCGAAATCTTGCGCACCGTGAACGAGGAGTTGAGCCCGCGATTGCTCTTCGCGATGACGACGCCTTCGTAGGCC
>DASZSS010000018.1:0-7169 GCA_035548535.1 Steroidobacteraceae bacterium
GTCGAAGCACGCTTCGCGGATGCGGGTTGTGAGTACGCGGTGCGGGTCAGCGCGCAGGGTCCCGACCGTGCCCTCGCCGTGATTCGCGCGGGGTCATCGGGCTCGCCGGAGGCCACGGATACGAGCGGCGAGCACCCGCGCCCGCAGCTCGATCGGCGCGGATTCCTGGCGCGCTTGAAGGAGTCGATGTCCGTCGCGAGGCTGCGCGAGAAGCCCTTCGCCATCGCGGTGCTCTACATCGACGGCATCCCCGACATCGCGCAGATCATCGCGACGCGCGTGTCCGAGCAGATCATGAGCGTCGCCATCATGCGGCTTTCCGCGCAGGCCGCCGCAAGCGCCGAGACGAGTCCCAAGTGGTACCTGGGGCAGCTCGGCGACAACGTGCTTGCGATGGTGATCGACACCTCCGATCGCGAGGAGGTGGACGCTTGCGTGTCGCACGTGTGCGAGAGCTTGCGCGAGCCGCTGGAGGCAAGCGGCACCGAATTCCGCCTCAAACCTTACGCCGGTGCGGCCATCCTCGGCCTCGATGCGTCGACGCCCAAGACTCTGCTCGATCACGCACGCGCAGCCGCTGCGGAGGCACGCAGAACTGGTTGCAGCGAGGTCATCTTTCACAGCGACACGCTCGAGCTGCGCGCGCTGGAGCGGCTCGACCTCGCGCGCGAGCTGCGCGAAGCCATCGAGAACGGCGACATTCGCTTTCGCTATGTCGGCCGGCACGAGCTGCGCACGGGCCGGCTCATTGCGTGCGTCGGATATCTGCGCTGGGAGCATCCGCTGCGCGGCGAGATTCGCCCCGCGGAGTTCCTGCGCGTCGCGGAGAGCACCGGGCTCGCCACGGCGCTCTCACGGGCGGCGCTGGAGACGCTGTGCGGAGACTTCGCGGCGTTCAGCAAGACCTGGCAGCCGGATGTCCGCATCTCGTTTGGCGCGCTCCGCGATCACCTCTTCCATCAGGACTTCCTTGCCGACATGGATCGCGCGCTCGCCGAGCGCGTGCCCGCCGAGCGGCTCGAGCTGCGGATCGCGGAAACCGCCTTCGTCGCGCGCGACCCCAGTGATTTCACGCGGCTGCAGAAGCGGGGCGTGCAGCTCGTCGTGGACGAAGTGGGTCGCGACCTGGGCTCGATCTCATCGCTGGCGCGCGTGCCCGTCTCGGGCCTGCAGCTCGATCGGGCCTGGGTGACCTCGATTCGCACAGACGAGATCGCGCGCAAGGTGTGCCGCGCCGGGATCCATCTCGCGCTCTCGCTGGGCATCACGCCGATCGCCGCCGGGGTGGATGATCGCGAGCAGCGCGACGCGCTCCTCGATCTCGGCTGCCGCTTCGGCAGCGGCGATCTCTACCCGCCGATCCAACCGGACATAACCGTTCCGCGCGTGGCTTTCGCAAGAGCCTGATTGAGTAAGAGCCGCGGATTTGACACCCGCGTTATGCGACGCGCGTCGCACTGCTTACCCCCGCCGTACCGAGCACTTCATCACAGTTCACCCCCGTGACGCGGTGGAATGCCGTCCAAGCGGGAACTCCTGACATCCCGCGCTCGAAAGAACGAAGAGATGAATCGCGCCCAGACCGTTTCGTGCATGTTGGCCGCCCTCGTCGCCAGTGGCCTCGTGGTCGCCGCCGCGCCTGCTGATCGCAACCCGGCTCCGGGGTCCGCCCAGCCACTCGCCGTACCGGCCTCATCGCTCTACATCGTGCAAGACACGACGGGGCAGGCGGCCGCGCGCAGCGTGCGCAGTGTCGGCGCGAACGTTCGGCAGCAGCTCGATATCATCCATGCAGTGTCCGCGTACCTGACGTCGGCGCAGAGCGAGCGCCTGCGCGCCGCCGGTGTGAAGGTGTATGCGGACCGCAGCGTCTCGACGCGCGGCCTGTTCGATCTGCTGAAGCAGACCGTGAACAGCACGAATTCGACGCTCGCGTCGAGCATCATCGGCAGTCTCACTGCGGGCGTGGGCTCGCCCGTCATTTCCACCGTGACGACGAATCCGCTCGTCGGCCTCGTCACCACGCCGCTCGTGCAGACGCTCAGCCAGACCACCGGTCTGAAAGACGGCACCGGCGTTGCGGGCCTCACGCTGACGTACGAGACCAACTACCCGGCGCTGATCGGCGCGGACTCGCTGCATCGCGCGGGCATCACCGGCAAGGGCGTCACGATCGCCGTGCTCGACACCGGTCTCTGGAACGATACGACCCAGTTCTACGGCTCGCGCATCCTCGCCTCGATCGACGTGACGAACGGCGGCCACGGGGCCGTGCGGGGCGATCCTTACGGTCACGGCACGCACATCACCTCCATCGCCGCGAGCGGCGCGCAGAACCTCGCGGGCGACTATCTCGGCATCGCGCCGAAGGCGAACCTCGTCATCGTGCGCGCCTTCGACGGATACGGCGGCGGCAGCTACGCCGATGTGATCGCGGGCCTCGATTGGATCGTCGCGAACCGCGCGAAGTACAAGATTCGCGTGCTGAACCTGTCGTTCGGCTCGGCGCCCCAGTCGTTCTACTGGGACGATCCGCTGAACCAGGCCGTGATGGCGGCGTGGCGGGCGGGCATCGTGGTCATCGCCTCCTCGGGCAACGAAGGCCCCGACCCGATGACGATCGACGTGCCGGGCAATGTGCCCTACGTCATCACCGTTGGCGCGCTCACCGACAGCGGCACTCCGTACGACGCGACCGACGACAAGCTCGCCTCGTTTTCCTCCGCCGGCCCGACGTTCGAAGGCTTCGTGAAGCCGGAGCTCGTCTCCCCGGGCGGCCACATCGCCGCGTCGATGTCGAGCAGCAGCTATCTCGCCAACATCGATCCGGGGTCGATGGCGCTCGGCCAGCAGATGTTCACGATGTCGGGCACCTCGCAGGCCGCGGCCGTCGCCAGCGGCGTGGTGGCCTTGATGTTGCAGGCGGACCCGTCGCTCACGCCGGATACCGTGAAGTGCCGGCTGCTCGTGTCGGCGCGTCCGGCGGTGAAGAGCACCGGCAAGCTCGCGTACAGCGTGTTCCAGCAGGGCGCGGGCCTCATCAACGCGGTCGCCGCCGTCAACAGCTCCGCCACGAATTGCGCCAACCAGGGGCTCGACATCGACGACGACCTCGCCGGTCGCGCGCACTTCGGCGGCCCGGCGAATCAGGACATCTACGGCAACTACTACATCATGAACATGGACACGGCGTGGGTGTGGGGCGACCCGCTCGCCGCCGACGGCTACACGTGGTCCAAGGGCTACCCGTGGGATCAGGGCTATGCGTGGAGCGCCGGCTACACGTGGAGCAAGGGGTACACCTGGTCGAAGGGCTACACGTGGAGCAAGGGCTACACCTGGTCCAAGGGGTATACGTGGAGCAAAGGCTACACGTGGAGCAAGACGCTGCCGTGGTGGGACGCGCCGCCGCGCGGCACCGCGCCGACGAAGCCCGCCTCGATCGTCTCGTGGGTGCCGAACGAATGACGCGAAGTGTGACGCAATCCCGCCCGTGTCGGGATTGCCTCACCTGTCTCTGAAGTCGGTCAACGCGGACCGACCGCCGCATGCCGCAGGCTATGCCAGTGAGGGCATTCAACCAGGCGTGCGCGGGCCTCGCGGCGCTCATCATCTGTTCGATGTGCGACACGTCGGCCGCAGCGACGGCCGACGCGCCTCCGCTCGTCCTCCAGCACCTCACGACCGCCGATGGGCTGCCGCAGGCGACGGTCATGTCGACCCTGCAGGACTCGCAGGGCTTCGTCTGGCTCGGCACCGAGGACGGCCTCGTGCGCTACGATGGCCACGAGCTGTATCGATACGCATACACACGCGGTGATCCGCGCTCGCTGCCCGGCAATTTCATCTGGGAGATCGTCGAGGACGCGCATCACGACCTGTGGATCGCGGTGAAGGAGGGCGGCGTTGCGCGTTGGAATCGCGCCAGCGACACGTTCACCGTCTACCGGCACGATCCGCGCGATCCCGATTCACTCGCGAGCGACGCGGTGCGTGCGATCGTGCTCGACGCGCGCGGGCGCGTCTGGATCGGTACCACCGAGAACGGCGTCGACGTGCTCGATCCTGCGACCGGCCACATCCGTCATTTGCGGCACGACGCGCGTGATCCGGGCTCGCTCGTCAACGATCGCATCTTCACGCTCGGGCGCGCACGTTCAGGCGACATCTGGATCGGCACCGAGACCGGTCTCGACAAGTGGCACCCCGCGACCGGCACGCTGACGCACTTCGGACCGCCCGGCATGCAGATCTCCCGCGTGCTGGAGGATCGAAGCGGCGCCGTGTGGGTCGCGACGTACGATCAGGGGCTGCTCCGCCTCGACCGCGACGGCCGCGTGCTCCAGAGGTTCCGCCACGACGAGCGCCGCGCCGATTCCTTGCAGGCCGATGACGTGCGCGCGCTGCTGGAGGACCAAGCCGGCCATCTGTGGGTCGGCACGGTCGCGAGCCTCGATCTGCTCGACCGCGAGAGCGGACGCTTCGCTCACTATCGGCACGACGCGAACGATGCGGATTCGCTGCGTGATTCCAACGTGATGTCGCTGTATGAGGATCGCGCGGGCCTTGTATGGATCGGCACGCGCGCCGGCGGCGTGAGTCGCTGGAATCCGCGTAGCTGGGAGCTCGGCGGGCATCGACCCGCGGCGCTGGGCAGCGCGCCGGTCACCGCGTTTGCGGATGCGCCGGGCAATCGGGTGTGGATCGCGACGCTCGGCGCCGGGCTCATGCAGTTCGATGCGGCCACTGGTGAGCTGACGCCGCTCGATGCGTTGGTCGGCCGGCGCAATGCGCTCGGCGATGCGCGCGTGATGTGGTTGCGAAACGATCGCCACGGCGCGCTCTGGATCGGCACGATGACGAGCGGGCTGAAACGGCTGACGGCGGACGGCCGCATCGAATCCATTCCAGTCAAAGCAGGCGACCCGCGCGCCACCAGCGAGGCGGGAATCATGGCCGTCGTCGAGACGCGGGGCGGTCAGATCTGGATCGGCACCTATGGCGGCGGCGCGAACATTCTCGATCCGGCGACCGGCACCATCCGGCAACTGCCCTTCGGAGCAGCGCCGGGCGCAATCAGCGGACCTATCGTCACGAGTCTCGCCGAGGACGCGCGCGGGTATATGTGGATCGGCACGGAGAGCACCGGTCTGTCCCTCGCGCGCGGCGACGGCACGCTCGTGCGCGCCTTTCGTCACGATCCGCACGATGCGAAGAGCTTCCCCGCGGGCACGATCTACGGAATCGCGATGGACGCGCAGAACCGCGTGTGGATTGCGACGGACGGCAGCGGCCTCGTGCGCGTCATCGGCTCGCCGGAAGCCCCCGAGTCCATCACGTTCGAGCTGACCACACGCGCGCAGGGCCTCTCGAGCGACACGCTTTACGGGGTGGTGCCCGACGCGGCCGGCGGCATCTGGTTGAGCGGCAACGCCGGGCTCATGCACTTCGATCCTGAAAAGCACACCGTCAAGACTTATCACCGCGAGCACGGCCTGCAGGGCGAGGAGTTCTCGTTCGGCGCCTACGCGCGCTTGCGCGATGGGCGCATGGCCTTCGGCGGACCCGGCGGGTTCAACATCTTCGATCCGGCGCGCCTCACCGAGAATCGCCAGCCGCCGCGGCTCGCGCTCACCGGAATCGAGGTGCTCGGCGTGCCCATGCGGGACGGCGCGGCGCCGTGGCTGCGCCAGCAGATCGACCTCGACTATCGCGGCAGCATTGTCTCGCTCGACGTCGGCGTGCTCGACTTCACCTCGCCCCAGCACAACCGGCTCGCGTATCGCATGCCGGGCCTCATCGATCGCTGGATCAACCTCGGCGCGCAAAGGCGCATCACGCTCACGAACCTCGATGCCGGGGATCACGTGCTCGAGGTGAAGGCCGCCAACTCCGACTCGGTGTGGAGCACGACACCCCTGCGCGTCACGATCCATCGCGACCCGGCGCCGTGGCGCTCGCCGTGGGCGTACGCGGTGTACACGCTCGTCCTCCTCGCGCTGATCCTCTACCGGCTGCACAAGCAGCGCGCGAAGTTCCGCGAGATGGCGCGCGCGCGGGCGCGCCTCGAATCCGAAGTGCAGCTACGCACGCGCGAGCTCGTCGAAAGCAACCGGCAGCTCGCCGAGGCCGCGCGCGCGAAGAGCGACTTCCTCGACCGGATGAGCCACGAGCTGCGAACGCCCATGAATGGCGTCGTGGGCATGACGGAGCTGCTCGCGCGCACGCCGCTGTCCGCGACGCAAGCGCATCTCACCAAGACGATTCGCTCGTCGGCGCAGATCCTGCTGCAGATCGTGAACGACCTGCTCGATCTGTCGAAGATTCGCGCGGGCAAGGTCGCGCTCGAAGCGCTCCCGATCGACCTCGCGCAGGTGCTGGAAGAATGCACGAGCCTCTTTGCCGGCGCAGCCGAGGGCAAGGGCATCGAGCTGATCGTGTGTCCGCCGGCGCCCTTCGATCGCGTGCTGCGCGGGGATCCGCTGCGGGTCCGGCAGATTCTGATGAACCTCGTCGGTAACGCCGTGAAGTTCACCGCGCACGGCGAGGTGGTCGTGCGCGCGGACATAGTCGCGGTCGAAGGCGAGCGCGCGACCGTGCGGATCGCCGTTTCCGACACGGGGATCGGCATGGACGCCGCCGCGATGAAGCGCATCTTCGAGCCCTTCTCGCAGGCCGACGAAACGACGACGCGCCGGTTTGGCGGCACCGGGCTTGGCCTTGCGATCTGTCGCGAGCTGGCCGATCTCATGGGCGGCAGCATCGAAGTCGAGAGCCGGCCGCAGATTGGATCGACGTTCTATCTGTCGCTGCCGTTGCAGGTGGGCACCGAGCCCGCCGCGCCCGAAACACCGCGGTTGCCGTCGCGCGCCGTGCGCATTCTCACGCGACGACCGTCGCTGGAGGAGGCGTTGTCGCGGCACGCCGCCGCGCTCGGCTTGGTGGTCGTGCGCGAATCTGCATGGGAGGGAGCTGCCCGTGCCGAGCCGATCGTCGTGCTTGATGCGAGGACCTATCGCGACGAAGTCAAGCAATTCCTCGCGGGTGCCGATGCGTCGCGCGCAACGCTGGTCGTCATCGCGACTCCGGCAGAAGCCGAGGCGCTCGGCTTGCGTGTGCTCATGCACGAGCAGCGAATCGTGCTCGAGCCCGTGCATCGCATCGCTTTC
>DASZSS010000019.1:0-18217 GCA_035548535.1 Steroidobacteraceae bacterium
CACGTGCCGTATGAGCCGCGGCCGCTCGCTGAGTCTCGAGCTGATCGTCATTCTTTACTTCGTCAGCTATGTGCCGAACATTCTGCTGACGAAGCTCACGACCAGCACGATTCATCCCGATCTCGGGCGGCCGCTCACGGGGCTGGAGACGTTGCCTGCGTCATTGATCATCAATCTGGTCCTGACCTATCTCTTCATCTGGCTATCCGGCTGGCATCGCGACGCGCACAGCGTTGCTCTCGGCTCGCTTCGCGTGCCGGTGCCGACGCGCTACACGTTCGTCTCGGGCATCGGCACGGCCCTGGTGCTATTCACGGTGCCGCTCTCGTTCACATTCACCAACGTCAGCATTCCGTTCGTACAGCTCCTGATGCGCGGCGACATTCTCGTCATCGCGCCGCTCGTCGACTTCCTGTTCGGCAGGCGCGTGCGCTGGTGGAGCTGGACGGCATTGCTCATCGTTGCGGCAGCGCTGCTGCTCGTCGTTCGTCAGCGCGGCGGCCTGCATTTGCCGCCGCTCGCGATCATGACGATCGTTCTCTACACACTCGGCTATTTCATCCGGCTGGCCGTGATGACGCGGGTATCGAAGCGCGGCGATGCCGCATCCGTGCGCCGCTACTTCGTCGAGGAAAAGATCATCGCGCTGCCGCTTTCGGTCGCCGCGCTCGCGGCACTCTCCGCCGCGGGCCTCGGCTCGCAGGCGCACGAGCTGTACTGGGGCTTCGTCCACGTCTGGCGCGACCCCGCGATATGGCCGCTCGTCGGAGTCGCCATCACGCTGACGATCGTGTCGGTCTTTGCCGCCCTGATCCTGCTCGACGCGCGCGAGAACAGCTACTGCGTGCCCCTCGAGCGCTCCGCGAGCCTGCTCGCGGGAATCGTCGCGGCTTACATCCTGAGCTGGGGCTGGGGACTTCCGGCGCCCACGGGCGCGGAGTTGATCGGCGCGACACTGCTCATCGCCGCCATCGTGTTGCTGTACGCAGCGCCGCGCGCTGCTGCCGCGCGCACACGGGAGGCGGTCCAAGCGACCGTCAAACCTCGTCGCTCGCTGTGAGTTTGACGGCGCGCGAATCGCCCGAATCTCGTCGAGCTCGCCACGGCGGCACGAGCGTGCTTCGCTCGATCCGGCCAGGGGCGTGACGGGCTACGGACACAGCACTACGTCAGTTGGCGCTGGGACGTGGGAATGGTTGTGTAAGTGAGTAGTAGGCGCTTGGTGGCCCTGCTTGAAGCGTGCCGCGCCTACTTGCGCCACGGAATCTCGCTTGGGTGACCTTCCTTGTTCTGGTCCCAGATGTCCTGCTGACACAGGTATTCACCGACCTGCACATCAGGCGCCCACTTGTACCGCATGGTCACCGTGATCGGCTGTGCATAGACCGTCGGGTCGTATACGGTGATTTCGTCCACCAGCTCTTTCCCATACTGCGCATCCGGCACGACGCTGAATCGCTCGACGATTCGCTGCGCGGCACTTCCGGCTCGCGCACTGCCCTCGTTCTCGGGTGTGAGATGAGTCGTTTCGACGACCAGCGTCGCCCCTTCCCAGTGGCCGGTGGAGAAGCCCATCCGGCTCGGCAGCAGCTCGGGCGGCGGGCGCCGGCCATCCAGATAGATGCGGCGGACGGAGCCGAAGATCTCCGTGAGCAGCGTGAGCTGCGTCGGCGTGCTCAAGATCTCGAATGGATACTGCGCGATGCCCAGCATCGTCGTGAGCATCCCGTACGGAATGCACGACGTGTTCTCGTCATCGACTTCCTTGTCTTGCGGCAAATATTTCGCCGCGTACGTCGCTCGCAACGCCTTCATCGCCGGTGTGAAGGGCGGCTGCTTCGGCCACTGGCCCGCGTTCTTTCGGCCGTCGGGCAGCCACACGCCCGAGAAGTCCGGATGGGCCGGCTCGCTGGCAGCGGCTGACGTGTGCGCCTCACCGTTCGGCAACGCAGCCGCCTTTGCCGTCACAGGGTCGCGCGACATCGGGCGATCCTCTTCGGCTCGAGCGTTCGCGGCGAATGCAAGCGTGAGCGCGATGAGCGCGAGCGGCGCGGCGGTGTTCGCTTTCATCGCCCTGCACTCTCCGATCCGCTCTTCGGTGGCGACGAGCGGCGCGCCCGCGCATGCTCGGCCAACCGATCGCGCCACAGCTTGTCGATCCAGAGCCGCTCGGCACAGTGACTTTCGCGCAGCGGCGCGTTCGGCGCCCACGTGAAATACCGCCGTGTCACGATGGGCGCCGTGTACGCCTTGCTGTCGTAGAGCGTCATCTCGTCTATGAGCACCTTGCCCGCTCCTGCTTCGTTCTCGATACGCAACCGTTCCACGATGCGCAGCGCGTCGCTGTGCGGCAGCCCATTGCCGCTCACGAGCACATCGGTGTCGATCCCGACGGTTTCGATGACGAGCGTGTCACCGTCCCATTTTCCGATAGAGGTCCCGAACCAGCTTGGATCGGGGTCGGCGGGCAACGTCCTGCCGTCGAGATAGACGCGCCGCGCTTCCACGTTCGAGAGGTCCGGCTGGAAGATCAGGGTGAGCCGGCCCGGCGTCTGGATGATCTCCATCGCGGAGTCCGTCGCCAGCGTATTCCGCGGCGTGCCGAATGGCATGCAGAACGAGATCGGATCGCGCGTGGCCGGGTCAAAGGCCTGCATCTGCGTGCGCGCCGCCGGAGTGAGCGGCAGCTCCGTGGGCCAAGGTGCGGCGCGCGCCGGATCGGGCAGCCAGACTCCGGAGAAATCCGGTGTTGCCGCAGCGGCGCCGCTGCACGTCAGCAGAACGGCAATGACGAGTCCTTTCATGGTCAATCCGGAATCGTGCCACGCGACCACGTCTTGCCGCTCGCGAACACGATGTGCGTGAGATAGAGATACTGCGGGTTGTGCCGATCCGGATTGCCCGACACGGTGACCTTGTCACCCGGCGTGACATCCTTGTCCGTCCATCCGTAGCGCTTCATGAGCACCTTGCCGACCGTGAAGATCTTGTACGTTTCCCACTGACCGGCCTCGTTCTGCACCTCGAGATCCATGAACGAGTGCGGATTCGTGAACGCAAAGTACTTGACGACGCCGCGCACGGTAACCGTCTTCGAGTGATCGAAATTGGCCGTCGAGTGGTGCGCGCCCGCGCCCCAGGGCGCGGCCAGCGCGAACACCGTCAGTGCCATCAACAAGGTCTGCTTCATGTTCACTCCCCTTCAACCCAGCAGCCAAGACGTCAGCGCGCCCGGGCGTGCACGCATTGCATCCGGCGGGCGCGGCGCGCCGGACCGGCGATGAAACACGCGCAGACCGTGAGCCGCCGCGAGCCCGCGCGCGATCTCGAAATCGGAGTGCAGCGTGAGACCTGCGATCCAGAGTCCATCGACGTCGGGGCGCGTCGCCAGGCTCTCGCGCCACAACGTCACGATTTCGCCCGCCGTCGCGAAAGCTGTCGCACCCTCGCGCGCGAGCGCGCTGGCAAATCGCTCGGCATCGGGATAGCGAGCGTCGTAGATCACGACGTCGATACGGTGCGCGGGTGCCGGTTTCTCCGGCGCAGCAAGCGCGGTGTCCACACGCCCGCTGAAGGAACCGGCCCAGGACGCAGCGGACACCGCCGCGCACGATGCCATGATCTCCATGAACTGCCGTCGTTTCATGAGCCCCCCGAATTCCGCGTCAGGTACTCCGCCACCGCTTGCAGCTCTCGATCGGGCAGCTCGGCGCGCGAGAAGCGGGGCATGCTCTGAATTCCGTTGCGCACGACACGCTCGACGAACGCCGCGTTCAGGTCGCGTCGTCCCTCGAGCAAAGCCTGCGATTTGCCGAGCCGCCGCTCCAACATGAACGTGCCCGTGCCGCCGGCCAGATGGCACACGCCGCACTTGGCGCGGAAGATTGCCTTACCGTCGAGCACTGCTGCAGTGGGTTCCGCTCCGTACGCGTGAGTGGCTACCCCGACCGGCAACGCGAACGCAAACAGCCCCGCGATCAAACGAGCCGCGCTCATGTTCTCTGTCCTCGCAAGTGGCGCGGCCAGATTCCTGACTTTCCCGGGGCCAGTATTCCGTTTGGATCGAGCACGTCTTTGACGGCCTCGTTCAGTCGCAGGAGCGCGTGATCGTTGAAGTCGAAAGTGCGTGCGACGTCGTCCATGTACGTGAGGTGCGTGCGGTATTCGCAGTACCCCGCTGCCGCCGCATCGCTCACGAGAGTCCGGAACAAGCGCCGCGTACGCTCGGTGAGATCCGCGTCGTCACGGTTGTAGAGCATCAGATTCACGTTGATGACGTGGCGCCCGCAGATGTAGAACGTGCCCGAGTAGTCGATGCCGTATTCCGCGTAGCGTTGGCGGGTGCGGGCGAGTTGCTCCAGCACCCGCGCGCCGTCGGCCGGCAGCACGGGCGAGAACGCGATGTGACCGCCGCGTCCGCCATGCCAGTTCACGATCTGGAGCGGGAACACGCTCGGTCGCGGGGCCGCGGCTGCATTGTGCGGCTCGCCTCGCCGCCATCGCGTCACGGCGATCCGCACATCCGGATGCGGAGCGATCGCCTTCTCGATGAGCGCACGATGCGCCTCGTTGACCTCAGGCAATCCATACAGCCGAAGCGAAAGGTTCCACCAGCCCGCGCCTGTCTTGTCCATGATGGCTTTCACGACGGATTCGGGCAGCGCGTCCTTCCCTTCGTACCACTCGACGCGCTGGCTCGACATGGTCGCCGAGCCCATGTAGCTGGTGATGCCGACGTTGTGCTCGATCACTCGCTGCAAGCGCAGTGGTGTGAGCGTATCGACGAGCCACGCGATGTCCTCCGGCCGCGGCACGCGCAGATTCATGCTCAACGTCGCCTCGGGCTCCGGCATCAGCCACATCCCCGCCTTCGTCACGATGCCGAAATTCGACTGGACGAACAGCGTGTCCCACGACGGACCGAAGCCGTACTTGAACAGCGGCCAGGTCGCGCTGTTGCTCATCGCGCCGGTGCCGGTGCGCACCAGCTCGCCCGTCGGAAGCACGACTTCCAGTCCGCAAAGGCTCGAGCAATGCTCGCCATACGGGCTCGAGCTGAAGCCGCGCTCGAGCGCATTGCCGATGACGCTACCCCATGCGTTGCCGGGAATGCCCATCCAGAGCGGGATGCCGTTGCGCTCGAGATGGTCGTGAAGATCGAAGAATCCCACGCCCGGCTCGATGACGCAGTACCCGAGCTTCGCATCGACCTCCAGGATGCGATTCATGCGCGTCATGTCGAGCACGACGGTGCCCGGCATCGCCGGCGCCGCGCCGCCGTACCCGAAATTCTTCCCGCGCGAGATGGGCCAGAGCGGCACGCGATGCTCGTTCGCGAGGCGCACGATCGCCTGCACTTCCTCCGTAGAGGACGGACAGACCGCGGCAGCCGGCGCATGCGCGCGGTCATCGCCCGGCGCGTAGATGTCGAGGTACGTCTCGCGATCCTCGTCGGTCGCGAGCACCCACTCGCGCCCGACGACTCGCTCGAACGCGGCAAGCGCCCGAGTGAATCGCCGGGTCGAGAGGCCTGGAGGCAGCAAGAGCTGCACGGCGCGACCGCCTTAGAACTGCGCTTTCAAACGCAGCCAGAAGTGACGCCCGCTGTAGTCGTACATGCTCGAGAGCGTGTGATTGCCGTCTGGCACGTACGGCGGAACTTTGTCCATCACATTGTTCACGCCGAACGCGACATCGCTGCCTTTGAGACCGAAGCGCTCGCCGAAGCTGTACGCGTACGACACGTCCCAGCTCACATACGGCTCGACGTACGGCTTCACCGGCGTGCCGGCGTTCGGAATCTGGTCGTTCAGATACCCGTCCGTGTAGCGCAACAGGGATTGGACGGAGCTATTTCCGATCACCCACATGTTCTGCAGCGTCGCCCGCCACGGCACCGCGAACGACCCGCCGGCTACGCGCGCATTGCGACTGCGCGTGAAGTCCTGACCGTTGATCTTGTACGTCGATTGATACGTGCTCGACAGCGACGAGCGAAGCGCCCCGGCACGGCCGAGATCCAGCGTGTGGCTGATGCCAACGTCGATGCCCGCCGTTTCGACCGTTCGGGTGTTCACATACGTGGTGTTGAAGCCGACGATCGGCCCCACGTTCACACCGTTGTAGATCACGGTCCCGGCATTCGGATCGCGCAGCACTTTCGTGGGATCGAGCGTTGTCGCCAGCGACTGCGCGAGCTCGAGCGGATTCTCGAGCGCGATCTGATCCGAGAACGTGAAGTGCCAGTAGTCGACGTCCAGATTGAGCGTGCGAATCGGCGCGAGCGTGAACCCGAAGTTGTAGTTCCTCGAGCTCTGCGGCTTCAGCGCCGGGCTGCCGCTCACGAGCGTGGTCACGCGCGCGATGTTGTCGATTTGCGGTGTGAGCCCATCGTCCACGGAGTTCGTGAACACGACGTTCTGGCGATAGCGCTGGTAGAGCGATGGCGCGAGGAACGAGGTGCTCCACGTCCCGCGCAGTCGCAGCCAGTCTCCGGGGATCGAGTACAGCAGCCCGAGCTTCGGATCGGTCGTCTTCAGACCCGGACCTTCCGTGTTCTCCGTGCGCACCGCGCCGGCGAAATCGAGCTTGCCGAAGCCGCTCGAATCGATGAGCGGAACGTTCAGCTCCGCGAACACCGCGTTCGCGGTCTGATGCACGTCCTTGTCGAAGAACGCCGCCTGCAGATCGCTCTGGCCGGCGTTCTGCAGCTGTGGATAGTCGGCGGACCAGCCTTCGCGGCGCTGCTGGGCGCCGATTGCGAGCCCGACTTCGCCCGCCGGCAATTTGAAGATGTTGCCCGAAACGACGACGTCAGCGACCTGCAGCTTGGACTTGAAGCGCTGCCAGTCCTGCGCGGTGACGTACAGCACCATGTCCGGCGTGTTCGCGAGCAGCGAACCCGGCGTAGTGGTGACCGAGGAGCCGAAGATATTGAAGAACTGGCAGTTGCCGCTTCCCGGCCGCACCGAGCCCGACTGCAGCGGATCGTTCGAGGGAGAGAGACAACCCGACCCGCCGAAGCCCGCGAGCGCCGCTCGCAACGCGGGCATCGAGAACGAGCTGCCGAAGGTCGTGTCGTCCTCGTTGTTCTCCGCGTAGAGATAGCTCACGGTGTAGTGCCAGTTGTCGCCGCCGAAGAGATCGCCCTCGAAGCCGCCGAGGAACCGGTTCGCGCTCACTTCGTAGCGCGTCGTGTTGTAGGTCTCGCGGCAGTTGCGGGTGGTCGTTGGATCGCCGGGCAGATTGCAGTTCAAGCCGAAGATGCGGCTGCCGTTCGCGACGGTCACGTCTTCCCAGAAGGGGACGACGGGCAAGCCGTTCGCGCCGACCGCATTCGCATCGGTGCCCGCCACGATCACGCGCCCCGCCGCGTCGCGCGCGGGCAGGAAATCGTTGCCGCCGACACCGTCTTTGTCGTAACCGAGGCGCACGCCGCTGCTCTCGGCATAGAGCGGCACGCCGGCGGAATTCATCGCGCGGAACGGATTCGAGGGCGCGTAGCCGGGGATGATCACGGGCGGCTGCCCGGGCCCGGGATTCACTGCCGCCCCAGGCGTATCGACGATGGCGTCGCGCGTGCGCAGCAGTCCCGCCTCACCGAAAAAGCGCACCGCGGGACTGAAGTCCTTGTGCAGCTCGATGAAGCCCTGATAGCGCGTTTCGTCCGCGTTCGCGTTCGTGCCCCACGGAAGATTCTGCTGGCAGCCGCTCGGATAGGTCACGCCGAGGCGCGTCACGGGCGCGCCGGTCACGAAGGTCTGCGCGGTGAACTTCGAGCAGTCCGGATCGGCGATCGTGGTCGCCGCGCCGGCGATTGCACCCGCCGCGTTGCGGTTTGGAATGGCGAAGCGCGCCGGCCAGCCGGACGCACGGAAATCGCCGTCGATCGCACCGTTGAACTGCGTGTGCAGCTCGTAGGATTCCCACGGGAACGGCGAGCGCTTGAAGTACTCCGCGGCGACGACGATGCCGCCGGTGTCGCTCTGCTGTCCCCAGATCGCGCCGAAGCGCCCGTCGATCGTGCTGCCGATCTCGCGCATGTCTCCGAGCGCCTGCACCTCGAAGCCGTCGAATTTGTGGCGCGTGATGAAGTTTGCGACGCCGCCGACCGCGTCCGAGCCGTAGAGCGAGGACGCGCCGTCCTTCAGGATCTCGATGCGCTCGATCGCGATCTGCGGGACCAGCGCGTTGACGTCGACGTTGTTCATCGTCACGGCATCGCGTGGTGCGCGGCGCGAGTTCAGCAGCACGAGCGTCGCATCGGGGCCGAGATTGCGCAGATTGAGGCTACCCGAGCCGTTCGACGAGCCGAGCGCGCGGCCGACCGTGAATTGGGTGTTGAAGCTGTACGGTAGCTGCGTGAGGAAATCCGCCACCGTCTTCGGCGCGTGCGCTTCGAACTGTTCCCGGCTGAGCTCCGCGACCGGCGACGCCGGCGTGAAGCCCTCCGAGCGGCGGATGTACGTGCCCGTGATCGTCACTTGCTGAACCGGCTCCGTCGCAATGTCCGCGTCTTGCGCGACGGCGGCGGGTGGAAGTAGCAGAGTGGCCGGCAATAGCGCGCCGCCGAGAACCGACAGCCGAACGTTCGTCTTCATTCGCTCCCCCTTCTTCTGTCGCGAAACCGAGCGCCTGGCGGGAGCGCGTTTGTGGTGTGGAATGCTCCCGCCGGCCGTTGGTCGCGGAACCTAGCAGCATTCGGTGCAGAATGAAATCGCTTGCACCCCCGGGGTCCACACGTGCGTCGCGCCCCGAGAGACTTTCATTCGCTCAAAGTGCTTCTTTTTTTCGTACTTTTTGCGCGCCCCTGCGCGATCTGCGGGCGACGCGCGCACTTCCAATTCATGAAATCGCCCTTCACGATTGTTGACAATCTCGTTTGCAATTCTCTAGAGTCGCGACGCATCCGCGAGGGGGAACTCGAAATGCGCCGAACAACTCCCTGGTGCGCGTGGGCACTCGCCTCCGCTGCCAGCCCGCTCATCGCCGATGCTCAGCAGTCCAGTGCCGCAGACGCCGCCAACGCCGCGGCGGACGCCAATGCCCCGCTGCAGCAGGTCGTCGTCACCGGCACCAGTATTCGCGGCGTCGCGAGCGCCGGCTCGCCGGTCATCGCGCTCGGGCGCGATGAGCTCGCCGCGAGCGGCGTCGCAACCAGCAGCGATTTCGCCCGCGCCCTGCCGCAGGTCCTGAGCCTCGGCGCGGACGAGAGCCGCCTCGGCGGAGCGCAGGACGGCGCGGCCAACACGACGCGCATCTCGGGCATCAATCTGCGCGGGATTGGCAACGAAGCGACCCTGCTGCTCGTCAACGGCCGCCGCATCGCGCCGGCCGGCGTGATCAAGTCGCTGTACGACCCGAACGTCATTCCCTCGAGCGCCATCGAGCGCCTCGAAGTGGTCGTGGATGGCGCGTCGGCGATCTACGGCTCGGACGCGGTGGCCGGCGTCGTCAACATCATCACGCGCCGCAATTTCAGCGGCGCGGAGACCTCGGTCCGCTACGGCCTCGCCGACGGCACCAACCAGAAGATCGCGAGCCAGAACTTCGGTTACACCTGGGACAGCGGCAGCATCTTCGGCGCCTACGAGCACAATGAGCGTGACAACCTCCCCGGCCGGGACCGGGATTTCGCGTCCACCGATCGCCGCGCGCGCGGCGGATCGGATGCGCGCTCGACACTCGCGTCCCCCGGCAACATCATCTCCGGCACGACTCGCTACCCGTTGCCGCCAGGCAGCGGCACGGGACTGAGCGGTGCGCAGCTCGCAGCGGGCAGCGCGAATCTCTTCGACGACGGCACGTTCCCGGACCTGCTGCCGCATCAGCGGCGCGATGCGTTCTTCCTCGACGCCAACCAGACTTTCGGGCGCTTCGATGCGTGGTATCAGGGTTGGTACTCGCGCAGAAAGTTCGATGAGCGGGTCGCGCCCGCCTCGGGCCAGCTCCGCGTGCCGAACACGAACGCGTTCTTCGTTGCGCCGGCCGCGCTTGGCAATCCCGCGTTCGTGAGCGTCGAATACCGCTTCGTCGCGGAGGACTCCGATCCGCGCCTCACAGGCTACGAGAACGCGCAGCAGAACGCGGTCGGCCTCGGCTTCGATGCGGGCCACGACTGGCGCATCGAGAGCTCCGCGAACTTCAGCGCCAATCACGGCTTCCAGCGGCGCGGCGCCATCACCAACGGTGCGGCGCTCACCGCGGCCTTGGCGAGCAGCGATCCGGCCACGGCCTTCAATCCGTTCGGCGACGGCACGTTCAACGTGACGAACAATCCCGCGCTCGTGGACCTCATCATTGCCAACCGCGATACGTTCGGCACCAGCACGGCGCGCGACTACACGCTGAAAGCAGACGGCCCACTCTTCACGCTGCCGGGCGGCGACATCCGCTTCGCGATGGGTGTCGAGCGGCACGACAACGAGTTCCGGCAGACACTGAACGCGACCAACGTGCTCGCCTCCGGCGCGGTCGTCACAAAGAACGTTCTGAATCGGCGCCACAACACGTCGCTGTTCGCGGAGATGTTCATTCCGCTCGTCGGAGCCCGGAACGCCGTGCCGGGAGTGCGCGCGCTCGAGCTGTCGGTCGCTGGCAGGCGCGAGAAGTACTCCGACTTCGGATCGACGACCGATCCGAAGGTGGGCTTGAGCTGGAAGCCGATCGATTCGCTGACGGCGCGTGCAACGTACGGCACCTCGTTCCGTGCGCCCTCACTCGTCGACACGAGCGAGCAGATCCACAACATCTTCATTCAGAACCTGACCGATCCGACGGGCGCGGGCGGCGTCACGCGGGGCATCTTCCACAACGGCGGCCGCGCATCGCTGCAGCCCGAGGAGGCGACCACCTGGTCGTTCGGTCTGGACTGGCAGCCGCTCGGGACCCTTGAAGGGCTCGACGCCTCGATCACGTACTACCGCGTCGACTACAAGAACCGCATCGACGTCGTTCCAGCGACGGCGCTCACGAGCCCCGGCGTCTATGCGCCGTACATCGTGCGCCGGCCTCCCGCCAGCGACGACGCCGCGACGGCAGCGTTCAATGCGCTCGTGCAGAGCTTCCTCTCGAATCCCGACCTGCAGAGCCCGGTGGAGCCCAATACCAACATCAACGCCATCGTCGACGGCCGCCGCGCAAATCTCGGCCGCCTGAAGCAGAACGGCATCGACCTGAATGTCCGGTACGCGTTCGACACGAGCATCGGCGCGTGGAACGTCGGCTTCACCGGCGCGAAGATTCTCGACTTGAACCGCTCGACCGCGCCGGGCTTGCCGTTCGTCGACGTGCTCGACACGTTCGGCAATCCCGTCGACCTGCGCGCTCGGCTCTCCGCGGGCTGGAGCTTGCGCGGCTGGCACGCGAACGCCTTCCTGAACTACACGAGCGGGTACAGGAACACGGCGGTGACGCCGAACGTTTCAGTGGACAGCTATCGCACGGTCGATGCGACGCTGGCCTACGACTTCAGCGATACGCCCGGCCTGCTGAACGGCGTGACGCTCTCCCTGAACGGACAGGATATCTTCGAAGAGGAGCCGCCGGTCGTGCTGAACGGCACATTCTCATGGGACAACCAGAACGTCTCGCCGCTCGGGCGTCTCGTGTCGTTCGTCGTGACGAAGCGTTGGTAGCCAATGTCGACGGTTCGCGCGCTCGCTCTACTCATTGCTCTCGTTGCGCCGCTGACGATCTCCGCGGCCGAAAAGGTATCGCGGCCCGGCGTGTATCGCGGCTATTCCGAGCCGCGATACAGCGGCTGGGTCAGCTCCTCCCGATATGTCACCGTGCGCGATGGAACGCGGCTGGCGGTGGACATCTACCGTCCGGCCGAAAACGGTACCGCCGCCCCGGGGCGCTTTCCCGTCATCTGGATTCACACGCCCTATCGACGCGCGTGGACCCGTCCGGACGGCAAGAAGGCGACCGTGCTCGAGAGCTGGGGGCTGCTGGAGCTCATCAAGCACGGCTACGTGCTGGCGGCCGTCGATACGCGCGGACGCGGCGCGTCCTTCGGCGTCCGCCGCGGCTTTCAGGACCGCACCGAGGCGCGGGACGCATACGACATGACCGAGTGGTTCGCCGCGCAGCCGTGGAGCGACGGCAACATCGGCGTGATGGGCTGCTCGTACATGGGCGGCAGCACGTTCCATGCGGCCACCGTCGCGCCGCCTCATTTGCGAGCCATCGCGCCAGGTTGTACCGACTTCGACAAGTACGGGTTCGTCAGCCGCGGCGGCATCACGGCGCAATTCAACACGCGACCCGAGAATCCTGAGCAGGACTACGGGCAAGGCGTGCTCCCGGTGGATGAAGACAAGGATGGCACGCTCGCCGCGCAGGCCATTGCGGGGCATGCGGCCGGCACGCCGATGGCGGAGCTGTGGCGCGGCATGCCCTTCCGCGATGATGTCTCCCCGCTGCTGCGCGTTCCGTTCTGGCGCGAGGTCAGTCCGGCGACGTACAAAGACGTCATCGAGCGCTCCGGCATCGGGATCTTCATCTGGGGCAACTGGCTCGATGAAGGCAGCTTCGAAGCGACGCTCGCATTCAACAACCTGAGCAACCCGCGCAAGCTCTGGATGGGCGGCTGGGGCCACTGCCAGGTCGGCGATTTCCCGATGGCCACGGAGCTGCTGCGGTTCTTCGATCATTTCCTCAAGAAGGTCGACAACGGCTGGGAGCGCGAGCCGCCCATCTACTACTACACGCTCGGTGCGCCCAAAGGGAGCGAGTGGTCGAGCGCGCGCGAGTGGCCGTTGCCGGAGGCTCGGACCGAGACGCTCGCACTGGGTGGGACCGCGCTGCCAGGCCAGGCGGGCACGCTCGCGCCCGCCGACGCCGCTGGTCCGTCGGCGGAATCGACCGCGCGCCCGCACCGGACGATGGAGGCCGGCGTGGCTTCCGCGAGCCTCCGTGGGGCAGGAAGCGTTGCCGCACCCCGCGAGCTTGGTTCCTCGTCCGCGGGCGTCGATCACTTCGTGGTGAACTACGCGCCGGTGTGCGAGGGCAAGGTCGATCTCTACTTCATCATGTGGCCGTGTGTCGTGCGCAATCACGGCCTCTCGTACGAGACACCGCCACTTGCGGCCGACGTTCACATCGCCGGCCATCCGCTCGCGGACCTGTGGATCTCCTCCTCGGCCACGGATGCGGATGTGTTCGTGTACCTCGAAAAGATCACGCCTGCCGGTGACGTCTCGATCGTGACACATGGCCGGCTGCGCGCCTCGTTGCGATCCGAACAGCGCCCGTCGCTCAACTACATGGGCCTGCCCTATCACCGCGGGAATCGCGCCGACGCGAAGCCCTTGGTGCCGAACACGCCGGCGCGCATGCGGCTCGACCTGTTGCCCACGTCCATCATCGTGAAGAGCGGTGAGCGGCTGCGACTGACCATCGCCGGCGCGGACCCGCGGCAGCGATCGCGCACCGTGCAGTTCGATCCCCCGCCCCAGATCGGGATCTATCACGACGCGCAGCATCGCTCCCAGCTCTTCCTGCCGGTGCTGTCCGAGCCGAAATTCGCGCCCGTATCGACCGAGTGACGATGTGCCCTCTAGTCCAGATCGATCGTCGCGATCGCCTCGAGCCCTTCCTCGATGTGCTCGCGCATGAGACGCTCGGCGTCCTTCGCGCGACCGGCGATGATGGCCTCGCTGATCCGGCGGTGGCCGGCATTGGCACGGTCGATGCGCTGCGCGTTGTAGAACGTGCTGAACAGCAGCCGGTAGATCGGCACGCGCAGCCGCTCGACGAACATGCGGATGTACTCGTTCTTCGATCCTTCGATGATCAGCCGGTGCCACTCGTCGTTCAGACGGGCAAAGCGCTCGTGATCGCCCGTATGCTCGAGCGCATTGAGCTCGGCCTGCACGCGCGCGAGGCGTGCTTTCAGCTCCGGCGCGTCCGCGGCGGCGAAGTCGCGCGCCGCCATGCCCTCGAGCGCCATGCGTGCGCGATAGATCTGCCGGATTTCGTCGCGCGAGAAATGCTTGACTGACGCCCCGCGGAATTCCTCGATGGTCACCAGACCTTCGGTCGCCAGCCGCTGCAAGGCCTCGCGCACCCGACTGCGGCTCGCGGCGACCTCGCGCATGATGTCCGCCTCGACGAGGCGCTGCCCGGGCGCGAAGCGGCCGCGGCGAATGCGCTCGCGAATCCACTCGACGACCTCGCGCACGGAGACGGTCTCGCGCGCGGCCGTGGCCGCGGCTTTCGTTTTGGCAGCAGCTTTCGCAGGCATGGAGCGGTGGGTGAGCGCAGCGAGCGACAATGCTCGCGGCAATATCATCAATTCTTTCGTCAACAATCAACGGCCGCCGCTGCGCTCGCGGCCGCGGACGACGGGCTGATGGCGACTCTCGATCTGATCCTGGCAGGCGATCTGGTGCTCGATGAGCCGGACCCAGACTATTGGCTCGGCGGCATCGCCCCGTGCCTGCGCGCCGCCGACGTGGCGATCGGCCATCTCGAGGTGCCCCACAGCCTGCGGGGAACCGAGCTCGACGATGACGTGCCGGCACCGGGCGCCGATCCGGCGCACTTGCCTGCCATTGCGCGCGCCGGCTTTCGCGCGGTCTCGCTCGCTGGGAATCACATCGCGGACCTTGGTGCCGAGGGCATTGCAGACACGATCGCGGGCCTCGACGAAGCCGGACTCGCGCATGCCGGCGCCGGTGCCACACTCGATGCTGCTCGCGCAGCGGCTTTCTTGCGGGGCACGCGTTCCAGCGGCGGCGCTGAAGCACGGCACCTGGGCGGTGGCGACACGCGCGACAATCGGCTCGCACCTGCGAGCAAGGAGCGAGTGGTCGCTTTGCTCAGCTACAACTGCGTGGGTCCGCAGGCGGGTTGGGCCGATGCACGCCGGGCAGGTTGTGCCTATGTGCGCGTCGAAGCCACGAACGGCGCGCCCATCGCGCCGTCCTCGCCTCTCGAGCGTATCGATCCAAGCTCGGTCGCCGAGATGGCACGCAATATCGCGTCCGCGAAAGAGCGTGCGGACATCGTCGTCGTAGCGCTCCACAAGGGCATCGTGCATACCCGTGCCAAGCTCGCGCCGTACGAGCGGCCACTGGCGCACGCCGCAATCGATGCCGGTTGCGACATCGTGTGCGGGCATCACGCGCACATCGTTCGAGGCATCGAGATCTATCGCGGGAAGCCGATCTTTCACGGGCTCGGCAACGGCTGCGTCGTGACGCGTGCGTTGAGCCCGAGCCAGTCTCATCCCGCGCGCGCCGCGTGGGCGCGCAAACGGCGCGAGCTGTTCGGGTTCGAACCGGACCCTGCGTACTCCCTCGCGCCATTCCATCCGGAAGCGGTGAACGGGATGCTCGGCCGCGTGCGCGTGCACGAGGACGGAAGCCTGCAGATCGGCTTCGTGCCCGTGTTCGTCGAGCCGCCCGGACGGCCGACGATTGCGCCGCCGGGACGCGCCGCAGAAGTCGCCGGCTATATCTCGCGCATCACGCAGGAAGCGGGTCTCGCTCCGCTGTCACTGGAACTCACGACGGATGGCGCATGGCTGAGATGAGCGACAGCAACTCGCGAAATCCCGATCGCGCCTCCGTCGGGACGCCCGCGCGACCCGCGGCAAGCGACGCCACCGCGCGGCCCCCACGCCTTAGCCCCCTCTTTTATATAGGCGCAGCGGGGCTTCTCATTGCGATGGCGGTGGAAGGTGTCGCCGTGGCCGGGCGGCAGATCGGAATGCCGCTGCACGGCGCCATCGAGATCATCCAGGCTGCGATCCTGCTCACCGCCTCGGTGTCGATGGTCTCCGCCACGCTCGCCAACGCCCACGCCGTCGTGCGGCTCCTGATCACTCGCTTGCCCGCGACACCCAAGCGTCTCTTGCAGCGTTGTGCCGATTTGCTCGCAGCGGCCTTCTTCACCGCGCTCGCGGTCGGCGCCATCTGGCTCGCCACCGAGCACTGGGAGGCGCACGAAGAAAGTGAGCTCCTGCACATCCCGTTCCGGCCGTTACGCGCGGTCGTGTGCCTCGCGCTCATCGTCATTGCCGCCGTGTTTGCCTATCGGGCCTTCGCACGGCGTACGGAGGAGCCATGAGCGGCGTCATCGGAGTCGTCGCGCTCATCGCGCTCCTGACGCTCGGCATTCCGATCGGCGTCGCGATGGGACTGGTGGGGCTCGTCGGGCTCACGGTGTCGCTCGGCCTCGAACCGGCGCTGATCAAGTCCGGCGTGATCCTTTTCGATACGGTCTCGCGCTACGAGCTGGGCGTGCTGCCGCTGTTCCTGCTCATGGCGCACCTGTGCTTCGCGGCGGGCGCGAGTCGCGACTTCTTCGACGCAGCAGCGCGCGTGATCGGCCATCGCCGCGGCGGGCTTGCGCTCGCGTCCATCGCAGGATGCGCGGGCTTCGGCGCAATCAGCGGCTCGAGCCTCGCGACCGCGGCCACGATTGGGCTCGTCGGGTTGCCGGAGATGCGTCGCCGCGGCTACTCCGACGCGCTGGCGACGGGCGCGATTGCCGCGGGCGGCACGCTCGGCTCGCTCACTCCGCCATCGGGCGCGCTCATCGTGTTCGGAATTCTCGCGGAACAGTCCATCGGCAGACTGTTCACTGCGGCCATCGTACCGGTGATCACGCAGTCGCTCTTCTACATGGTGACCATCCTGCTCCTGTGCCGCGTGCGGCCATCGATCGCGCCGGCCATGGAGCGCGCGAGCTGGAGCGAACGGCGCGCGGCGATCGCGCGCGTTACCGATCTCGTGTTCCTCATCGTCGTTGTGCTCGGTGGCATCGGGCTCGGCTGGTTCACGCCGACGGAGGCCGCATCGGTGGGCGCAATCGGCGCGCTCGCGCTGTGTGCCTGGCGTGGCAGGCTCAACTGGCCCGCATTGCGTGGCGCGCTTGCCGACACGCTGCGAACGACGGGCATGCTGTACGTCGTGATCGTCGGGTCTCTCATTTTCTCGGTGTACATGAGCGTCACCGGCCTCGCGGAGCATGTCGCCGCGCTCGTCGGCGCGCTGGAGGGCGGCAGAGTCGTCGCGCTCATCGCCATCACGGTTGTGCTGCTCTTGCTCGGCTCCATTCTGGATGGGCTCGCGCTCATGCTTCTCACGACGCCCATTCTCCTGCCCATTATCTCGAATCTCGGGCTCTCGCCGATCTGGTTCGGCATCTTTCTGGTGCGCACCATGGAAATCGGGTTCGTGCATCCGCCGATCGGGATCAACCTGTACGTGATTCAGGGCATGGCGCGCGATGTGCCGCTGTCACGCATCTTCAAAGGCGTGTTGCCGTTTCTCGCGGCGGACTTCGTGCACCTCGCGCTGCTGATCGCCATGCCGGCCCTCGCGCTGGCCCTGCCGGAGTGGCTTGCGACATGACTGCAATCGAGCCCCCAAACGCTGGACGGATCGTCGGCTACGTGGGTAGCGACGTGCCGGTCGAGCTGATCCTTGCCGCCGGCGCCCGCCCGATGCGCTTGAGCGGTCGGGCCGGGCACGCGACGCCCCGCGCCGATGAATTCGTCGAGCGGGCGTTCATGCCGGATGTTCGCTCGATTGCCGAGCAGTGGCTCGATGGGTCGCTTGCGTTCGTCGACACGATCGTTCTGCCGCGGTCGGACGACAGCGCGCAGAGGTTGTACTACTACATCTGCGAGTTGCAGCGGCGTGGCCTGTGCGATGGGCCCCGCCCACTCATCTACGACGTGGCGAGCATCGGGCGACTCACGAGCCGCGCACACACCGTGGCGGCTACCGCGAGACTGGCGCAGGAGCTCGGCTCCGATCCGGCAAAGCTGGCAGCCGCTGCGGAAGTCGTTGCGCGGCGTGGCGCATTCCTTGCGGACGTGAGCGCCGTGCGGCTCGAGCCGAATCCGCCGCAGGGTAGCGCGATCCACGCCCTGGCACGCGCGAGCGCCGGCGATTGGAGCTCCGATTTCGAGTCGAGTGCGCGCGAGACGCTGCGGACCCTGCCCAGGGTGACACCCGCCGCGCGCGTTCTGCTCGCGGGCAGCACACCGCCCGACGAGCGACTGCATCTCGCGCTCGAGTCGCGCGGCGTGACGGTCGTGCGTGAGCTGAACGATGCACAGTTCCTGGAGATGCCGGGTGTGATCGGGCCGAGCTGCACGTTCGAGGACATTGCTGCCCGTCATCACCTGAGAAGGAACACGGCGCAGTTGCTGATGCAATCGCCCGAGGCGCTCGTGAATGAGGCGCGGGCGGTGCGC
>DASZSS010000020.1:0-4970 GCA_035548535.1 Steroidobacteraceae bacterium
CACGCCGGGGAACAGCCAGTCGACGTAACGCACGGCATCGCCCGACACCACCTGTCGCTGCGCGCTCCGATCGGCTTCGAGCAGCAGCTTTTCGACGATGTAGCCCTTCGGCGAGCCGGGATTCACCCAGTAGCGCACGGGCTTGCGCACGTCGACGAGCAGGTCGAGGTCGTAGCGCGCCACCTTGTGAATGGCGGCGTGCTCATCGGGCATGGCCACGAAGTCAACGAAGCGCTCCGAGAGAAAGGGATGCGCCTGCCGATCCACCTGCGCCGCGAGCACGCCCACCTTGAAGAGCGGTCGCTCCTTGCCGCCGAATACGAAGCTCATGCCGATGACCAGCGCGACCGGGACGAGCAGGGTGAAGATGAGCGTGCCGCGGTCGCGCACGAATTCCAGGTTGCGTGCGTGCCAGACGGCGAGCATCCGCGCGAGGCTGCCGAGGTTCATGCGCGCAGCTCCTTACCGGTCAGCTCGAGGAACAGGTCCTCGAGATTGGGAGGACGGATCCGCAGGTCCTTGAGCGGGACGCGCGCGTTCATCAGCACGCGCAGCGTTCCATCGAGATCGTCGGTCGTGATCTCGATCCGATCGCTCGCTTCGATGAGGCGCAGCGGCAACTCGCGCGCGGCCGCCGGGAACTCCTGACGCGGCAGCTCGAGCAGCACTTCGGCGAAGTGCTCGCGCAAGAGCCGCCGCGGCGGGCCCTGAGCGATGATGCGGCCGCGGTCCATGATGGCGATCTCATCGCACAGGAGCTCGGCTTCTTCCATGTAGTGGGTCGTCAGGATGATCGTCTTGTTCCGCGCCTTGATCGATTGCACCAGCTCCCAGAAGTTGCGCCGCGCCTGCGGATCGAGACCGGTCGTCGGCTCGTCGAGGAAGAGCAGCGCGGGGTCGTTGACCAGCGCGATGGCGAGCAGCAGTCGTTGGAGCTGGCCGCCGGAGAGCTTGCGACTGTCGCGCTTCGCGAGCTTCTCGAGTGCGCAGAGCTCGATGACCTCGTCGACGCTGAGTCCCTTGGCGTACAGACCGCGGAAGAGGGCGAGGCTCTGCCGCACCGTGAGGAAGTCCTGCAGCGCGGTCTTCTGAAAGAGAATGCCGGCTTCCTCCTTGAAGCGCGGCCCGAGCGGCTCGCCGCGGTAGCGCACCTCACCCGAGGTGGCGCCGAGAATGCCTTCCATGATCTCGATGGTCGTCGTCTTGCCGGCGCCGTTCGGTCCGAGCAGGCCGAAGCAGATGCCCTCGGGCACGGTGAACGAGACGCCGTCGACGGCCGTGGTCGCGGGATACTTCTTGACGAGATCGCGAACTTCGAGGAGCGCTGCGCTCACGGGATGCCGATCGGTCCGGTGATGGGCCGCGCGATCCTACGTTAAGATGGCCGCCCCGTGAATTACCCGCACCTGCTCGCGCCTCTCGACCTCGGCTTCGTGACGCTCCGGAACCGCATCGTGATGGGCTCGATGCACACGGGGCTGGAGGATCGCGCCCGCGACTACCCGAAGCTCGCCGCGTACTTTGCGGAGCGGGCGCGCGGCGGCACGGGGCTCATCGTCACCGGTGGCATCGCGCCGAACGTCGCGGGCTGGATCGGCCCGTTCGCGGGCAAGCTGAACACCCGCCGCGAAGTGGCGCGGCATCGGCTCGTCGCGGACGCGGTGCACGCCGAGGGCGGGCGCATCTGCATGCAGATCCTGCATGCAGGGCGTTACGCGTATCACCCGTTGCTCGTCGCGCCATCGCGACTGAAGGCGCCGATCAATCGCTTCACGCCGCGCGAGCTGTCCGCGCATGGCATTCAGCGTCAGATCGAAGACTTCGTGCGGTGTGCGTCGCTTGCGCGCGAGGCCGGCTACGACGGCGTGGAGATCATGGGCTCGGAGGGCTATCTCCTGAACCAGTTCGTCTCGCCGCGCACGAACAAGCGCACGGACGAGTGGGGCGGCACGCTGGAGAATCGCTGCCGTTTTCCGGTGGAGATCGTCGAGCGGGTGCGCGCGGCGGTCGGGACGGACTTTATCCTCATCTACCGCATCTCGGGGCTCGATCTCGTCAGCGACGGCAACACGTTCGATGAGGCGCTCTATCTGCTGTCGCGACTCGAGAGCGCCGGCGTCACGCTCTTCAACACCGGAATCGGCTGGCACGAGGCACGCGTGCCGACGATCGCAGGCATGGTGCCGCGCGCCGCCTTCACATGGGTGACCGCACGTCTCAAGCAGGCGACGCGCTTGCCCGTGATTGCAACGAATCGCATCAACGATCCGGCGGTTGCGGAGGAGGTTCTGAAAGCGGGCACCGCGGACCTCGTGTCGATGGCGCGTCCGTTGCTCGCCGATCCGGAATTCGCCGCCAAAGCAGCGAGCGGTCGTGAGGATGAGATCAATACCTGCATCGCCTGCAATCAGGGATGTCTCGACCGAATCTTCTCCGGCGAGCGGGCCACGTGCCTCGTGAACCCGCGCGCGGCTTACGAGACGGAGTTGGTCCTGACGCGCGCGACGGTCGCGAAGCGCATCGGCATCGTCGGCGCAGGTCCCGCGGGGCTCGCCTGCGCGCTCGCCGCGGCGGAGCGCGGGCATGCCGTCACGGTTTACGAGCAGGAAGCGGAGATCGGCGGACAGTTTCGCTACGCGCGCGAAGTGCCGGGCAAGGAAGAGTTCAACGAGACGCTGCGCTACTTCGCGACGCGCCTGAAGAAGCTCGGCATCGACACCCGATTCGGCACGCGAGTGACGCCGGAACTGCTCGAGCGCGAGCGATTCGATGAGATCGTCGTCGCGACGGGCGTGCGGCCGCGCGTTCCCGACATTCCGGGCATCGAACACCCGAAGGTCATCCTCTACCCGGATTTGCTGAGCGGCCGGCGGCAAGCAGGCGCCCGGGTGGCGATCGTCGGCGCGGGCGGCATCGGCTTCGACGTTGCGACGTATCTCACCGGGCATCGCGCCACGGACCGATACGAAGCAACGCGCGCGTACTGTGCAGAGTGGGGCATCGACATGGAGCTGCGCAGTCCGGGCGGGCTGCTGCCGCGCTCGCAAATGCAATCGTCCGATCGCAAGATTTACCTCTTGCAGCGCAAGGTGTCTCGTCCCGGTGCGACCCTCGGCAAGACGACGGGCTGGGCGCATCGGGCAGCGCTCGCGGCGCACGGCGTGGAGATGCGTGGCGGCGTCGTGTACGAGCGTATCGACGATCGTGGGTTACACGTCAGCGGCGCGGATGGGCCGCAGGTGCTCGAGGTGGATTCCGTCGTGATTTGCGCCGGTCAAGAGTCGCAAACGGAGCTCGTAACGGGCTTGCCAACCGCGCCGCGCGTGCGCGTAATTGGCGGCGCGCGGCTCGCCGCCGAGCTCGATGCGGAGCGCGCGATCCGCGAAGGCACCGAGCTGGCCGCTTCACTGTAAGAATCGCTTTCCGAAGATGATGCTCGACGAACGTTCCGCACAGCTTCCGCTCTGGTCCGAGAGCGACACTACCGAGGGTTGGCAGGTGCGCGAGAGTCGACGCGCGCGGCGCCTGACCGTGCGCGTCTTTCACGGCGGCCGGGTCGAAGTCGTCGTGCCGGCGCGCACCTCGCGCGCCATGGTCGATCGCTTCGTCGAGCGGCATCGGCCGTGGATCGAAAAGAAGCGCGCGGAGGCCCGTCGCAACGCGGTGCCCGAGGAGCCGTTTCCGCCGCAGATCATCGCGCTGGCCGGTGCGCGTGAGAGCTGGCGCGTTCATGCGGGCGGTGGGCGCGGGCGCCCGCGCGTCAACATCGCGGGACCCGGCTTGCTCCAGTTGCTCGGCGATCTCTCGAGCACCCGCGCCGTGCAGCACGCGCTGCGCACCTGGCTGGTGAAGCGTGCGGCGGAAGTATTCGCACCGCTCCTCGAAGAGACCGCACGCACGATGGAGTTGTCCTACCGCCGGCTTGCCGTACGCCGCCAGCGGACCCGCTGGGGCAGCTGCTCCATCCGCGGGACGATCAGCCTGAACTGCTGCCTGCTGTTCCAGCGGCCGGAGGTTCTCCGCTACCTGCTGGTGCACGAGCTGGCCCATCTGAGGCACATGAACCACTCGGCTCGTTTCTGGGATCTCGTGGCCCGCTACTGCCCGGACTGCCGGCCGCTCGACCGCGAATTGCTCGACGGCTGGCGCCGTGTACCATCGTGGGTCTTTCGAGACCTCCGCGAGCCCGCATGAGCACCCGCCGCTACGACAAGACCGAGCGCGTCGACCTCTCCGACGAGCCCATCCACTGGGAGCTTGGCTCCTCGCTGTCCTACGGCGAGTACCTCCAGCTCGACAAGATCCTCAACGCGCAGAAGCCGCTGACGCACGAGCACGACGAGATGATGTTCATCATCGTGCATCAGACGTCCGAGCTGTGGCTGCGCCTGTTCCTGCACGAGCTCATGGGTGTGATGAAGTGCGTGCGCAAGGACGAGCTCGACCCGTCGTTCAAGATGCTCGCGCGCATCTCGCGCGTCCAGGCGCAGCTCACGGCGACATGGGATGTGCTGTCGACGATGACTCCGGCCGAGTACTCGCTGTTCCGGAATGCGCTCGGCCGGTCCTCGGGCTTCCAGTCGTTCCAGTATCGCTTGCTGGAGTTCACGCTCGGCAACAAGCATCCGGACATGATCGCCGTGCATCGGCGCGATCCGAAGGCTCAGGAGGCGCTGCGCATCGCGCTCGAGGCGCCCTCGCTCTACGACGAGGTGCTGCGATTGCTGAGCCGGCGCGGCTACGGCATTCCGGAATCGCATCTGTCGCGCGACTTCACGGAGCCCTACCACGCGAGCAAGCAGGTTGCCGGGGCGTGGCTCGGCGTCTATCACAACGCCGAGAAGGACTGGGACCTCTACGAGCTCGCGGAGCGGCTGGTCGACCTCGATCAGAAATTCCAGATCTGGCGCTTCCACCACATGAAGACGGTGGAGCGCATCATCGGCTACAAGCGCGGCACCGGCGGCACG
>DASZSS010000021.1:0-2220 GCA_035548535.1 Steroidobacteraceae bacterium
TACTTCGAGCGCGTACAGCGCCGGCTGCGTGTAGCGCGTTTGGTCCAGTTGCGCCGAGTCCGCTCCCCACATCACTTCGAGCAGCGGCCGATCCAGCTCTCCGCTCATGGCTTGCGCGCAGCGGTCGAGCACATCGCGAAACACCGGCTCGCTCTCGTACAGCTCGCGCCCCATGCCCGGGTATTGCGCGCCCTGACCGGTGAACAAGAAGGCGATCTTCGGCAGCGCGGCTCCGCTCACTTGTCCGCGAACACCCGCAGGCGTGCCCTGCTCGATGGATCGCAGTGCTTGAACGAGCTCGTCGCGACTCCTCACAGGTATGGCGAGCCGGTGCGCGAAGTGCGCGCGCCCCGCTGACGCCGTATGGCACACATCGGCAAGAGCCTGCTCTCTGCCGCGACCTTCGAGATGCTCGCGCAGGCGACGCACGGACTCGTCCAGTGCCGCATCGCTCTTCGCAGAGAGCGTGAGAAGTTGTATCGCGCGCGGTGGGTGCGCGGCTTGCGGCTCGCTGTGCGTCTCGGTCGCGGATTCCAGCACGACGTGCACGTTCGTGCCGCTGAAGCCGAACGAGCTCACGCCGGCGATGCGCCGCCCGCCGTACTCTGGGAACGGCTGCAGGCGCGCCGCGACCTCCACCGACATGTCTTCCCATGCAATGTGAGGATTCGGCGTCTCGAAGTGCAGGCTCGGCGGGATCTCCCCGTGCATCAGGCAGAGCACGGCTTTGATGAAGCCCGCGATGCCCGCTGCGGACTCGAGGTGGCCGAAATTCGTCTTGGCCGAGCCGATGCGCAGCGCTGCGCTTCGCGCACGGCTGCCGAAGATGTTGCCGAGCGCACGTACCTCGATCGGGTCACCGAGAGACGTGCCGGTGCCATGCGCTTCCACGTAGCCGACGGCATCCGGATGCAGCTCTCCGTCGGCGAGCGCCGCGCGTATGAGCGCCTCCTGCGCCGCGCCGTTCGGTGCGGTGAGGCCGCTCGACGCGCCATCCTGGTTGGACGCCGTACCACGAATGATTGCCAGGATCGGATCACGATCACGCTGCGCATCTGCGAGGCGCTTGAGCACCACGACGCCGCAGCCTTCCCCGCGCACGAAGCCGTTCGCGCGCGCATCGAACGCTTTGCAGCGACCATCGGGCGCCATCATGCGCGCCTTCGAATACGTGATGGCGAGCTCCGGCCGCAAAATCAGATTCACTCCGGCAGCGATCGCGAGCTGCGACTCGCCGGTGCGCAGACTCGTGCAGGCCTGATGGATCGAAAGCAGCGAGCCCGAGCATCCCGTATCGATCGACAGACAGACGCCCTGCAGTCCGAGACAGTAGGAGATGCGCCCGGAGGCTATGCTGTGCGAGATGCCGGTGGCGAAGTGCGCGTCGATGCGCGAGGGATCCACGTCATGCAGCAGCGTGTGCCAGTAGTCACTGGTCGCGATCGCCACGAACACGCCCGTGCGCGTGCCCTTCAGCCGCTCGGGATTCTGTCCGGCACGCTCGAGCGCCTCCCAGGTGACTTCGAGCAGCAACCGCTGCTGCGGGTCCATCGTGAGCGCTTCGCGCGGCGAGATGCCGAATAGCTGCGGATCGAACCGGTCCACCTGATCGATGAAGCCGCCCCAGCGCGTCGACATCTTGCCGGGCGCGTCCGGGTTGGGGTCGTAATAGGCATCGACGTCCCAGCGATCCGGCGGCACCTCGACGATCGCATCGCGACCGGACCGCAGCAGCGCCCAGTAGCTGTCCGGATCGTTTGCACCACCCGGGAAGCGGCAGCCGATGCCGATGACGGCAACCGGCTCACGCAACCGCCGCTCGCTCGCGTGCAGGCGACTCTGCATCTCCTCGAGCGCGAGCAGCGCGCGCTTGACGGGTGAGAGA
This sequence comes from Steroidobacteraceae bacterium, assembly GCA_035548535.1. Lineage (GTDB taxonomy): Bacteria > Pseudomonadota > Gammaproteobacteria > Steroidobacterales > Steroidobacteraceae > JADGHX01. The sequence goes on from DASZSS010000021.1 coordinate 1,886, forward strand.
GTGGATGGATCGGATGGCTGCGTCATAGTCGGCTCAATTTCTCCAGCAGCATGGCTTCGGCTTCTTCCTCGGCCATCTGCTCGATCTGTGCAGCGGTGGTCGTGCGCACGCCGGCGGGCGCGGCGGCGGAACGCTGCTCCTCCTCGCGCGCGGCCGATGCATAGCGCAGTACATCTGTCGCGAGGTGCTTCGCAATGGCACTCACCGTTGGGTAGTCGAAGATGAGTGTCGCCGTGAGCTTGCGGGTGAGCGCCAAGCGCCGGGCCAGCCGGTTGCGCAGCTCGACCGCCATCAGCGAATCGACACCGAAGTCCATCAGGCGCTGCTCCGGTGCG
>DASZSS010000022.1:0-8684 GCA_035548535.1 Steroidobacteraceae bacterium
CGGTGCCGACGTCATGTCTGCACTCTCGATCCAATGCAAACTGCTCTGTCCGAGAGCGAGTGGCGAGCTCGTGCCCGGAGGGATCGAAGTGTCGACGATGTCTCCACCGGCCCAGCGCCCCCAGCGCATCATCACGAGGCCACTCGCCGCGGACTCGGCGAGCAGGCTCGAGCCTTTGCTCAATCCTCTGAGCTCGCCACTCGAGTCGCGCACGGGCACTTGCGTCAGCGAGAAGCTGCCGTCGGCGGCGTAGCTCGTCTCCGGAGCACGCACCACTTGCGCCGTGTCGTTTCCGGCGAGGGGCACGAGGTATGCGATATCGCGCGCGCCGAACGCCTGCGGTGTGACGAGAGCACCGGCGCCTTGCTGGAATGCCAGCGCACCGCTCACTGTCCCGAGATTCGCGGGATCGCTGGCGATGCTGTACGTCAGACCAGCGCCCCCAACGCTGCCCGCTCCGATGCGCGGCAACGTGACGAATCCTGAGAAGTTGCCCGATCCCGCAAGCACGTTCGCGACGCTGACAGTGTCGTACGTGCCGTTGAATAGCGTGCTGTTCGCGTTGAACGTTCCGCTGCCGCGAGCGAACCAGTTGCGGCCGCCGATCGTCATGGTCACCGCGCTGTGCACCGTCAGGTTCGTGAAATCCGCGGAAAAGCTGGCCGCGCCGAGTGTGCCGACGTTGTCCAGTGTGTCGGTCGGATCCGTGTTCCCGGCGAGCGCGTAGTCCGCTGTCCCGCTGAGCGGGATCACGGGCGCCGCGCCGTAGCTGTTGCCCGTGATCCAGTGCAAGGATTGCGCCGCGAGGTCCGCCTTCAGGGTCGCGTGCCCCGGGGATGTGACGTAGAAGTTGGTGCCGTCCCAGCGGCCCCAGCGAATTCCGGTGGCCGCATCGAAGCCGTCGTTCACGACGGTTCCGTGATTGAGCCGGAAGACGGTGTCCTTCGCGCCATCGAAGGGTGCGGCAAATGCGCTCAGATTGCCCGTCGAATCGGCGAAGAGTTGAGCAACCGTGTCGCTCGCCGTGCCGACGAGCTGCGAGTGCATGCCGACGTTCCCGACCGCGTAAGCGACGTCGCGAGACACCGTTACGGGGACTGGTGTTGTGCCGCTGCCCGGCACGAACGCCGCCACACCCGAGACGGTGCCGAGCTCACCGCCATCGTCCCGAAGCTGATACGCGAGGCCGACGCCGTTTAGCTGGTCGGGTGTCATCGGGCCGGCCGAGAAGAAGCCTTCGAGCTCGCCGGAGCCACGCACACGACCGTCGATGAGCACGTTGCCGAACGTACCGTCGAACCGCACGGTGCCGGCCGCGATATCGCCGCTGCCGCTGGCAAACCAGTTCAGCCCGTCGATGTCGAGCGACAGCGTCGTGGCGACTCGTTGAGTCGTGAAGTTCGCGCTGAATACCGCGGCATCCAACTTGCCGAGATGCCCGGCCGAATCGGTGGGCTCGGTGCCGCCCGCCAGCACGAAGCTCGCCGAGCCGGAGGCCGGCAGGATCGGCGTGAGCTCGAACATCGGACCGACGATCCAGTGCAAGCTCGTGTTCGCGAGCGTGAGCATTTGAGCGCCGGCGGGCGAGCTCTCGACGGCCGCACCGCCGGACCATCGGCCCCAGTGAATGCCGCTGGCGCCGTTGCTGCCCGAGCCCAGTACTGCGGCGCTGCCGATGCGGTAGTCCGCGGGCGCACTCGCCGCGTTGGGCGCTTCGAATTCGAGAAGCGCACCGGTGGCGCTGAATGCGTCGTCACTGACGGGCCCAGTCGTTGCGGTGACGAACGGCGCGCTTGCGATCGGTGGTACGGCGACGGCGAGACTTGCGCGTGGCACGCTCGCTGGCTGCGGAACAACGAGATCGACGGATCGACCGAGCGCCGTCGTCGCGACAATGGGCCGCACCGGGGGCGAGCCCGCCGCCACGGGTGAGCTCGAGCCCGCAGCAAGCGGCGAAGCCGCGCAGTCCGCGACCAACGAGATCGAGCCCACTGCGACGGGCGACCTCGGGCACGCCGCTACCGGCGCGAGCGAGCCCGAAGCGACGGGCGGGTTCGAGCCCGCAGCAAGCGGCGAAGCCGCGCAGTCAGCGACCACGGGGAGCGAGCCCACTGCGACGGGCGACCTCGGGCACGCCGCTACCGTCGCGAACGAGCCCGCTGCGACAGGAGAAATCGGGGCGCCGTCGGGCGTGTCGTCTGCGGATGTATGCAGGCTGCGTGGCTCGCCCAACGCCGCGCCGGTCTCGGGCACTGCATCTGGGCTGTCTTGCTCGCGGCCGCTCGTCAGGAGCGCGTCACTTCGCGCGATGGACGCCGCGCGCCCTGCCGCTTCAACTCGACCCGCGCGATCGTTTCGAACGAACCGGGGCACGTCAGCAAGCCGCGCGGACGCTCCACCGTCCGCCGGAACAAATTGCGCGCCCGGTGCCGCCAGCGTGAAAGACTGCCCATGGCCACTGAACGTGATCGCGCCATCATCGACCGCGAGATACAGCCCATCGGTGATTTGCTCCCCGCCGGACGATTCCGCGGGATCCGCGCAATCACGCTCACGACAAAACACGGCCGTATAGTGCGCGCCGTGAACGCGGAGCGTGCCGACCGGCGTGCGCACCTCGTCCTCGCTCGCACTGCCCTTCCCGATCACGCCTGCGCGGGCAGCGAAGCCACCCTCGAGCAGCGTCGCGACACTCCGGCCGAATGACGCCGCGGCAACGGGCGTGCCGGGCCGCTGCACGCTCGAAGGTAACGACAGCGCGTCGATGCGCAATCGCGACTTGGCTCGCAAGGCAATGCGTGCACCGTCCGCCATGACGATCTGCACGCGCGATTCGTCGCCGGTGATGACGACGTCACCCGGCTCCAACAAATCTCCGACCTGGAGCGCGCGCACACCGTTCCGCTCGACGCTCGCCGATCCGGATACGAGCAGCACTTTGCCGGCCGCAGCGCCGGCGACCTCGGTCACGAACAGCAGCGCGAATGCGCAAACGAAGGAACGACGCATGCTCGAGCGCGCCTCAGAAACTGCGTCGAACGAACACGACGGCTTCGAAGCGATCGTATTCGTACAGCAGGACATCCGAGTCGCTCTTGGTGTAACGCAGGCGGGGGGCGATGCTCCAATTCGCCGCCGGGAAGTTCTGAAGGTCGAAGGCCAGGATCGCACCGAACAGCCGATCTTTTCGCGAGCCGCCAAAAAAGAGCCCGTCGTAGTCGGCGACCATCTCCGACACTTCGAAGGAGACGCTCGAGCGCGACTGAATCGGCCAGCTCGCGTAGAGCCGCGCGCCGTAGCGTTCGTTGCCATACGGAGAATTGGCGCGCCGAACCTCGTCCTTGCCGATCAGCAGCGCGCCGCCGATGCGACCCGCCTTGGGGCCGACGTTCAGCCGGACCAGCGAGAGCCCGGCCAGATAGCGATTCGCGTCGAGGATTTTCAGGCTCTCCGGCTGATACGTCAGCGCGCCGCCGCGCAGGCCGATGCCAAGCTCGTACTCCGCGAAGCTGCGCGACGCGCCAAAGCTCAGATTCACGCCGCGCTCATGATCGGAGCCGTCCAGCGAGCCCTGATACCCGTCGACGCCGAGGCTGTAGCGCACAGCCCCGCGCGTGCGAACGAGCGTGCTGTCCAGCGACACAACGCTCTGATTGACGAACGATGCATCGCGGTTCGCGCGACGCGTGAGCTGCACGTTCGAGATCAACCCGGTGTCGGCGCCGAACGCGCGCGTGTTTGCGGCGCCGAGCTGCATCTCCGCGAACGAGGACGAGGTCGCCACATTGCGCGGATCGAGCGTGAACCCGAGAAACGACGGCTCGCTCGTCGAGCCGTTCGCGTTGCTGTCGTAGCCCGCGCCGAGCTGCGCGAGCGCGGACCAGTGCGAGCCCGTGCGTTGCTCACGCTGATCGATCGCGGCGAGATACTCTTCGATGACCGCGCGCGTGGCGGCCGGCGGCGACTGCGTCAGCAGGTATTGAAGCTGCGCACGCGAGAGCGCGAGCTGGCCCTGCTCGTACTCCGCCCGCGCCAGCTCGAGGCGGGCGCCGGCGAAATCGGGAGAGGTCGCAACGGCCCGCGTCAGGGCGAACGAGGCCTCGCCCGCACGACCGCTGTCGAGCGCGGCAAGTCCGAGCAAGTAGTCGAAGAGCGGCGTCCCGGCGAGATCGATCTCGTGGCTCGCCAGATAGTCGTATGCAGCCGCCGGCTGCTTCTCGGCGAGTAGCGACTGACCGTGCTTCAGGATGGCGACGGTTTCCGGATCCGTCTCGGTGAGGGTGTCCGTCTCGGCGGCTGCCGGCACACCAAGGCACGTCAGGAGTAACAGCCACGCGATCGACCGCGCGGTCCCGACCCACCTTTGCATGCGCTGACTCCCCTACTGGAGGCGCAAGGGTGAAGCAAATCGGACCTCGATCGCCAGAATCGGGTTCACAACTTGGCGCCCGCCGCCGTGAGCCGTCGGCGGGCCCCTGTACCAGAATGGGAGGCCGGTGGCCGCGAGTCGCCATAACGCGACACGTCGCTACCGGATCCGCGCCGCAGGTCACGCGCACGCCATCGGCCCGCCATTGAACTGCCACGCACCGCCCCTACATTACGCCCGCGCGGGACGCAGGCACTGCCGGGGTGGCAGCGCAGTCCCCGCACAACGTGAAAGTTGGTTCGTGTCATGGAAATCCTAAGTGTGGTCACGGTGGGCACCGGCGCGCTGATGCTGGCGCATTTCGTCTCGTTCGTCCGAGTTCGGTTCTTTTCGAACGACGTCGCCACCGTCGACAAATAGCCGCCGCTTCCGGGCGGGCGGCATGCTGGCCGCGTGCGAACGCGGCCAGCACGGCACCGGGATCAGCTCACGAGGTCTGCTTGGCGTCTGCGCTCTTCAGCGCTTCGACTTGAATCCGCAGCGTCACTTCCATGTTGAAGTGATAGTCCTTGCCGGCGTCGAGACCGAACGCGTCGCGCTGGAACGTGGCGAGCGCATCGGCCCCGCAGTAGTCGCGCTTGAACATCGGATGCTCGATGCACTTGAAGGAGTTCACCTTCAGGTCGAGGGGCTTCGTCACGCCGTGTAAGGTCAGCTCGCCGGTCACCCTCGGATTCGCGCCGGGCTTGAAGCCTTCGAGCTTGCCCTTGTAGACGGCGGTGGGGTACTTCGCCGTATCGAAGAAATCCTTGCCGACGGCCCATTTGTTGAGCGCGTCCTGGCCGAAGTCGATGCTGTTCAGATCGACCGTGATCTCCACCGTGCCCGTGCCCGTTCCTTTGTCGAGCACGAGCTTGCCTTTGCTCTTGTTGAGCTTGCCGCGCCACATCGAGATGCCCATGTGATCGGCCTCGAAGCTCGGATACGTGTGATCCGGGTCGATGTCGTAGGTCGCGGGCGCGGCCAGCGACGTGCCGCTTGCAAGGGCGCTCAGCGCCACGAGCAGCAGGGAAGTCTTCATCGCAATCAGCTCCTGAGTGAAGAGTGGTTGATGGATTTACTTGCGCAGCGGGATGAGCGCCCGCACTCGCGCGTCGCGCAAGAACAAGCCGCCCCACGCGAAGAGGCCCAAGTAGACGCCGAACAGCACGTGCGAGAACAAGGGGCTGCCGATGCGCAGGTGGCTGGCAATGCCGCCGCCGAGCATCGCCGTCAGCAGAATCGCGCCGAGCACGGCGCTGCGCGGAATGGCGTAGGCCTGTCGGCGGGCAGCAGATCGCGTTCGCCTCGCTCGTGGATCTGAAGACGGGCAAGGTCGTGTGGTTCAACATCCTCAGCTCCAGCGTGGGCGACATCCGCTCGCCCGAAGGTGCCGAGAAGATGGTGACGACGCTGCTCGACAAGATGAAGCCAAGTAAGCCGGTACAGGCGGCCAGCACGAGCTGACAGCGCAGCATGGACGCCTTCCGCCGCCGCTTCCTCACACAAGGACTCTGTGGCTGCGCGCTGTGCTTCGGCGGCATGAGCGCCCTCGCCCGCGTCTCGCCCACCTCGATGACGCCGCTCGTCGGTCCCGGCTATCGGCCGGTGGACACGGACGAGCGCGGGCTCTGGCAAGCCTTCGATCGGCTCGAAGAAGACGTCGCACATTCCAACATGCTCGTCGGGGATGCCGCGCTGAACAGCTATGTGCGCGGCGTCGTGGAACGATTGCTCGGGCCGCAAGCGGCGGACACGCGTGTCTACGTCGTGCGCGATCCGGACTTCAACGCATCGATGGCGCCGAATGGCATGATGCTCGTGCACACCGGTCTGCTCGCTCGCATGCGCAATGAGGCTCAGTTCGCCGCGGTGCTCGGCCACGAGTCCGGCCACTACCTGCGGCGGCACGGGGTACGCAATTGGCGCGACATCAAGGCCAAGACGGCGACGATGAGCTTTCTCGCACTGGCGGGCGCCGCCACCGGAACGTGGTACGCGCTCGCGAACGCCATCAACAGCACGCTGCTGCTGAGCCTGTTTCAGTTCAGTCGCGAGATGGAGAGCGAAGCCGATGCGTACGGGCTGAAGCTGATGTACGAAAGCCGCTACTCGGCGCGCGCCGCGTCGGAGGTCTGGTCGCAGATCATCGAGGAGCGCAAAGCGAGCGCCGCCGCGCGCAAGAAGAGGTACAAAGATCGCGCGACTTCGCTCGTGTCGACGCATCCGCCGAGCGCGGAGCGCATGTCGGACTTGAGCGAGTCGGCCGAAGAGCTGCTGGCGAACGCTCCGCCGGATGCGCGCTACGACGATCGGCGCGCCGAGTGGCTCGCCGCGATCGCGCCCCACCGTGCGATGCTCATCGAGGAGCAGGTGAAGCTCAACGATTCGGGAGCGAGCCTGTACCTCATCAACACGCTGGCGCGGGACGGGTGGGACGGCACGCTGCGCTACTTCGAGGGCGAGGTCTATCGATTGCGCGACGAAAGCGGCGATGCCGCGCGCGCGGCCGACGCATACGCGGCCGCGGTGGCCTTTGCCGATGCGCCGGCGCAAGCCTATCGCGCACACGGCTATGCGCAGCTCAAGGCGGGGAACACCGAGGCGGGGCGGCGCGCGCTGTCGCGCTATCTCGAGCTCGATCCCGTCGCGCCGGACGCGGCGATGGTGCGCTTCACGCTCGGCCAATGATTCGAACGGGAGGATGCTCATGCGGATTTTCCTGACTCTCATCGCAAGCCTCGCGCTCGGCGGCTGCGTGACGGGCTACACGCTCGTCTCGCCCGCTCCGGTCGCCGTCGCCCAGGGCTCGATGAAAGTGAAACCGTCGGTCGCCTGGAATCGCGCGCCGAAGGGCGTGTTCGACATTCCGCGCCAGGAGAACTGGACGCAGAACGGTCCGCTGCTCGATGGCATCACCTTCATCGGCGCGCTCGAGTCCGGTCAGGCGATCACCAAACAGAAGCCGAAAGACGATCGCAAGGTGCCGGTGTTCCGCGCCGACATGACGCCGCAGGACCTCGTGTCGATGATCGAGTCGTACTATCGCATCCGCGCGGGTGCCACGATCTTCGAGTCCACGGGCGTGAAGCCGACGACCTTCCTCGGCAAGCCCGGCATGCAGTTCGACTACACCTACGTCCTCACCGACGAGGTGAAGCGGCGCGGCCGATCCGTGCTCGCGGTGGTCAACGGCAAGCTGTACCTGATGGCGCTGGACGGGGCGGCTCTGCACTACTTCGACGCCGCGCTGCCGGAGTTCGAAGCACTGGCCGCGTCGGCCGTGATCTCGTAGGCCGGCGGGCCGACCGCGGCATAGCTTCGGCCACTGATCGTCATCATCAAAGCGACGTGCCGGTGCTAGCTTTGGAGCATGCCCACGCGGTTGCGCCCCGCTCTGCTGACGCTTGCCGCCGCGACGCCGCTCGCCTGTGCGGCGCTGCTCGGTGATTCGAGCGTCGACGCACCCGGGCGCGGCAAGCCGAGCGGCGAGTTCCACTTCGCCCGCATGATCTACACCGACTCGCCCCAGTTCCGCGGTTTCGGGCGCGGCTGGTGGCAGCAGGACTGGCCGACCGCGGAAACGCACTTTCTCGAGAGCGTGCGCCGGCTGACACGTGTCGACTCCGGCGATCCGGTCACGCTGCGCGTGACCGACGACTCGCTCTTCGATTATCCGTGGCTGTACGCGACTCAGGTGGGCTACTGGGAGCTCAGTGACGAGGAGATCGCGCGACTGCGCGAGTATCTCCTGCGCGGCGGCTTCCTGATGGCGGACGATTACTGGGGCGAGGACGAGCGCGCCGTGTTCGAGGCGACGATGTTCCGCGTCTTCCCCGATCGGCCCATCGTCGAGATCCAGCGTGGCGATGCCGTGCTGCACGTGCCCTTCACCATCGACGCGTTCACGCAGATCCCGGGTTTACGACACGTGCGCGGCTTCATGAGCCTGGATCAACTCCCGCGCCCTCGCTGGCGCGGCATCTACGACGACAAAGGCCGGCTCATGGTGGCGATGAACTACAACCAGGACATCGGCGATTCATGGGAGGAAGCGGACACACCCGACTATCCCGAGCCCATGACGGCTCTCGGCTACCGCTTCGGCATCAACTACATCGTCTATGCGATGACGCACTAGAGCCCAGACGAACACGTCCGCTACGAATGTGCCTGCGCGGCGGCGCGTGGCGCGATATCCCCGGCGCATCGCCGCCCGGCGCGTCAGGGCCGGCGCATCACGGCCGACGCATCACGAGCCGACTGGCAATCACGG
>DASZSS010000023.1:0-4077 GCA_035548535.1 Steroidobacteraceae bacterium
GACGGTGGCGCAATCGGAGAAGATGTTCCGCGAAAGCGCCTTCACGGACGTGGGCACGGCGCGCCAGCAGGCGGCGCGCGGCACTTACGATCCCGCGTATCTCAACTACACGCTCGGCAAGCTGATGATCCGCAAGCTGCGCTCGGATTGGATGGCGGTGCATCCGGCGGACGCGAACCTGGCGGCGGATTCGCCGCAGCGGTGGCAGGCCTTCCACGACAAGTTCTTGTCGTATGGCGGTCCGCCGATTCCGCTCGTGCGGCGCGAGATGATGAAGGACGCGCCCGGCGGGGAAGGTTCACTGCTCTGAGTCCAGGCGAGCGGTCGAAGGCGGTTCGCGCGTGACGACGGAACGGCGCGGCGAACCGCACGCCGGTCCTGCAGGGGCGTTCGTGCTGAGACGCTTCTTCTGTGCAGAAGCGCTTCTGCTGAAAAAACGCTTCTGCTCAGGGCGCTGCTGCTGATGGCGCTTCACGTGAGGCGCTTCTGCTCGGGCAGCGTATGCCGCCGCCGTTCGGTGCGACTGGGCGCGATCTTCAGGTGCACGGGCGCGCTCGTGCCGACATGCCAGAGCAGCGCGTGGCCCGGCGTGACTTCCTCATCCGAGACCTCCGGCACGCCGGTGCTCAGCGCCTTGCCGAGCGCGCGAAAGGCCGCGCCCGGATTTTTTCCGACCACGATGAGCGTCTGCACGGCGCGCAACGTCTTAGGCGCGATGAGCTCGGGATGCACGCTGATCTGCAGCACTCCGGTAAGCCGCTCGGGCAGCGCGAGCGGACCCGGTTCGAACTCCGCCGGCAGCACGTGGTGAGCCTCATCGATCAGCAGCCAGTGCGGCCGGCCCGAGCGCGCGCGCAGCTCCTGCAGCCGCGGCGCGAGGCTTGCGAAGAACGCCGGCCGTTCCGCGATCGGCAGCCCGACGAGATTGACGATGCAGCTCGTCTCCGGCTTCGCCAGAAGCTGCGCCACCTCATCGACCGTCGGCGGCCGCGTCGATGCGCCGATTGCAACCGCGCCCGCGAAGACATCGTAGTCTCCCTCCGGATCGATGACGCAGCAGGTGTACTTCTGATCGGCGAGGCGCTCGAGAAAGCCGGTCGCGAGCGTCGATTTGTCGCCGCCCGAGGTGCCGATCAGCAGCACGTTCTGCCCGTACGGCGGCAGCTTGATCTGCGTGCCGTCCGCCGCAGTACCGATGAGGATGTGATGGCGCGTGAGCCGGGCGTCGTACGAAGCAAGATCGTCCTTCAGCAGTGCCTCGATCAGCTCGGCCACACCGGCGCCGTGATCGCGCTGCGTGACGATGTCCGCCTCGTCCTTCAGGGTGGGTAAGGCATTTGCGACCGCCACCGCACACTCGCACGTGTGCAGCAGCGCGTGATCATTCTCCGCATCTCCGATTCCCACCGCGTTATGCGGCGAGAGCCCAAGACGCTCGAGCGCGCGCAGCAGCCCGGTCGCCTTGTTCACGCCCGCGGGCAGGATCATCACCGCGCCCTTGTTGAAGGTCACCTGCCGCTCGAGGCCGAGATCGCGAATGGCCGCGAGCACGGCGCTTTCGTGCGGCTCCCAGGTCGCGACGATGACCCGCCCCTGCGCGAGCGGCGCGACGCCGCGCTCCCGCAACCGCGCGATGAACGTCTCAGGAGGTGGCGATGCGAGCGCTTCGTCCGTGCGAGTCGCGGGGTGATAGAGCAGGGCCCCGTTCTCGGCGACGACGTACTCGAAGAGATCGAGCCGCTCGCAGACGCGTTGCAGATCGTCGATTTCGCGGCCCGTCACGAGCAGCAGCCGCCGTCCCGACGCGATCAGGCGCTCGAGCGCGGCGAGGGTGTCGGGCGAAACCTTGCCGTGAGTCGCGAGCGTGCCGTCGTAGTCGCAGCAGAGGGCGAGATAGCGCATGCCACCGAAGAGCAAGCGCCGTTCCGAAAGCGGAGCCTGGGCGGTAAGGGCCAGCGGATGCGACGGGCAGCCGGTTGCGGCCCCGAAGGAGCGCGATCAGTCTTTGCGGAACGAGGCTTGGCGCCTGCGCGCTTCGGCCGCGATCTTGACGCGCTTGGCCTTCATCTGCTGCAGCAGACCCGTGAGGGCCCAGCCGCCCGCGATGCCGATCAGCATGGCGAGCACGGAAACGGTGTTGTCGTCCATAGGAATGGCGGCGAAGAACTGCGGCACGGCGCGCACCGCGTCGACGACGGTCGTCGGATCAGTCATTGGAATCAGAACCCCCGAAATGGTGCGCATCGAACATAACAGCAGAAGCCCCGTTGCGGGGAGTCGCTCGATGGCGACTTTTGTAATTCTCGAAGTCCATCACGCGCCCGGCGGCGACAAATCTCGGCCACGCTCGCGCTTCGCAATGCGCGCGAGAGGTGCAGGCGGGTCGCGGCCCGCCTGCGACGAATTCATTTCAAGGCGACGACCAGCTTCGCGGAGTGGCTGCGCCAGTTGATGGGGATCACGAACGAGCGCACGTTCGGGCCGGTCGGAAGCTCCGGCTTCTCGCCCGCCAGCACGCTCGGTACGGAGATCACGAAGTCGCGCCCGAAATCCTTGCGTGCGTTGCCCGAGATGGTGTTCGCCACCTCGCCGACGAGGTCACGCATGGTCTCGTGGCTGAAGTCGCTCTCCTGCATCTTCATCAGCAGCACGGTCAGCATCGCCTTCGGCGCCGTGAAGTACACGATGCCTTCGCGCTTGCCCGTGATGTTGATGACCCCGGTGTACTCGTGTACGGAAGGGGACCCTTCCGTCACGAGGTACGGCGACCCGATCGAGGCCGGCTGCTGCGCAGCCACCTCGAAGTAGTTGGTCGTCCCCTCGACGAATGTTTTGAGCTCGCTTTCCTGAATCATCGGATTAGCTCAGCGATTGCTTCGTTCAGTTGCCGATCCGTGAACGGCTTGTTCAAGAAGCCGTTCGCACCCTTCTCCATTGCCTCCACCGCCGTCGCCTTGTCCGCCAGCGCCGAGATCACGAGGATGCGCACGGCGGGCTTGATCTTCACGATGTTCTCGATGCACTCGATGCCGTCCATCTGCGGCATCGTGAGGTCCATCGTCACGACGTCGGGATCCATCTTGCGGAACATCTCGAGCGCTTCGAGTCCGTTCGAGGCCGTACCAACGACTTCGAGCTCCTCGAAGCTCTGCGAGCGCTCGATGCGCCGGCGCATGATGTTCGAGTCGTCCACGATCATCAGCTTGTAGGAGCGGCGCGCTCCGTTGCTGCCATTCTTCACTGCTGAGTTCATGATGCGTCTGCTTTCCAAGTCCTGAATCCGCTCAGGCGACCGCGGTGCTCGCCTCTTCGCTGCTCGCGGGCAGTGAGACCTTGAAGCGCGTGAACTTGCCCGGGTTGGTCGTCACCCCGATCTTGCCGCCAATCGCATAGACGCTCTTGGCCCCCACGTCCATGCCGACGCCGCGCCCGGCGTCCATCGAAACATGCTCCTGGGTCGAGAAGCCCGGCCGGAAGATCAGCGCCATCGCCGCGCGCGTGTCCATCGCGGCCGCTTCTTCCGCCGTCACGATCTGCTTGCGCACGGCCGCCGCTTTCAGCTGCTCCGGCAGCAGCCCGGCGCCGTCGTCCTCGAACATGAGCTCGAACCCTTCCGCACCTTTCTTGAATTCGATGCGCACCGCGCCGACGTCGTCCTTGGTGTGCGCGCGGCGCACTTCCGCGCTCTCGATGCCGTGGACGGCCGAGTTGCGCAGCATCTGAATGAGCACGTCCTTCAGCGTCGGGATGTAGGCGCGCGGGATGTCCGCGAGGCCCGACAAGGACAGCTTGAATTTCTTCTTGTGGTCGTGCGCCAGGCGCTCGGCCAGTGCCTGCAGCGTCTGCGCCAGCTCCTCGCCCGGCGTCTTGCCGCCGGGGCCTTTGGCGCTCGCGTCGAGCGGGGCACTCTCGCGCAGGGCGGAGAGGCGCGCACCCAGCTCGCGCACGCTGCGCAGATGGGCCAGGAGCTCGTCGAGCTTCAGCACCATCGGCAGGAAGACGTTGCCCGAGTGGTCCGGCTTCTTCTTGAGCTCGCCGACCATTTCCTCGAGCGCATGGGTGCGGCTCGCGACGCTC
>DASZSS010000024.1:0-2216 GCA_035548535.1 Steroidobacteraceae bacterium
CGCGACGGTCGCATTCGTCGCGTATCCCGCGATGGCGAGGCCTTCGATCAGCGCGTGCGGGTTGTAGCGCAGGATGTCGCGGTCGTGGCAGGTGCCCGGCTCGCTCTCGTCCGAATTGCAGACGAGATACTTCTGCACCGGTGACTGCCAGGGCATGAAGCTCCACTTGGTGCCGGTCGGGAAGCCCGCGCCACCGCGACCGCGCAAGCCGGACTGCTTGATCTGATCGGTGATGGAGGGGCGCGGCGGCTTCTCCGCGAGAATCCGCTCCCACACCTCGTAGCCGCCGATCTTGCGGTACGTGTTGAGCTCCCAGGAGCGCTCGAGCTTCAGCGGCTCGAACACCACGAGGTTCATCTTGTCGGCGTAGTCGCTAACGGCCATGGCGGGTTGCTCTACGGCCTTGCGCCGTGGGTCTCAAAGAGGTCGCAGCGACCCCATCCGATTGGCGGCGCGTAGCGCGCCGAGTGAGAGGCGCTCATTTCAGCTCATCCAATACTTTGTCGATCTTCTCGGGCGTCAGGTTCTCGTAGAACACGTGATCCACCATCATCATCGGCGCGCCCGTGCACGCGGCCAGGCACTCCTCTTCGCGCTTGAGGAAGATGCGGCCATCGGGCGTGCTCTCGCCCGTCTTGATGCCGAGCTTCTTCTCGACATACGCGACGATCTCGTCGGCGCCGCAGAGCATGCACGAGATGTTCGTGCAGACGCTGACGTGATGCCGGCCGCACGGATGCAGCTCGAACATCGAATAGAAGCTCGCCACCTCGTACACCTGCACCGGCGGCAGCCGCAGGTATTCCGCGACGGCTTCGAGCAGGTCCTGCGTCAGATACCCGTTGTTCTGCTCCTGCGCGGCGCGCAGCGCGGAGATGCACGCGGAACGCTGCCGCCCCGGCGGGAATTTCGCGACCCAGTGATCGATCTCCCGGCGCGTATGCTCGGAGAGCAGCTTCACCTTGGAGACGGGAGCGAGTTTGTCGGTGCTCATTTTTGGGGTGCTCAACGGTCCACTTCCCCGAACACGATGTCCTGCGTGCCGATGATCGCCACGACGTCCGCGAGCATGTGCCCGCGCACCATCTCATCGAGCGATGCGAGGTGCGCGAAGCCCGGGGCGCGGCACTTCACGCGATACGGCTTGTTGGCGCCGTCTGAGATCAGGTAGACGCCGAACTCGCCTTTGGGCGCTTCGACCGCCGCGTAGGTCTCGCCCGGGGGCACGCAGTAGCCCTCGGTGAAGAACTTGAAGTGGTGGATGAGGGATTCCATGTCGTCCTTCATCCGCTCGCGGCGCGGCGCGCGCACCTTGCGATCGTCGATCATCACCGGGCCGGGATTGGCGCGCAGCCACTCGACGCACTGGCGGATGATGCGGTTCGACTGGCGCATCTCTTCCACGCGGCAGAGATAGCGGTCGTAGCAATCCCCGTGCACGCCGACCGGGATGTCGAACTCCATCTTGTCGTACACCTCGTAGGGCTGCTTCTTGCGCAGGTCCCACTCGATGCCCGAGCCGCGCAGCATCGGCCCGGAGAACCCGAGCTGCAGCGCGCGCTCCGGCGAGACGACGCCGATGTTCACCGTGCGCTGCTTCCAGATGCGGTTGTCGGTGAGCAGCGGTTCGTAGTCGTCGATGGACTTCGGGAAGCGCTCGGTGAATGCCCAGATGAAATCGAGCATCGTGCCCGAGCGCGCTTCGTTCAGCTTGTCGACCTCGCTCTTCGAGCGCCACTTCGAGGGCTGGTACTTCGGCATCGAATCCGGCAGGTCGCGATGCACGCCGCCCGGACGGTAGTACGTGGCATGCATGCGCGTGCCGGACACCGCCTCGTAGACGTCCATGAGCTCCTCGCGCTCCTTGAAGCACAGGAGGAACACGGTCATGGCGCCGATGTCGAGGCCGTGCGCGCCGAGCCACATCAGGTGATTCAGGATGCGCGTGATCTCGTCGAACATCACGCGGATGTACTGCGCGCGAATCGGCGGCTCGATGCCGAGCAGGCGCTCGATGGCGAGCACATACGCGTGCTCGTTGCACATCATCGACACGTAGTCGAGCCGGTCCATGTAGCCGATGGACTGGTTGAACGGCTTCGACTCAGCGAGCTTCTCAGTCGCCCGATGCAGCAGGCCGATGTGCGGGTCGGCCTTCTGGATGGTCTCGCCATCCATCTCGAGCACGAGCCGCAGCACTCCGTGCGCCGCAGGGT
>DASZSS010000025.1:0-6224 GCA_035548535.1 Steroidobacteraceae bacterium
ATCAGGTGCCGCTCATCGGCGTGAACTGGCGCGACGAAGACACGCTGGCGCTCCAATGGCTCAGCGATCTCGGCAACCCCTACTCGCAGATCGCCGTCGATCGGGAGGGGCGCCTCGCAATCGACCTGGGCGTCAGCGCCGCGCCGGAGAGCTTCCTGGTCAATGCGAACGGCGTCATCGTTCACAAGCACTCGGGTGCGCTGACGATGGAAGTCTGGAAGCGCGACTTCGAGCCCCTGATCGCGGGCAGTCCGCGGGCGGGGTCCTGATGCGCACTCTCTTATTCGTCCTGCTGGCGGCGCTGCTCTGCGCTCGCGCCGCGTTCGCGATCGATCCGACGACGCTTCCGGACCCGCAGCAGCAAGCGCGCTATCAGAAGCTGACGCACGAGCTGCGCTGCATGCAGTGCCTGAATCAGTCCATCGCCGATTCGCCGGTCGAGCTCGCCGGTGAGCTGCGCAACCAGGTGCGCGAGATGGTGGTCGCCGGAAAAACCGACGACGAGATCCGGGATTACATGGTCGCCCGGTACGGCGAGTTCATCCTGTTCCGGCCGCGATTCTCGGCTCGCAACGTGTGGTTGTGGTTCGGGCCGGCCATCATGCTGGTGATCGGCGCGTTCATCGCCGTGCGCATCATTCGCCAGCGCAGCAAGCTCGTCGAGCAAGACAACGAGCCCTTGGAAGAGGAAGCGGCAGGGCGCTGATGACGACGTTTATCCTCATTGCGATCGTGCTCACGATCGCCGCTGTCGCCGTGGTCATCGTACCGCTCCTGAGACGCAAGGAGGGTGGGGCGGAGCCGGCCGTCTGGGCCGCGTTCGGCGCGGCCGCCGTGCTCGTGTTCGGCGGCGGCGTGCTCTATCTGGTTTGGAGCAACTGGTCCTGGCGCGGGGCCGATACCTCGGGCACGCCGCAGGGCATGGTCTCGAATCTGGCGCGCCGGCTCGAGTCGAATCCGAACGATCTCGACGGGTGGCTCATGCTCGGTCGCTCGTATGCCGTGCTCGAGCAGTACGAGCTCGCCGAGCGCGCCTACCAGCGCGCCGACCGGCTCGCCGACGGCAAGAACGCCGAAGCGCTCGTCGGCATGGCCGAGGCCCTGATTCTCACGGACGAGAAAGAGCTCGACGGACGCGCCGGGCAGTACCTCGAAAAGGCGCTGCAACTCGATCCGAAATCCGGCAAGGCGCAGTTCTACGGTGCGGCTGCGGCGCTGCGCCGCGGCGATCTGCACCTCGCGCGCGAGCGGTTCAGCAACCTGCTCGCACTGAATCCGCCGGAGAACATCCGGCCGATCCTGCAGCAGCAGATCGCGGCGATCGACGAGAAACTCGGCGGCCACGCCGCCAATGCAACGCCGCCGTCCGGCGGGCCGATGGCGCGCGCCGAGAACAGCGCGGGATCCGCGCCCTCGGGTGCCGACGCCGGAGCCGCCGCCAAGGCCACTCCGCCGGTTCGCGTGAAAGTCACCCTCTCAGCCAAACTGAGCAGCGAAGTGCCCTCCAGCGCCCCGCTATTCGTTCTGGTGCGCGATCCGCGGCAAGCGGGCCCACCGCTGGCCGTCAAGCGACTCGCGAGTCGATTTCCGCAGACGGTGGAGCTCACCACCGCGGACTCCATGCTTCCCGGACACACGTTCGCCGCAGGCCAGCTGGTCGAGGTCGTGGCGCGTGTGTCGCGCTCAGGCAGCCCCATCGGGGCGTCGGGCGACCCCTTCGGGCTTGCGGCGCACCGAGTGGGTGAGGGCGGCATCGTCGACATCGTCATCGACCATGTGACACCCTGAGCGCGCAGGTCTCGCTGCGCCGCCTCTCAACGCATGGCTTCACCGGTTTCGCTCAGCTTTCGCTCGGCTCCCTCGATCGTTCCTTCGTACCTCCGCGTGGTCTTCCACAAGAAGGTGCCGCTGTTGCCGAAGGACACGACGCTGCCGCGGCTCGAAGCGGTCCTCGCTCGCTTTCAGGCGAAGCGCGAGCGCGTCGACGCGTATCGCGCGGTGTGCGGCGGCGAATCGTCGGACACGCTGCCGGTCGCCTATCCGCACGTGCTCGCGATGCCGGTGCAACTGGCGTTGATGTCCTCGAGCGCCTTCCCCGTGCGCCTCATGGGCCTCGTCCATCTGCGCAATCACATCGAGCAGCGGCGCCCGCTGCGTGTCGGCGAAGTCGGGCGCTTGCGCGTGTGGATCGAAGGTCATCGTGAGACGAATGTCGGACAAGAGTTCGACGTCAACACGAGCGTCGAGATCGACGGGCAGCCGGTGTGGCAAGAGACCTGCGTCTTCATGGCGCGCCGCATGACGCGCGAGAAGCGCTATGCGGGCCGCATTGCGGCGGGCGAGGGCATCCCGGCGCCCGATGCCGAATCCGTGCAGCCCGATTCGCCGGAGAGCGTGCGCACGATGAGCTTCGAGGCCGACGAGGGCATTGGCTGGCGCTACGCGCGCGTCTCGAGCGACTTCAACCCGATCCATCTCTCGAAGCTCGGCGCGCGCATGTTCGGCTTCAATCAGCCGATCGCGCACGGCATGTGGTCCATGGCGCGCTGCCTCGCCGCGCTGAACTCCGACACGTTCGCGGGCGCGAAGCGAGTCGACGTAGTGTTCAAGCGGCCCGTGACGATCCCGGCTCCGTTGACGCTCGAGACGTGGCACACGCAGAACGGCGCAGGTTTTGCGCTGAAGGGTACGGACCGCGGGAAGATGCACGTCGCGGGAAGTGTAGTGCCGCTCGCGGCGACTCGACGCTGATACAGGTCAAGAGTTTCGTCGCATTCGATGAGCGCCGCACGGAGGAAGTGGGCGCGAATCAACCGGACGCGTTGCACAGAGTGAGGGCAGTGCGCTGGCGGCTGCGGCACATATTTCCTTCCGCTGTGTGCTTATTACATGCCTCGCTTCGCCGTGCTCCACGATGAAGCCCGAAGCAGGGCGCGCGCACGTCGGCCTTCTATCCGCAGTGATGATGTCCATTCGCCGGCGTCGCGGCGAATCATCATGCGAGTGTGATCGGCGTTCGCTGTCGTCTATCCAAGTAGTGCTGCTCTTTACGGCCATTGCCACGCTTGCGAGAAGGGCGCACGACGCATGCGTACAACACGCGGGGCGCGGCGAAGCGCTCCCATCCCCCGTTCCACCACGCCCGGCGCCGTCGCTGATGTCGAATGATCGATGATCTGCAGCGAACTCGCGCTCGCCCGTCTCTGCTCCGCAGCGGGCATTCACCTGGATCGCTTCGATGCTTCGCGCGCCAAACCTCGAGGGCGCGCGCCATGTGGAAAGGGCTTACGAAAATCTTGCAGAGCGCGGCGCCCTTTTGCCCGCGTCGATCGCGTGTCGCAAATGGCCGTGTTCCTATCGGAGGCTCACGTGCGCGGCGCCGTACGCGCGACCGCTCGCCGCGATGTGGACGCGCGTCGCGTGCGTACCGTACGCGACGTTCGTGTGGATTTCATTACGCGCGCTGCTCTTCATCACGCAGGTTATTCCGTGCCACGCGGTGACAGAGCTCTTTCGAGCGTGCGCGAGATGCTCTTCGTCGCGCGGCCGGAGGAAACTAAGTTCGAGACCAAGAGTCTTCTCGACACCGCTGCTGCGGCGCGGAGCCGATGACATCGGCAAACGGCATGCAGCAATGGGCGTGACACCGTTGGTCTTTGCGGGTATCGCGGGCGCTAGCGCATCGGCATGGGTCTTGCTGATTGTGGGTGCTCGCTGGCTGGGGGCCGCTTTCGCCGAAGAAGAGAGTAAGGGATTGCGCTCACGCTGATTGCAGCCCTGCCCGAAGTGGTCACACGCGCGCCCGCGAGCGGCAAGCTCAACAGTTGTGAGGAGAGTGATGATGGCTCACGGCAGGACTCAGGACGGACGGACCTCCAACCGCGGATTCGCGTCGATGGACGCCGAGCGGCAGCGGGAGATCGCCAGCATGGGCGGCAAGGCCGTCCCGGATTCAAAACGGAGTTTTTCGCAGAATCGTCGCCTCGCCGCGGAAGCGGGGCGCAAGGGCGGTCAGAGCGTTCCCGGCTCCAAGCGCAGCTTCTCGCAGAACCGGTCGCTGGCGGCCGAGGCGGGTCGCAAGGGCGGGCAGAGCGTTCCGGACGAAAAGCGCAGCTTCTCCCAGAACCCCGAGCTCGCGGCCGAGGCCGGCCGCAAGGGCGGGCAGGCCAGTCACGGCGGTACATCGTCGTCGCATGAGGCGTCGTCCTCGTCCTCGGACGCGGATAAATCCCGGCAGGCGCAGCCGGGCGGCAAGAGCGGCTCCCACTAGAGCGCGGTTCGCCGCCATATAGGCGCGGGGCCGCTCTTGCCGAGAGGATCGGCGTGCGGCCCGGGCCCCGGGCCCGCGCCCTGCACCTTGCAGCCTCGTGATTGCAAAGATTGCAGCCGCGTGCAGAAACTGCCGCGTTCGCGGTGCCAGAACCTCGGCTTCGAAGCCTGAGCGTTGCTATTCGCTAGCGCGCTACGGCCAGGCGCGCGAGCAGGGCGCCCGCGCCCGTCAGGGCAAGCGAGCCGCCGAGGTGGCTCGCGATCACGACGAGTCCCCAGCCGTACTGTCCCTTCAGCAGCAGGTTCGTCGCTTCAGCCGAGAACGTCGAGAACGTGGTCAGGCCCCCCAGAAAGCCGGTCACGACCAGCAGGCGCATCGTCGTGGAGAGCTGAATCGGCTCGGCGACGCCCATGACGATCCCGATGATGAAGCCGCCGATCAGGTTCGCGGCCAGCGTGCCGAGCGGTACGGTCGGAAACACCGGGTTCAGTAGCAGCGAAAAGCCCCATCGAAGCCAGGCGCCGCATGCCGCGCCGGCGCCCACTGCCGCAAATTGGATCCAAGGCATCTAGGCCTACTTTCGTGTTGTTGAGACGCGCGCGGTCACCGGCAATGGGCCGCGCGAGGCGCTGCGCGAGCCGGTTCTGCCAAGGAATGCGGACGATCGGAGCGATAGAGCGCATACGGTGCGCACGAGCGTGCCAACATCCGCCTCGTCGGGTTCCTGGTGCATGACGGTCGCATCACCGGCATTGTATGCACCGTCGCTCGAGGGGGCGCACTACGGTGCGATTGGTTTCATGTCCGCACACGTCCAACAACAAATGCTGGCCACCGCCGGAAATTTCCTCTTTCGGTATCGAAACTCACTCTTTCCGCTGGCCTGCGTGCTGCTGTTCCTGCCTGGGCCCGATCCGTTTCCAGACCCGCTGGATGCGGCTGCCGTCGGTGCGCTGATAGCGGCGCTCGGGCAGATCGTGCGCGCCGCGACGATCGGCTTGCGCTACGTCATTCGAGGCGGTCGCGGGCGGCGTGTCTACGCGGAGGACCTCGTCACCGAGGGCATCTATTCGCACTCGCGCAACCCGATGTACGTTGGCAATCTGCTCATCATGATCGGCGTGGCGCTCGCTTCGAATTCCTGGGCGACCATCGCGGTCGCCGTGCCGCTCGGATTTTTCATGTACGCCAGCATCGTGGCGGCCGAAGAAGACTATCTGCAGGGCCGCTTCGGCTCGGCGTTCACAGCGTACTGCCATGACGTGCCGCGCTGGCTGCCGCGTCTCAGTGGGCTCGGCAGGACCTTGAGCTCGATGCAGTTTCACTGGCGCCGCGTGATCGTGAAGGAATACGGCACGCCATTCGGCTGGATCTCGGTGATCGTGCTGATCGCGCTCTACAACGTGTGGATGGCGGGCCAATGGCAGACGCGGCTCGACGAGGTTCATGGCCTCGAGATCGTTCTTGTCGTCGTCACGATGGCCTGGATGGTGGCGTTCAGCTTGAAGAGAGCCCGCCGGCTCGTCGCGGACTGAGGGAAGGGGTCGGGGGTGCCGCGATGGCCGAGGTCCGACGGCCGGGACGGGATTGGGATTGCACGGTGAGCGACTGCGGACTCACTCACGTGATTTACCATAATATATATTATGCGAATTAGGATCACGACATATTTCAATTGCCTTTGTGAGGCCCTGCGCTATATTCCGGGCGCAAGTCGCTTGTTCTGGTCAGGATTCCTCGAAAAACAACAACCGGACGCCCTCCCAAACGAGCCGGCATGAAACGGGGCTCGAAACGTCCATTGACACACGCAAAAACGGGGTCGCACGCATGAATGGCATCAGCTCAGCCTGGGAAAAGCTTCAAGGAGCGACACTCTCACTGGCCCGCTCGGGGCCGCTCAAGGATCGGCTCACGGACGCTTACCGCAACCATCTCTCGCACATCGCCGAAG
>DASZSS010000026.1:0-9653 GCA_035548535.1 Steroidobacteraceae bacterium
CAAGGGCACCGGTACACCGGCTTCGGAGTAGTCCTGGATGGCGAAGACCGAGAGCTCCGCCTCGAACTTCTCCCCGGGCGTGAACAAGAGCTTCGCCCGCTCCGCGCGCGAGTCGATATCCCCGATGCGCCGACCGTATTCCGTGCCGTAGATGAAACCATCGTGCTTGCGCAGCACGCCGCTCACCGAAAACGCGAGCACATCCTGGACGATGGGGCCGCTCAAGTATCCCTTGGCGCCGCGCGCATTGTAGTTACCGCCGCTCAGCTCCGCTTTCCCCGTCCACTCGAACGCCGGCCTCAGGGTTTGGATCTTCAACGCTCCCGCGGAGCTATTGCGTCCGTACAGGGTGCCCTGGGGACCGCGCAGCACTTCGATGTTGTCGACGTCGAAGAACTCGAAGAAGGCACCGTTGATGCGCGGCTGATAGATGCCATCGATGTAGATGCCCACGGCCGGATCGAAGTTGATGCCCGCGGTGCTCTGGTTGACGCCGCGCATGGCGATGCGCGCGGAGGTGTTGCTGCCCTGCGTGGGCGTGATCATGATGCCGGGGATCTCCGCCGCCGCATTCAGAACGTTCGTCACCCCGCGTTGCTCGAGTTGATCGCCACTCACCGCGGTCACGGCCACCGGCGTGGTCTGCAACGTCGCGCCGAAACGCTCGGCGGTGACGCGCACCGTGGCGAGCGCGCCGTCGTCCTCGTTGCCGGCGGACTCGTCCTGCGCGAACGCCGCGGTCGTCGCAGTGATCGCGAGCGCCGCCACGACGGCGCGACGGATCGAGCTATTAGGGACCACTGTCTTGACTCTCACCGACTCTCTCCCCCCGTTGGATGAGCATGCGGCCAAACAGTCCCTTGACGAGACGCTGCTCGTGTTAACTACGTTATCTACGTTATCGACGATGCCCAATGCGGCTGCGCGTTGTCAATGGCGCGGCACGTGAAATCTGCACACTCGTCGCCTGAGCGCTCGACCCGCTCGCGTCCCCGGACCGCAACCGACCTTACCTAGATAACTTCGTTAGCGCAATCGCGCGAGCCGGTGTTGCGCAGCCACGACGGCCGCGCGATTCACGAGAGAACATCGCCGCATGCTGCGTGCCGCACCGTGAGGTGAGCGCGCCGCTCTGCCGTACAAAGGAGCGGCGGTGCCCGCTTACGACGGGCGTTCGGCGCGACCTGCCCCGCCCGGCATCGGCAATCCATCACCGGATGCTGACTGCGACGGCGAACCCCTGCAGTCCATGCGATCCGCAGCCGTGGTCGCTCCCGGGGGAGCCGGTGGTTCGCCGGCGGAGTCAGCCGCCCGAATGCCGACCGAGCGCGCCATGAAACGGGTGGCGAACAGCCTCAGTTCCAGGGGGATGGCGCGTGTGCGGAAGCCCTCGGTCGAAAGCGATGTTTCGCACCGCCCCCACTCGCGCCCTCTTAGGAAACTTCTTCACCTATCTTTGCGAAACTGTCAAACTCGCGCGCATTTGGATGGACGCTAGGAGGCATAAGAAGGAAATGAGCGTGCAGCGACCAAAAACAGTCGGCGACCGGGTTCGTGCTCCGAAACTTTCGCACCTCGTTGCCGAACGACTGCGAGCGCAGATCGCGGAAGGTAAGCTGACGGCCGGGGACTCGCTGCCCTCGGAAGCCCAGTTGCTGGAACAATTCGGCGTTTCGCGCCCCACTCTGCGTGAAGCACTGCGGGTGCTCGAATCGGAAACCCTCATTCAGCTCGGGCGCGGCGCCCGCTCCGGCGCCGTCGTTCTCGGACCGTCCGTCGAGGCGGTCGCGCGCTACAGTGGCACATTCCTGGCGAGCCGCGGCACCACCCTGGCCGAAATCCACCAGACCCGCATGTTGCTCGAGCCGCCGCTCGCGGCGCTCATCGCGGCCCGCTGCCGCAAAGAGGACATCAAAGCGCTGCGTGCCTGCGTGAAAGCCCAGCAAGATGCGCTCGCCGCCGAGGACTATCTCGCCGTCATCTCGGGGGTCGTCGAGTTTCACGACGTGATGGTTCGCTGCTCCGATAACGGCGCGCTGGGGCTGCTTGCGGGCATGCTTCACGACATATCGATGAAGGTTTACCCGCAGATGCTCGTCGCCGGCTCGAGCAGCGAGCGCCAGGCGGTGAAGCGTCGCACGGAGCAGTCCGCTGCGGCTCACGCACAGCTCATGGAGCTGATCGCCGCCGGCCAGGCGAGCAAGTCGGAAGAATTCTGGCGCGATTACATGCAGGACACCGCGGAGTTCCTCACGCGCACGGGACTCGGCAAGCTGCGCGTGCAGGTCACGGCCGACTACGCCAATCGCAAAGGCGGCCGGCGCTGACCGCGTAAGCTCGAACGAGCGGCCCGCTCCCGCCGCCGCGGTGGGCCCTCACTTGGCGGCCGGCTGCTCTTCCACGAATTCGACCAGCTCGCCCGCGGCAGCCCGTGCCATCGCCACGCGCCGCCCGGAATACGGAGGCGCCGCCACTTTGCGCGGGCTCGCGAGCAGCGGCACTTTCAGCCCATCGAGCGAATCCACTGTGAACGAAACGGACGCAATGGCGACGGGCAGCTCGCCCTTCCTCGTGGGCCGCGGCGTTGCTGCCGGCGGATACCCATCCAGCTCAATCGAGTACTGTGGGGAAACGCGCGCGACGGACATCGGATGCGTGGTCTCGATATCGAAGCCGTGCGCCTTGTTGAGCACGGTCATGCGCGCCTGAGTGGGTGGGGATACCTTCGCGCCGAAGGTCGTGCCATAGAAGTCGCGCAAGGTGTCGAGCTGCGGGCCGCCGAGGATCAGGATGAACGGCCGATCGACGAACGTCTGCGCACTGGCGCCGGGATCTTCCGCTCGCGGCGGAATGCGCGTCAGATACAGCACTTCCTTCGCGGGACCCACCACTTGCATGGCACGGATGGGTGAGCCAGCCCCGAGCGGCCGCGGCTGGCCAATGATCTCGAAGGGTGAGCCGGGCTTGCCGAGCCGCTGCGCGAGCTCGTCGGGATCCTTCACCAAGATCTCGATGGCGTTCCAGCCGAAGGTCTTCATCGGAACGTAGCCATCCACCGGATCCACCTGCACGAAGCGCAGGTAGATATTCGCCTTGCTTTCGGGCTGCATCAGCGTGTACGGGCGGCCGGTCATCGCCGGGGCCGCCCATGCAGACGCCAAGTCGCGCTCAACCTTCCCATGCGCCGCCACTGTGTAGCCGAGCCACTGCGAGTAGGCAGACTCCATCGCGCCGACATCCGGCACGCCTAGAGTGATGATCAGGATGAGCTTCAGCACGGAACTACTTCGCGTGCAGCGGCTTGCGCGCGCTGATCACAGTCCACGGGAAACGCCACGCGCGCGACGACTGAGCCCCCGGGGATTCGGCGAACGGCGTGATCTCGATGTCCGTGAAGCCGTGGTCACGCAGGACCTTCGGGAGATCGAGCTCGGCCAGTGGCTGCATATACGGCTCGTTGTTCCGCCGGCCGTGCCCGTAGTGCATGAAGCGGGCGAACGCATCCGGGAAATAGTAGAAATCCAGGTGCACCATGCGCCCGCCCGGCTCGAGCACTCGGAACGCCTCGGCGAACACCGAGTTGAGCGGCCCCGGCGGAATCTCATGCAATAGCATGGTCGAGGTCACGAGATCGAACGACTTGTCGGGGAAGCCGACGTTCCCCGCGTCACGTTGGCGGAAGCGCACGTTGTTGCTACCCATTTCATGCGCGAAATGAGCCGCGGTGCGCAAGCAGGGCTCCGACAGGTCCACCGCTTCGACGCGGGCGTTGGCGAACTTCGTGATGAAGGGGCGCGTGCTCTTGCCGAATCCGCAGCCCATGTCGAGGATGCTCGCTGGCGTACCGCCTTCGGCGACCACGTCCGTGAAGCGCGCGTGGAGGTCCGCATGCGCCGCGCCAAGCAAGGGCGTCGTCGACCGCGCACCGTGCTCGTACACGAGACCGGCAATGGCGTCCGACCAGACGCCACCCGGGTGCTGGTGGATGTCCACGTCCGTGTAGTACTTTGGCAGCGGCAACTCCGGATGCAATTCGAGCAGCGGATCGTCGGCTCGCACGGCGCTGAGGCGCTCGAGCAATGACTCGCGATGCTCATCGTAGAAACGCGCCAGGCCATAGCGCCCCGAGTACTTCATGCGCTGCAAGTGACGCTCGAGCCACCCGAAATATTTGTAGATCGGCAGGTCTTCGAGCACCTCCGCGACCGCGGCCACCGTGCTCACGTCCTTGCCCTGCGTGGTCGCGTCGAATTCCGAGCGCATCTGCGCGTAGAGGGTCGTGGTCCAGAAGCCCTTCGCCGCCAGCAGAAAGCGCTGCCCCGCGTTGAACGCACGTTCGGTGGTCATACGCGACTCCTGCGCAGCGAAAAGCGTCCGGCGGCACCGAGCGACTGCTGTTGGCCGAGCAGCGGCTCGAGGAGCGTGCGCGCGAAATCGTCGGCCTCAGCGCGATACTGCGCTTCTTGCTCCGGCGATGGCGCGGTCGCGAAGGCCGCGGCGTTGACGAGGCCGGCGCTCGTCAGTTGCTCTTCGAGCGCGCGAACGCGGTCTCGCAGGACGTAGTGCTCGGAAGCGAGAGTCATCACGATGCCCATCAAGCGGTCGATCGCGGGATCGTCGAAGAAGACCTGCTCGGGGCGCCTGGGTGCTGCGGTGTTGGGAGTCATGCTCGAGTACCGGACTTTGAAGCGGTGGGGCGATTCTAGGCACCCTTCCGTCAATCGTGCAACTAAGTTATCTTTGTTGAAACCGCAGCGCGGAAGGTCGCATGAGCCAGTCGAGTCCGGATCCCTCGCCGAACCCCTCCTTTCGACCGCTCCACGGGTGGTACGTCGTCGCAATTCTCACGCTCACGTACACCGTCTCGTTCATCGATCGACAGATCATGGCGCTCATGATCGAGCCGATTCGCCGCGACCTCGCGATCAGCGACACGCAGGTGAGTCTGCTCATCGGCCTTGCATTCGCTGTTTTCTACACGCTGCTCGGCGTGCCGATTGCGCGGCTCGCGGATCGCTACAGCCGGCGCGCCATCATCGGCGCCGGGATCGCCGTATGGTGCCTGATGACGGCGTCGTGCGGCCTTGCGCGTAACTACGCACAGCTCTTCTTCGCCCGCATCGGCGTTGGCGTCGGTGAAGCGGCGCTGAGCCCGAGCGCGTTGTCTATGCTCAGTGACTACTTCCCGCCGAAGCTGCGCTTGCGCGCCATTGCCGTCTACAACACGGGGATCTCGCTCGGCACGGGCCTCGCGCTCATCGTCGGCGGCAGCCTCATCGCGCACGTTTCGGCAGCTCCGCCGGTGACGCTACCGGTTTTCGGACAGCTCTATGCGTGGCAGACCGTATTCCTCGTCGTCGGCCTGCCCGGGCTGCTGATGGCGCTACTGATGCTGACGGTCAAGGAGCCGCGGCGTCGCGAGAGCCTGGGCGGCCCCGATGGCACCGCGCACCTGCCCTTCGCCACCGTGCTGAAGTTCCTCGGGGGCCGCATTCGCATGTACGCGAGCCACTTCCTCGGCATGTCCACGGCCGCAATTCTGGCGTACGGACTCTCCGCCTGGATCCCGACGATGTTCGTCCGCACGTGGGGGTGGTCCATTCGCGATATCGGGCTCGCCTATGGCATCGTCACCTTGTTGGCGGGTCCGTTGGCGGTCTTCGTAGCGTCGTGGTTTGGCGAACTCTTCACGAAGCGCGGCGACCCGGACGCGCATATGCGTGCGGCCATCTCCGGAATCGGTATCGCGCTGTTCGGCGCGCTCGGCGCGGCGTTGAGCCCTTCACCGTGGATCGCCGTCGTGTTTCTCCTGCCGGCCTCGATCGGCACTACGGCTGCCACCGCATCGGGGCTCGCGGCCCTCATGACCGTGACGCCCAATCAGATGCGCGCGCAGTCGTCGGCGCTCTACTACCTCGTCGTGAACGTGCTGGGCCTCACGCTCGGCCCCACCGGCATCGCGCTGCTCACCGATTACGTTTTCCGTGACACGCAGGCGCTGCGCTATTCCGTCGCGTGCGCCAGCCTCGTCGCGGGAATTCTTTCCGCGATCTTCCTGTTCTACAACCTGCGCCAATATCGATCGCAGGTCGCCGAGTCGCGACTTTGGGCCGCCCAGTGAAAGCAGCCGATCCATCCGCAAACCTCCGCGCCGCACTCCAGCCGGGTTCCGGCATTCTCCTCGCACCGGGTTGTTACGACGCCCTGACCGCCTCGCTCATCGAACAGCAGGGATTCGGCGCCGCCTACGTTTCGGGCGCCAGCATCGCCTACACGCGTCTCGGACGGCCGGACATCGGGCTCGTCACGCAGACCGAAGTGGCTGAAGTCGTCACGTGCATGCGCGAGCGCGTCTCGCTGCCCCTCATCGTTGACGCGGACACCGGTTTCGGCAACGCACTCAATCTGCAGCGTGCGTTTCGAGCGCTCGAGCGCGCGGGAGCGTCCGCGATCCAAATCGAGGATCAACAGTTTCCCAAGCGCTGCGGTCATCTCGCCGGCAAGAAGCTCGTGCCCGCCAGTGAGATGATGGGAAAGATCCGCGCCGCATGCGACGCGCGGTCTGACGCGAACACGGTGCTCATCGCGCGCACGGATGCCGTCGCCAGCGAAGGGCTCGATGCGGCACTCGAACGCGCCGAGCGCTATCTCGAGTGTGGCGCGGATGTGCTCTTCGTCGAAGCCCTGCCCTCCGTGTCGGCCATGTCAGCGGCGTGCGCGCGCTTTGCCGGGCGCGCGCCGCTGCTCGCGAACATGGTGGAAGGTGGACGCACCCCTCTCATGAGCGCAGCCGAGCTCCAGCGATTGGGCTTTGCGCTGGCCATCTTCCCGGGCGCGCTCGTCCGCGCTCTGACGTTCGCCGCCCGTCGCTTGCTGTCCGCGCTCGCTCGCGAGGGCAGCACGGCTTCGCTCCATCGCGACATGCTCGATTTCGGCGAGCTGAACGACTTGCTCGGGACGCAAGCCCTCCTCGAGAGCGGCAAGCGCTACGAGTGAGCTAAAAAAGAGGGTGGGCGCCGGCCCGCAGCACCCACCCCGCAATCGCGCCCTGACCTGCGCGAGCGATGAAGGCTAGTTCGCCGACAGGTACACCGGCTGTTCGATCGGCGTCGGCTCCTTCGTCCACCGCGTGCCCTTGGCGTAGGTGACCTCGAGCCATACCACGCCGCCGGTCGTGGCGCCGGTCGCGGGCAGCCCAAAGATGCTCATCGGCGGCCGCTCCACGAAGAAGTTCTTCGTGAGCTTGAAGGTCTCGGGCTTCTTGCCCGGGCCGGCATACGCTTCGATCGTGAGATCGCCGTTGATCACGAAGTTGAACTGGTGGGCGCTCTTGTACGAGTACGGCCGCATGCTGGCCGGTGTGCTCGCTCCGGCCTCCAGGAACCACATGGTCGCGCGGAAACCGTGCTCGGGATCGTCGATCAGATATTTCACGTTGAGGCCCGGCGAGCCCTCGACCGGCTGCCACGCCATCTTGTCGAGTGTGTCGATGATGCGCGGCGTCGACCAGTGCGTGATCTTCTTGTAGTCCGGGTTGTACTTCATGCCGCCGGCCGCTTGCGGCTGATTGCGCACCACCGGGTCGACCGTAAATGTGCCCGCCCCGACGCTGCTCTCTTCCATGATGAGGATGATCGCGCCGACCTGCGACGCCATGAATTTCATGCGGCCCTTCTCGCCGCCGTGCAGGCTGTAAGGCGGGCGGGACAGGAAGTTGCCCTCGCGAAACCGCTGCCGCGGGCCGGAAACGTTGTCCGGCATGGTGGACTCATTGTTCGTGAAGTCGCCCGCGATGTTGTAAGCCCACTCGTGGAACTCGTGATAGTGCACATAGGCGCCTTCCGCCCCCGGCGGGACGTAGAGAATGCGCAGCGCACCCGAATCGTTCGGCGCCTGGAACAGCGTCTTCTGCCCCCAGCCGGTCGCGGCGCGGCCGCCTTCGATCGGCATGCTGTCCGTGTCCAGAACGCGGATCGAGGTGTACGGCGCGGCTGCCGTCGACCGCTTCTCGAAGCTCGGCGCCTTCTCCGCGGAGGCGGCCGCCGCTGGCATCGCGAACGCGACACACATCACGGCCGCCGCACCGGCGCGCCGCACCCAACGCAAGCTCAACGAGTCGATGGACATTCGCCAATTCTCCCGGGTCGTCTGTCAGAGTTTACGTAGTTATTTATGTTGGCTATGTCCGGGAGAATCGCCGCGTCCACGGCGGGGTGTCAAGTGAATTGTTGCGCGCGCCGGCGGCCCGTTGCACGGGACTTGCCTCTTCCGCTCCATCCGTCAACAAGGTTATCTTAGTTACCTTATGGCGCTCCTGAATCACATCCGGGTTCTCGACCTGAGTCGCGTGCTCGCCGGGCCCTGGTGCACGCAGTGTCTGGCGGACTTCGGCGCCGTGGTGTGGAAAGTCGAGCATCCCGTGCGCGGCGACGACACGCGCGCCTGGGGCCCGCCGTGGCACGGCGCGCCGGGCGCGACGCGCGAGTCCGCGTACTACCTGTGCGCGAACCGCGGCAAGCTGTCGCTCGGCATCGATTTCTCGCGGCCGGAGGGTAGCGAGCTGGTGCGCCGGCTCGCCGCGCGTGCGGATGTCGTCGTCGAGAACTTCAAGGTGGGCGGGCTCGCCGCGTATGGGCTCGACTGGGCGAGCCTCGGCGCGCTCAACCCGCGGCTCGTCTACTGCTCGATCTCCGCTTTCGGACAGGACGGCCCCGCCGCCGCCTCGCCGGGCTACGACGCGATGATCCAGGCCGCGAGCGGCCTCATGAGCATCACCGGCGAATCGGACGGCGCGCCCCAGAAGGTGGGTGTCGCCATTACGGATCTTCTGACCGGCATGTACGCGGTCGCCGCCATCCTCGCGGCGCTTCACGAGCGCGACCGCTCGGGTCAGGGGCAGCACATCGATCTCGCACTCTTCGACACCCAGATCGCCGCGCTCGCCAACCAGGGAATGAACTACCTCGTTTCGGGCTGCGCGCCACGCCGCCTCGGCACCGCACACCCGAGCATCGTGCCCTACCAGGCGTTTGCCACTGCCGACGGCCACATCATGGTTGCGGTAGGCAACGATCGGCAGTTCGCGGATTTGTGCGTACAGCTCGGCGAACCCGACCTCGCCCGCGACGAACGGTACGCGACGAACGCGGCTCGCGTGGCGAATCGCGAAGCGCTCGTTGCGCGCGTCAGCGAGCTGCTCGCGCGCCGCCCCTCCCGCGAATGGCTCGACGCCTTCACGCGCGCGGCGATTCCTTGCGGACCGATCAACAGCATCGCGGAAGCGTTCGCCGAACCGCAGGCCGTGCACCGGAAGCTGCGCTTCGACCTGCGTCGGTCGCAGGGCGACACCGTGCCCCAAGTGCGCAATCCCGCGCTTTTCTCGCGATCCACGCTGAACCTGAATTTGCCCCCACCGATGCTCGGCGAGCACACCGACGAGGTCCTCGCCTCGCAGCTGGGGCTGTCCACAGAAGAGCACGCGGAGCTGCGCGCCAAGGCAGTGATCCGCTGATCCGGAGACTGGAATGACCGATACCGCCTACGACCTGTTGATCAAGAACGTGCGACTGGTTCGCCCGAACACCCCGACCGTGGCCGAGAGCGACATCGCCGTGAAACAGGGCAAGGTCGTGAAGGTAGGGCCGAACTTGGGC
>DASZSS010000027.1:0-4189 GCA_035548535.1 Steroidobacteraceae bacterium
GGCAGTCAAGGACGAAGATTTCGTGGAGAAACTATTCGTGGCACACACACATGACACCGTCCTCTGCTTCTCGAACCGCGGCAAGGTCTACTGGCTGAAGGTGTACGAGCTGCCACAGGCAGGTCGCGGCGCGCGCGGCAAGCCCATGGTGAATCTCCTGCCCCTCGAAGAGGGCGAGAAGATCAATGCCGTGCTGCCGGTGAAGCAGTACGACGAGCAGCACTTCGTGTTCATGGCCACGAGCCAGGGCACGGTGAAGAAGACGCCGCTCACGGCGTTCTCGCGGCCGCGCACGACCGGCATCATCGCGATCGACCTGGCGGAAAACGACAAGCTCGTCGGCGTGGGCCTGACGGATGGCACGAAGGAGATCATCCTCGTGTCGAGCGGCGGCAAGGCGATCCGCTTCAACGAGAGCGAAGTGCGGCCGATGGGGCGCGAGGCGGCCGGTGTCCGCGGCATCAAGCTCGGCGAGGGCCATGAGGTCGTGGGGCTCATCGTGGTCGGCGAGGGGAACATCCTCACGGCGTCCGAGAACGGCTACGGCAAGCTCACGCCGCTCGACGATTTCCCGCAGCACGGGCGCGGTGGACAGGGCGTCATCGCCCTCCAGACCACGGATCGCAACGGCGCGACGGTGGCCGCGCTCCAGGTGACCGCGGGGCAGGAAGTGATGCTGATCAGCTCCACCGGCACGCTGGTGCGCACGCCGGTGAACGACATCTCGGTGGTGGGCCGCAACACGCAAGGCGTGCGGTTGATCCGGCTGGGCGAAGGCGAGCGCCTCGTCGGTATCGAGCGGATCGACGAATCGCTCGAAGGCGAGTCGGCCGAAGGCGAAGGCTCGGCGCCGGTGACGGAGTCCTCGTCCAGCGAGCCGACGCCCGAGCCGCCGGCGCAGTCGTAAGGCACGCGCCCGGAGCTGCAAGCGCCCGAGCGCGTGCTCGCCAAGATCAACGGAATCGACGGGGCGCTCGCGGCCAGACTCGTCTGAGCCTGCGCTACACTCCTGCGTCATGGCGCGCACAACCTCCTCCTCATCATCGAAGAAGCGAACGAGCGGTCGCCGCAAGGGCGCGGGCCGGGGGCCCGTGGCCGGCAAGGCGGCCGCCGCTGCGCGCGCCGGGTCCGTGAATGGCGCGGTGACCCCTGCGGTAGCGCGCGCACGCGGCGCCGCGGCGCCGCCGGTGGATCTGGCGCAGGTGCGCGCGCGCATCGATTCCGTGGATGAGCAGATCCATGCGCTCCTGAACGAGCGCGCGAAGCTCGCGCAACTCGTCGGCATCTCGAAGACACTGGACGGGCGCACCGTCGACTTCTACCGGCCGGAGCGCGAAGCGCAGGTGCTGCGCATGGCGAAGGCGCGCAACAAGGGGCCGCTGCGCAACGAGGAGATCCTGCGGCTCTTCCGCGAGATCATGTCCGCGTGCCTCGCGCAGCAGGAGCCGCTGAAAGTGGCGTTCCTCGGTCCGGAAGGCACCTTCACGCAGACGGCGGTCTACGCGCACTTCGGGCATTCGGTGCGCGCGCTGGCGCTGCCGTCGACCGATGAGGTTTTCCACGAGGTCGAGTCCGGGACGGCCGACTTCGGCATCGTGCCGATCGAGAACTCGACCGAGGGCGTGGTCAACAACACGCTCGATCGGTTCCTCAACTCGCCGTTAAAGATTTGCGGCGAAGTCGAGCTGCGCATCCATCACTCGCTGATGGGCAACGTGCCCTCGCTCGATCGCATCGTGCGCATCTGCGCCCATCCGCAAGCGCTGGCGCAGTGTCGCGCATGGCTCGACGATCATCTTCCGGATGTCGAGCGCGTGCCCGTCGCGAGCAACGCCGAAGGCGCGCGCCGCGCGCGTGACGAGAAGGGCACGG
The DNA here is from genome assembly GCA_035548535.1 of Steroidobacteraceae bacterium. Classification (GTDB taxonomy): domain Bacteria; phylum Pseudomonadota; class Gammaproteobacteria; order Steroidobacterales; family Steroidobacteraceae; genus JADGHX01. Next base: position 1,873 of record DASZSS010000027.1, read on the forward strand.
CGGCGATCGCCGGCGAGACCGCGGCCGAGATCTACAACCTGCAGGTCCTTGCGGCGGAGATCGAGGATCGTCCAGACAACACGACGCGCTTCTTCGTGCTCGGGCGCAAGCTCTTTGCCCCGAGCGGCGAGGACCGCACGACGCTGCTGGTGTCCGTCGCGCACACGGATTCGTCCGGCGCGCTGTTCCGGCTGCTCGAACCACTTTCGCGATACAAGGTGAACATGACCCGCATCGAGTCCCGCCCCTCGCACAAGCGCAAGTGGGACTACGTGTTCTTCATCGACATCGACGGACATGCCGAGGACGCGCCCGTGGCGAAGGCGCTCGAGGCGCTGAAGAAGCGCGCATCGCTGTTCCGCGTGCTCGGCTCGTATCCCCGGGCGGTGACGGCATGAGCACGCCTGCTTACTTCTGTCAGCCGGGGAGCACGATCGGTGGTGAGATCAGCGTGCCGGGCGACAAGTCCGTCTCGCATCGCTCGCTCATGCTGGGCGGCATCGCCGAGGGCACGACCGAGGTGCGCGGCTTCCTGGAAAGCGAGGATTGCCTGGCGACCCTCGCGGCGCTGCGTGCGCTCGGCGTGAACATCGCCCGCTTCGGTGGCAATCGCGTGACGATCCAGGGCGTCGGCATGGACGGGTTCAAGGCACCCTCCGGGCCGCTCGACATGGGCAACGCCGGCACGGCGATGCGGCTGTCGATGGGGCTGCTCGCCGGTCAGAAGTTCGACTCGACGCTCATCGGCGATGCCTCGCTCATGAAGCGACCCATGGAGCGCGTCGCGAAGCCGCTGCGCGAGATGGGCGCGCAGATCACGACGGAGAACGGGCTGCCGCCCGTCGTGATCCACGGAGGCGGCCGCTTGCGCGCGATCGACTACACGCTGCCGATGGCCAGCGCGCAGGTGAAGTCGGCCATCCTGCTGGCGGCACTTCGCGCCGAGGGCCGCACGCGCGTCACCGAGCCGGCGCCCACGCGGGATCACACGGAGCGCATGTTCACGGCGTTCGGCGTCGAGGTCCTGCGCCAAGGCGCCACGGTCGCGCTAGAAGGCGGGCAGACGTTGCGCGGGACGCAGATCGATGTGCCCGGCGACTTCTCGTCCGCCGCGTTCTTCTTGGTTCTGGGAGCGCTCGCCGCGGAGCGTGGGCTCACGATCCGCAACGTCGGCATCAATCCGACGCGCACCGGTCTGCTCGACATGCTGAGGATGATGGGCGCGAACATTCGCGTGCGTGCGAAGCCCATGGCGGAGCAGCAGGGCAGAGCGGTCGGTGAGCCGGTGGCCGATATCGACGTGCAGGCGAGCAAGCTCAAAGGCATCACGGTGCCCGAGACGCTCGTGCCGCTCTCCATCGACGAATTCCCAGTGTTCTTCATCGCCGCCGCCTGCGCGCAGGGGGAGACGCTGGTGCGCGGGGCGCACGAGCTGCGCGTGAAGGAGAGCGATCGCCTCGCCGTGATGGCCGAGGGCTTGGCCCGCCTCGGCGTGGAGCACGAGTTGCTACCCGACGGCATCTGGATTCGCGGCGGCTCGGGGTTCTCCGGCGGGGTCGTCGAGAGCCACGGCGACCATCGGATCGCGATGGCGTTCGCCATGGCGAGCGTACGGGCCGCACGCCCGATCGAGATCCGCGATGTCGCGAACGTCGCGACCTCCTTCCCGGGCTTCGTCCAGACGGCCCGCAGCGCCGGGCTGCAGATCGAGGCCGCGTAGCTGACGCCGTTCGGCGAATTTGGTCGCCCTCCGGGCGCCTGAGATACTTTCCCGCACATGGCAACCCCCATCGTCACGATCGACGGACCGAGCGGCTCGGGTAAAGGCACGATCGCCCGTGCCGTCGCGAGGTACGCTGGGTGGCATCTGCTCGACAGCGGCGCCCTGTATCGCCTCGCCGCGCTCGCCGGCGCGCAAAAGGGCCTCGACCCGAACGACATAACGGGGCACGCCAAGCTGGCCGGCGTCATGAATGTTGCGTTCGGCAGCGGCCCGGACGGCGGTGAGATGGTGACGCTCGATGGCATGGACGTGACGGCCGAGCTGCGCTCCGAGGCCACGGGGGCGGGCGCATCACGCGTCGCGGCCTGGCCGGAGGTGCGCCGGGCGCTCCTGGCGCGTCAGCATGCGTTCGCGCTCCCTCCCGGTCTGGTCGCGGACGGGCGCGATATGGGCACGGTTGTCTTCCCGCATGCCGACCTCAAAATATTCCTCACCGCGAGCCCGGAAGAACGGGCTCGCAGGCGCTATAAGCAGTTGAAAGACAAGGGGTCCGATGTTAGCCTTGCCGCCCTTTCGCGCGAGATAGCCGAACGG
>DASZSS010000028.1:0-8480 GCA_035548535.1 Steroidobacteraceae bacterium
CGAGCAGTGCTGCGAGACGACGACGCGCCACGCCTCCGATTCGGGATTCGAGGTCACCTACGCGCTGGATGCCACGCACACCTTTCCCATGGTGGCGAAATCCGGCCGCACCTACACGGCGAGCGATATCATGGAGCGCACCGCGCTCGTGCTCGACGAGCGCTTCGCGAAAGTGGTGAACACCGCGGACGTGTTCGCATGAGTCGCTGCCTATGAGAGAGGTGCTGTTCGCGCTATTGCCGGATACCGTGTTGCTCGACGTCGCCGGGCCCGCGGAGGCGTTCCGCATCGCGAATCAGCAGGTGCCGGGCAGCTATGCGCTGAGCTTCGTCGGCAACTCGCGCACGATCGAATCGGGCGTCGGGCTGCAGCTCGCTGGCATCCGGCCGCTGCCTCGCAAGGTGGCGGCCGGCTCCATCGTCGTGGTGACGGGCGTCGTGGGGCGGACGCTCAACCTCGACAGCACGGCGGTCGCGCAGCTCGCGGAGTGGCTGCGCCACACGCTCGCCGATGAGTCGGTCACCTTGATGTGCGTGTGCGCGGGCAGCGTCGTTGCCGGCCACGCCGGCGTGCTGGCGAACCTCGAATGCACGACGCACCACGCGCACATCGAGGAGCTGAAGCGAGTCGCGCCCAGCGCGCACGTGCATGCGAATCGCATCTTCGTCGAGCATGGACGGGTGCTGACGAGCGCGGGCGTGACGGCCGGTATCGACCTCGCGCTCCATGTCATCGGGCAGCAGCTCGGGCATCGGGCCGCGGCGCTCGTCGCCCGCGAGCTCGTCGTCTACATGCGGCGCTCGGGGGCGGACCCTGCGCTATCGCCGTGGGTGATGCACCGGAATCACATCCATCCCGTCGTCCATCGGGTGCAGGACGCGGTGAGCCGCAACCCGGCGGCACGCTGGCCGGCGAGTCGCCTGGCGGAGATTGCGCACACGAGCCAGCGAAACCTGGCGCGCCTCTTCGCCGTGCACGCACAGTGCTCGCCGATCGACTACGTGCAGCGCATGCGCGTCGCGCTCGCGCGCGAGATGCTGACGCAGGGCGAGCGCCCGATCGAGCGCGTCGCCCAGCTCGCCGGATTCAGCTCGGCGCATCAGCTCCGACGAGTGTGGCGGCGCTGGGAAAGCGTGCCCCCGAGCCGACTGTAGCGCTCGGCAGGCGAGCAAGCCCTCGAGCCGGCTGTAGCGCTAGGCACGGCGAGCAGGCCCGCGAGCTGGTTGTAGCGCTCGCACGCGAGCAGGCCCCCGAGCGTGCTGTAGTGGTCGGCACGGCGAGCAGGCCCGACTTTCGTCGCGCCGTGCTGTCCGGCGATCTCACCCGCTGCGCGCGGGCGGCGCGCGTCGGTTACGCTCTCGGCGCCCGAGCCCGAGGAGAAAGTCCCCATGTCATGCAGTGCTACATTCGCGCGCCACGCAGCCGTGGCCGCGCTGTGCGCGCTCGTCGGCGTTGCAGCCGCCGCGTCGGAGCCCGCAAAGCTCACCCCCGATCAGGAGCTCGCCCGCGACATCTATCGCGAGCTCGTCGAGATCAACACGTCGCAGTCGGTCGGCGATACCTACGCGGCCGCGCAGGCGATGGCCGCCCGCCTGAAGGCCGGCGGCTTCCCCGACGCCGACGTGCACACCTTCCAGACCGCGCCGAAGCGCGGCAATCTCGTGGCGCGCCTGCACGGCACGGGCAAGAAGAAGCCCATCCTGCTGCTGGCCCACATCGACGTGGTCGAGGCGCTGCGCTCGGACTGGACCACCGATCCGTATCGCCTCGTCGAGCAGGACGGCTACTACTACGGGCGCGGCACGGGCGACGACAAGTTCATGGCGGCCGCCTTCGTCGCGAACATGATCCGCTGGAAGAAGGAAGGCTATCGCCCGGACCGCGACCTCATCCTCGCGCTCACGACCGACGAGGAGATCTCCGATCGCCACCACTACGGCATCAACGATCTGATCCAGAATCATCGCGAGCTGATCGACGCCGAGTACGCGCTCAACGAAGGCGGCGGCGTCGCGCTCCAGGACGGCAAGCCGAAGTGGGTGAGCGTGCAGACCACCGAGAAGCTGTTCCAGAGCTACTGGCTCGAGGTGACGAGCCCGGGCGGCCACAGCTCGCAGCCGTCGAAGGACAACGCGATCTACCGTCTCGCCGAGGGGCTCGCGCGACTCGAGAAGTTCGACTTCCCCGTGCATCTGAACGAGACGACGCGCGCGTACTTCGAGCAGCTCGCGAAGATGCAAACGGGTCAGGACGCGCAGGACATGAAGGCCATTCTCGCTTCCCCGCCCGATGCGGCGGCGGTCGAGCGCCTCGCGACGCGCCCGGCGTACAACGCTCAGCTGCGCACGACCTGCGTCGCCACGCGCCTCCAAGGCGGGCACGCGGACAATGCGCTGCCCCAGCTCGCACGAGCGATGGTGAATTGCCGCATCGTGCCCGGCGAAACGCCGGATCAGGTGCGCGAGACGCTCGTGAAAGTGCTGGCGGATAGCCAGATCGCCGTGAAGCCCGAGCCGCTCGACACCCTGAGCGATCCCTCGCCGCTCACCGCGGAGCTGAGTGGCGCGATCCGCAAAGTCGCGGCGAAGTTCTGGCCCGGCGTGCCGCTGCTGCCGATCATGTCGGCGGGCGCAACGGATGGACGCTTCCTGCGCAACGCGGGCATTCCCACGTACGGACACTCCGGCCTCGCCTCCGAGCTCTTCGACAATCGCGCGCATGGCAAGGATGAGCGCGTGGCGGTGAAGTCGTTCTTCGACGGCCTGGAGTACCAGCACCAGCTCGTGAAGGCGCTCGCGGGCGGGAAGTAGCGTTCACCGCAAGCCGGCGGGCTTCGGGCCACCCGCCGCCCAATCGAGAAGCTCGACCGTATGCACGATTGGGATGGCGGTGGCCTGCGCGATCTGCGTGATGCAGCCGATGTTGCCGGTGGCGATGACGGCCGGCTCGACAGACTCGATGTTGCGCGCCTTGCGCTCGCGAAGCTGCGTGGACATCTCGGGCTGCAGAAGACTGTAGGTTCCGGCGGAGCCGCAGCAGATGTGGCTCTCGGGAATGTCGAGCACGGTGAAGCCGGCCTTGCGGAGCAGATCGGCCGGAAGACTGTGCAACCGCTGCCCGTGCTGGAGCGAGCACGCGGAGTGGTAGGCGACGCGCAGAGATTCCGGCGCGCGCAATGCATTGGGTGCGGGCTCGCTCGCGCCGCGCGCGGCCGTGCCGTTGGCTTCGGCCTCGGGACCGAATGCCACCTCGGCGAGCACTTCCGTCACATCACGCGCAAGCGAAGCGACGCGCGCCGCCTTCTCCGCATACGCCGGATCGTTGCGGAACAGGAACCCGTAGTCCTTCAGCATCGTGCCGCAGCCCGACGCGGTGACGATGATCGCATCGAGCCCACCGGCCTCGATCTCGCGTGTCCACGCGTCGATATCGGCTTTGGCTTGCGCGAGGGATTGGTGCTCGCGGCCCAAGTGGTGCACGAGAGCGCCGCAGCAGCCGGTGCCTTTCGCGACGACGACCTCGACGCCGTACCGGTTGAGCAGGCGTACGGTTGCCTCGTTGATCTGCGGACGCAGCGCAGGCTGCACGCACCCGGGCAGCAGCGCAACGCGGCGGCGGCGCGCCGTCGCGTTCTGCGGCAAGCCGTGCACGGTTTCTGACTGCGCCGAACGCTCGGCGCGCGCCGTGTCGATCAACCCGCGCAGCCGTGCGGGCAGCAGCGCGCGGAATGGCCGCGCGACCGCCGCGGCCCGCAGTGCCCAACGAAACCGTCCCGTGTACGGCAGGACGAGCGCGAGCAGGGCTCGCAACGCTCTCTCGCCGAAGGGGCGCCGATAGGTGCGCTCGATGTGCTGTCGCGCGTGATCGATCAGATGCATGTAGTGCACGCCCGACGGGCACGTCGTCATGCACGACAGGCACGTGAGACAGCGATCGAGATGCTTCACCGTCGTGGCGTCGGCGGGACGATCCTTCTCGAGCATGTCCTTAGCGAGATAGATGCGCCCGCGTGGGCCATCGAGCTCGTCGCCGGTCAGCAGGTACGTCGGACAGGTGGCCGTGCAGAAGCCGCAATGCACGCACTTGCGCAGGATGCGATCGGACTCGGCGACCTGCGGATGGGCGAGCTGTGCCGGAGAGAAATGCGTTTGCATGCGCTCAGACGTCCGCGTACATGCGGCCCGGATTCAGAATGCCGCGCGGGTCGAACTGCGCTTTCACCCGCTGCGACAGCGCGGCAAGCGCGAGCGGCTGCGGCTGGAACACCTCGGCCACGGCGCGCACGCGGGCCGGCGCACGGAACAACGTGGCGTGGCCTTCGGTGCCGGCGAGCAACCCACGAATCTGCGCGACGCACTCCGTCGCGCCGCGCGGCGCGCTCGAATCGCCTGCAATGACAGCGCCCGGCGCGACGGCGAGCCAGACGAGCCCGCCGGCCCAATCGAGAAACCATTTCGCCGCGGGGAGCTCGCGCTGGATGCGCGCTACGACGGCCGGTGCAGCAGCAGGCGGGATGGAGAGACGCCACACCCACTCATCGCTCCTATCCGCGAAAGGAGCCACATCGCGCACGTCGCGCCAGAACGCCGTGCATTCGCCGTCGCGCAGCACGGTGAGGGCGCCCAGCGCGCTCAAGCGAGCCGCCAGCTCCTGCGCGCGAAACTCGACCGACACGGCGAATCCTTCGATCCGGAACGCGGTGGCGGCAACATTCGCAGGCTTGCCGGCAAGCGCGATCTCCGCGGGCAGATGGCAAGCACCCGACACATCGAGCGCGGAATGCAGGACTCGAGTCATCGCGTCAACCGCGGCGCCCACATCGAGACCCGCAACGATCAGCGTGCGCACGTCCTCGGGCGCGGGCAGCGTTTTCATGGTGATCTCGGTGAGCACCGCGAGCGTGCCGTACGAGCCCGCCATGAGCTTCGGAATGTCGTAGCCGGTGACGTTCTTCACGACCTTGCCGCCCGCGACGAAGGCTTCGGCGCGTCCCGACACCGCCGCGATGCCGAGCAAGTGATCGCGCACCGCCCCCGCCTTGAAGCGCCGCGGCCCCGACAAGCCGGTCGCGACCACGCCGCCAAGCGTACCCGATACGCCCTGCGCGCTCTCCGACGTCGCTCTCGGCACGTCCGTCGCGAGCAACCTGCTGAAGTCCGGTGGCTCGAACGCGAGACACTGCGCGTGCTCCGCGAGCGCGGCTTCGATCACGTGCAGCGGCGTTCCCGCACGCGCCGTCAGCACCAGCTCGGCCGGCTCGTAGCTCACGATGCCGGAGATCCCGGACACGTCGAGCACGTTCGCCACATTCACCGGCCGGCCCAGCGTGCGCTTGCTTTGCGAGCCCACGATCTCGAAGGCTTCGCCGGCGGCGAGCGCCCAGCGCAGAGCTTCGGTCGCCTCATCGGCCGTTCGGGGGGCGAAAGTGGTCACCAGTCGGAGAGCGCTAGAACCGCGGGATATCGGGAAACGCGAGCTTACCCTGATGAACGTGCATGCGCCCGAGCTCCGCGCACCGGTGCAGTACCGGGAACACCTTGCCGGGATTCAGCAGCCCACTCGGATCGAACGCGCACTTCAGCCGCTGCTGATGCGCAAGATCGCTCGCGCTGAATTGCTCCGGCATCAGGTCCCGCTTCTCGATGCCCACGCCGTGCTCGCCGGTCAGCACGCCACCGACCTGCACGCAGAGCCGCAGGATCGCCGCGCCGAGCGCTTCGGCGCGCTCGAGCTCACCCGGCACGTTCGAGTCGAACAGGATGAGCGGATGCAGATTGCCATCGCCCGCGTGAAACACGTTCGCCACTCGCAGGCCGAATTCGCGCTCGAATTCGCGCAAGCGCGCGAGCACGGCCGGCAAGGCTTTGCGCGGAATGGTGCCGTCCATGCAGAGATAGTCGGGACTGATCCGCCCCACGGCGGGGAACGCCGCCTTGCGCCCCGCCCAGAACGAGAGCCGCTCGCGCTCGTCGCGACTCATGCGGCAGCTCACGGCGCCATGCGCCTGCGCGATGCGCGTAACCTCGCCGCAGAGGTGATCGACTTCGGCACCGGGCCCGTCGAGCTCGACGATGAGCAGCGCTTCGACATCGAGCGGGTACCCGACCTGCACGAACGCCTCGGCCGCGTGGATCGCGGGCTTGTCCATCATCTCCATGCCGGCCGGAATGATCCCGGCCGCGATGATCGCCGCGACGGTGTCGCCGGCGGCTTCGTTCGACGCAAAGCCGATGAGCAGCGCGCGGGCCGTCTGCGGCTTCGGCAGGATGCGCACGACGACCTCCGTGACCACGCCGAGCAGGCCCTCCGAGCCGGTGAGAATGCCGAGCAGATCGTAGCCTTCCGGATCGAGGTGCTTGCCGCCCACGCGCAGCACCTCGCCGTCGATGGTCACGAGCTGCACACCCAGCACGTTGTTCGTCGTCAGGCCGTACTTCAGACAGTGCACGCCGCCGGAGTTCTCCGCGACGTTGCCGCCGATGGTGCAGGCGATCTGGCTGGACGGATCGGGCGCGTAGTAGAACCCGCGGGCCTCGACGGCTTTGGAGATCGCAAGATTCGTCACCCCGGGCTGGCACGTGACCGTGCGATTGTCGTAGTCGATATCGAGGATGCGGTTGAGCTTCGCGAGCCCCAGGATCACGCCATCCGCGAGCGGCAGCGCCCCGCCCGACAGCGACGTCCCCGCGCCGCGCGGCACGACCTTCACGCCGAGCGAGCTGCAGATGCGCAGCGCCGCTGCGACCTCTTCCGTCGAGGACGGCAACACGACCAGCAGCGGCAATTGGCGGTACGCGGTGAGCGCGTCCTGCTCGTACGCGCGTCGCGACGCTTCGTCCTCGATGACGCCGCCCGGAACGACTTCACGCAGCCGTGCGAGCAGCTCGCCGCGGCGCGCGAGAATCGCCGGATCTGGAGGCGGCATCAACATGCCGAGAGCCTATTCAGTGGACGGGCGCCGCGGGCTTCGCTTCGTCGTCCGGCAGCGGCTGCGGAGTCTGCGCGCCTTCGCCGGTCGCGGCCGAGCTGCCCGTGTCCTGCGGCTGGTCCTGCGAGGTGGTGACGAACGTGCGCAGCTCGCGCAGCTTCTTCTTGACGACCGCCGCGTTGTCCGGACCCATGCGCATCAGCAGCTTCTGTCCCGCGGAGCGCGATTCGAGGGCTGGATCGGCGTACTCGTAGAAGACCTTGCCTTGCCGCAACTCGATGGGCCCGCGCAGGTCCGGCGTCTCGAGCAGATGATCGATCACCTGCACGAGCCGATCGTTGAAGTACATCCCCGGGGAGCCCAGGTCCTCGTAGGCCTGCTGGAACAGCGGGTAGTAGCGCAGATAAAGCGCGCCGAGCTCCTGGATGTTCGTGTTCTGCAGAATCTTGATGAGCGGCGCGTAGCGCGCGTAGTTGTCGGCGCTGAGCGTGATCGTGTCGCCGTTCGCGACTGTGACGGTCTCGCCGGGAGTGGCCCTCAGGGGCCGCTGCTCCACCGCCACCTTGGCCCGCGGCAAGTTGTCCACGGTCACGACGATGTGCCGCACGAGCTGCTCGGGAACGAGGAGCTGCTCGATGGCCTTCTTGCCGAACACGGTGCCGAGGTCCTCCGCGAGGGGCGCGTCGCTCTCGTTCAACGGCGGGAGGGGCTTGGTCTGCGGGGCGGGCGGCAGGGGATGGTGCTCGGGCTCGGCCGGCGCCGCAGGCGGCGGCGGCGCCTCGGCCACGGGTGGCGGCGCGGCGACCGGCTGCGGCTTCATAAAGTTGTAGTAATAGAGGACACCCCCACCGATGACCACGACCGCGGCGATCGCCGAATACAGGATGGTCCGTTTCCAGAATGAATCCTCGGAATTCCAGGTGGTGTTCACGTCGTGCCCTCCGGCGGCCATTCTAGTGGCAGCACGCACCGCGACGCCAAATACGCAGGAAAGCGACGACGAGGGCTCGGTCCGGACCGCGCGGACCGCTCGCACCCGGTCCGCACCGCGTGGCGCACGCCGCGGCAGCCCCGTGCGCAAGTCTCAAAAAGAGAACAACGCATTGACGCCTCCGGCTGCCGCGCAGACCCTGCGCACACCCAATCGTGCAGACCCGCAGCCCGCTGCACGGCGCGTGCGCATCGCGACGCCCGCCCGTGCGGGCCCGTGAACGCTATATTCGCAGCATGCAGCATCTCGTGACCGTCGTGCAGAAGCTCTCGCTCGCACGCAATCTGGAAACCGTCATGGCCATCGTGCGGCGCGCAGCGCGCGAGCTGACCGGCGCCGACGGCGCAACGTTCGTCCTGCGGGAAGGCGACCGGTGCTTCTACGCGGACGAGGACGCGATCTCGCCGCTCTGGAAGGGCCAGCGCTTTCCGCTGGAGGTCTGCATCAGCGGCTGGGCGATGCTCAACCGCCAGCCGGCGGTCGTCGAGGACATCTATGCGGACGATCGCATTCCGCACGACGCCTATCGCCCGACGTTCGTGAAGAGCCTCGTGATGGTGC
>DASZSS010000029.1:0-7864 GCA_035548535.1 Steroidobacteraceae bacterium
GTACTACGCGCGCGAAGTGGAGCGGCGTTGCTCCGTTTGCGACGAGGCCGGCTGCCCTCACTGCATTGCCCGAAGGCGCGACGAGAACGTCTGCCCTGGCTGCAACATCCAGGGGTGACGATCTCTACTCGGCCGTCCGGCCGCACGCGAAGGCGCTGAAGATGGTCGACGCGCAGGGTCACGCGCTCGGCCGCCAGTACCGCTGTTCGGAAGATGGCCGCAAGCTCGCCGCGGAGCATGCACTCACTTGCCGCCGGCTCGCGCGAAGACGCCAAGCCACTCGACGTAGCGCGACATCCATCCCGATAGGAATTCCTTCAGGTCCGGCCGCGCGATCTCGCCCCGCGCGTCGAACGTCTCCTCCGTGACCTGCACGAACACCTCCGGCTGTGCCAGCGTCGGCACATCGAGGTAGGCGAGCACATTTCGCAAGTGCTGCTGCGCCATCGATGCGCCCGGCGCTCCGATGGACGCGCCCATCACACCCGCGGCCTTTCCGGCCCACGCGCTCTGACCATACGGCCGCGAGGCGTTGTCGATCGCGTTCTTGAGCACACCGGGGATCGAGCGGTTGTACTCGGGCGTGACGAAGATCACGCCCTGAACGGCTGCGATCTCCCGCTTCAACCTCAATACGTTCGGGTGCTGATTCGCGTCGTCGTCCTGGTTGTAGAGCGGCAGATCGTCGATGCGCGGCCACGTGAACGACAGTTGTGGTGGCGCGAGCTTCGCCACCGCCTGAGCGAGCTTGCGGTTGATCGAATCCTTGCGAAGGCTGCCGACGACAATGGCGACCTGGCTCATGACTACAGCTCCGTGGGTTGCGACGTGCGTGCAGGCGTACCACGAAGCGTGCCCATGCGGCGCGGCTCGCCAGTACCGCGCGACGGCGTCGCTCGCGCGAAGGTATCCATGAAGCGCCGATCAACCGCATCGTAGATCTCGGTCGCGCCTTCGGTTGCGGCAAATCGGGGCTCGGGGTGCGGCGGCGGCGCGTGGCGCAACTCGCAGGCATCGCGCCCAGGGTGCATGCAACTTGCTGCACGTACTCGACCACCTCGAATCAGGCCAGGAGCCGCACATGAGCAGATCGACCAGCCCGCTCTTCTGCGAACCGTATGGCGAAGGACAGCAATGGTGTCCAGGCGCCGACGGGCAGGAGTACTCGGGGGAATGGGAGTTTGCGATTGCTGCGCTCGAGTATCGAGAGCTCACCGTCATCGCTGACGCCGGCGATCCGCCGATCGATGCACCGTCCGCCGATGACGAAGATGAGGCGCCGGACCCGTACTTTCCGCTCGGATGAAACTTGTCAGGGCAGCGCTCGAGTCTCTCGCGTCGTTGCGTGGCGCATCGCCTGAGTCGGAGCGGCGTGGCACGGCGCGGCGCCGCCGATCATCCAGGGCGCCCGTCGACTCTGGGTCGCACGAGGATCGGGGTGTAGCGCGCGAGTAGCACAGCGAACGCGGCAACCCATAGCGCGGCCGCAATCCATATGGCCCATTCGCGATACGCCCCCAGCGATGTCGCGAACGCTCGCACGAGCGCGGCAGCGCCGAGGATGCCGTACGCGAACGCAACCGGCTGCGAGACAACGAGCGGGCGCCCCGTGTGACCGAGCGAGGCGCGCGTGATCACTGCAACGATCATCGTCGCGGCTGTGCCGACTGTGAGGGCGTGCAGCCAGTCCGCCGCCCATGCGGCGCCGGTGCCGAGGAAGACGGCTTTCAACGCGAGCCCCACGGGTAGCCACAGATAACCGAGGTGAAGAATCCACACGATCGGCTCGCGCAACGAGCGGATGCCCTGCCACCCGGCCAGACGTGCCGCATGGAGCACGGCTGCAATCCCGGCCAACAAGACAGCGAGCGGCAACGAGACCGCGAACGCATCGCCGACGGCGATGAGGATCATGCATGCGATCGTCGCCGTATCGAGCCATCGGAAGCTGCTCACCTCGGCCGCGATCCCGCGACGACGCAACGCATTTGCGGTGAATGCGGGCACGATACGACCACCGATCACCGTGACCAGCAGCAGCACGATATCGATCCCGGCGAGCAGGGTCTTGCTCGCGAGCGCGATATCGCCGAGCGCCATGGAACACAGGAACGTGGCATCTGCAAACCAAAATGCGCCTATGACGATGAGTAGCGGCGTGTTTCGGTTGCGTGCACGTAGCAGAGGGAATGCGATCAGGACCGCGAGCGCAGGAAGGAAGGCCAGCTCCGCCGTGGCAACGAGCCATGACGGCAGATCGACGGCGAAGGCAAACGCGACGCGCCCGCAGAGCCAAATCGCCGAGAGCGCGACGAGGGGCCATCCGCCGAAGCCCTTGGTGCCGGTCCAGCTCGGCACGGCCGTGAGCAGGAATCCCGCAATCGCCGCGGCGATGAACCCGAACAGCATTTCGTGTCCGTGCCAAAGCTGCGGCGGCAGCGTCGGGAGTGGCATGACACCGAGCGCGCGAATCGCCATCCATGCCGCCATGGCGATGAGCGCGTAGGCGAACGCCGCGAGAAACATCGGCCGGAAGCCGTAGGAGAACAAGGCCCACCGTTTCGCGGGGGCGGCGGAAGTTTCCGAAGCGTCCATCATGCGTCACCTCGCATCGTATCGATTGCGACGGGTTCGCGGGGCCGCGCGACCTGCTGTTGCCGCTCGCGCACCCCAAACATCATGAGATACAGGGCCGGCACTACCAGCAACGAGAAGAGCGGCGCCGTCAACATTCCGCCGATGACGGGGGCTGCGACGGGCCGCATCACATCAACGCCCGGTCCCTCCGACATCATGAGCGGCAACAAACCGCCCAGAATCACGGCCACCGTCATCGTCTTGGGCCGCAGGCGCAGAAGCGCACCGCGAATCACTGCCGTTCGCGATGCGGCACGCGAACCGGCGCCCGCCAGCGCCGCCGTCGCCCGCATTTCGTGATCGAGGTAGAGCAGCATCACGACGCAGAACTCCGCAGCAACGCCTGCAAGCGCAAGAAATCCGACCGCGGTCGCGAACGACCACTGATAGCCGAGCCAGTACGTCGTCCATGCCGCTCCGCTTGCCGCGAACGGCATGCTCCCGATCACCACTCCAACGCGTTTCCAGCAACGGAAATGCCAGTACAAGACTCCCACGATGGCCGCGAGCGTGACCAGACTGATTCCGACGAGGCGCACCGTCGCGGCCTGCAGGCGTTGATACTGACCGACCCAGCTCAGCGTGTAGCCCGGCTCGTGAAGGCCGGCGCGGTCCAGCGCCTCGCGTGCGCGGGCGAGCACTCCGCCGACGTCACGGTCGGCCACGTCCAGGAGCACGAAGCCTACCGGACGCGCGTTTTCGCTGCGAATCTCCGTCGCGCCGTCGACCACGCGCAGGCTCGCAATCTGCGAGAGCGTGACGATGGCGCCGGACGCCGTGCGAACCGGCAGTCTTGCGAGATCTCCGAGCGAGTCGCGCTGCGCGCGCGCGAAGCGCACGACGATCGGATAGCGCTCGCGCCCGACGCTCAGCGTATCGACCGGTTCTCCCCCCACCGCGCCACCGATGAGGTCAGTCAGATCTGACGCGCGGACGCCGTACAGGTTCGCGCGCGTGCGATCGAGCTCCACGTCCAGGAATCGACCGGACGCCGCGCGCTCGGCAAACGCCGCGCGAATGCCCGGCACGCCGCGCAGCACCTCCTCGGCTCGCTCGCTCAACGCCTGAATCCGCGTGAGGTCCGGGCCCGAGATGCGCAACGCGAGCGGCGTGCGTACGCCTGTCGCCAGCATGTCGATGCGCGTGGCGATCGGAAATCCCCAGGAGTTGGTGAGTCCCGCGAGCCGCACGCGTTCGTCCAGCCGGCGGATGAGCTCATGCGTCGTGATCGGTTCGGGCCACTCGGCACGCGGCTTGAGCAGAATCGTGGTCTCGAGCATGGAGAGCGGCGCTGGATCCGTCGCCGAATCGCTGCGTCCCGCCTTGCCATGAACCAGCGCGACCTCCGGCATCTGCCGGATCAGCTCGTCGGTCACGCGCAACACCTCCGCCGCTTCGTCGAGGGAAACGTCGGGAAGCGTCGTCGGCATGTACAGGAGGTCGCCCTCATCGAGCGGCGGCATGAACTCGCGGCCCATTTTCGAGAGCGGGAAGAGAAGCGACACGCTCACCACGGCCGCGAGCGCCAGCATCGTACGCGGCCGGTCGAGCACTGCTTGGAGCAGTGGCCGGTAGCCGCGCATCAGCCAGCGATTGAGCGGGTTCCGCAGCTCCGGCGCGACCGGGCCCTTGATGAGCATGCCCATCAGCACTGGCACGAGCGTGATGGACAGAAGCGCCGCTGCCGCCATCGCATAGGTCTTCGTGAGTGCGAGGGGCGAGAACAGCTTTCCCTCCTGGCCCTGCAGGAACAGCACGGGCAGGAAGGACAGCGTGATGACGAGCAGCGAAAAGAAGAGCGCCGGCCCCACCTCGCGGGCCGTTTCCCGCACGAGCTCGCGGTGCGAGAGGTCCGCGGCTCGATGCCGCTCCAGCTTGCGATGAAGCGCTTCGACCATCACGACGGCGGCATCGACCATCGCGCCGATCGCGATGGCCAGGCCCCCGAGCGACATGATGTTTGCCGTCACGTCCTGCCATTCGAGCAGCGCGAGCGCGCAGAGGAGACCGATGGGCAGTGTCAGGATGATGACGAGCGCCGACCGGACGCGCCAGAGAAAGGCGCCGCACACGAGCGCGACGACGATCGCCTCTTCGATTAGTCGGGCGGCCAGCGATCGCACGGCGCCGTGGATGATCTTCGTTCTGTCGTACGTGGAGACGAGCTCGACACCTTCGGGAAGCGCTGTTTGCAGTCCGGAGATCGCGGATTTCACGCGTGCAGCCACGCGATCCGCGTTCTCACCCTTGCGCATGACGACGATGCCGCTGACGACTGCGCCGGCACCGTTCAGGTCCGCGATGCCGAGCTGCGGCGCCGGTCCGTAGCTCACGTTGGCAACCTGGCGCAGCCGCAGGACTGCGCCTTTCGCGTCGTTGCCGATCGGGATGTCGAGCAGCTCCTCACGCGAGCGAACTCGCGCATCGGCCGAGATGAGCACTCGCTGGCGGCCGAGCTCGAGTGCACCTCCGCCCGCCGCGCGATTGGCATTGCGCACGGCCTCGGCGACTTGCCCGGCCGAGATGCCGAGCGCCGTCAGCCGATTCGCATCGAGCTCCACCTGCACCTGCCGCGCGGCCGCGCCGAACGTCGCGACTTCGGCGACGCCCTGAACGCTCTGCAACTCGGGCTTGATGACGAACTCTTGCAACGACCTCAGTCGGTCGGGCGTGATGTCGCGGTTCTTCGCAAGCAGGGCGTACTGGAAGATCCAGCCCACGCCCGAGGCGTCCGGCCCGAGCGCGGTGGTCGCGCCGGGCGGCAGCGTCGGAGCGAGCTGACTGAGACGCTCGAGCACGCGCGAGCGAACCGCGTCCGCAGCGACGCTGTCCGCGAGCACCACATATACGTACGCCTCTCCGAACATCGAGATGCCACGCACGGCGGTTGCACCGGGCAAGCCGAGGAGTGCGGTGGTGAGCGGATAGGTGAGCTGGTCTTCGACGAGTTGCGGTGGGCGGCCGGGGAAGCTCGCTCGAACGATGATCTGGTTGTCGGAAAGATCGGGAAGTGCATCGAGCTTCAGGCGGCTCGCCTGGACGCCGGCGAGGGTCGCGAGTACCAGCGCGCCGCACAGAATCCATCCGCGAGAGCGCAGCGCCCAGTCGATGACGCGCTCGATCATGGCGAGCGCGACGTGCTCCGCTCCGCCGCCGCAAATCTGCGCCACGAAGATTGCAGCGAGCTCTCCGCGCTCAGCATGAACTGACCGTTGGTGACCACGGCCTGCCCGGGGCTGAGCCCGTCGAGCACCTCGACGCGGTCGCCGCTCTCCATGCCCAGATGGACCTGCGCCTGCCGGAAGTGATTCTCCGACTCCGACACGATCACGAAGTCGCCGCGTCCGGTCCGCAGCACGCTTTCGGCGGGAATCGTGAGCGCGCGCCGCGGCTGCATGCGAATGCGGCCGTCGAGAATCGTTCCGGGGAGAAATTGAGTGGCGCCGGCCCCGAGCGGCACACGCAGACGCGCCGTCCTCGATGTCGGATCAATCACCGCGAGCGCGGGATCGAGGCGTGAGGTCACGCTCGCTTCGCGGCTCAGGGTCGATTGCAGCTCGAGCTCGTCGCCGCTGCGAAGCTGGCCGAGCACGTCCGGGGTGAGAATGACCTCGGCCCAGGCCGCGTGCTGGTCCGCATAGCTGACCACGATTTCTCCGGGCCGCACGTACGCGCCCTCACGCGCGCCAATCGCGGTGACCACGCCGTCATGCGCCGCCAGCACGGGAATGACGTCGTGAACGCGGCGGAAGCGTTCGAGATCGTCGACCACGGACGCGGGAACGTCCGCCGCGAGAAGACGGGTGCGCACCCGATAGCGCTCGCGCGCGACACTCGCCAGCATGAGGTCGGGCTGACTATTGCCGACGCTCATGCCGCCCGCGCCGCTCTTCGCCTCGAGCAGCGAATCGCGACGCGTGAGCAGATCGATGTATCCCTTCTGGCGCTCCTGCAGCTCCGGCGAGTAGATCTCGTACAGGACCTGCCCTGCTCGCACGGCTTGCCCGACGACAGACACGCCGAGGTGCTCGATCCACCCTTCCACCTTCGGCGACAGCGTCACGACGCGGCTCTCGTCCGCGACCACCTCGGCCGCAACGTCCACCGCAGGACTGAAGTCGCGCTGCTCGACCGACTCCATCACCAGGCCCAATCGTTCCTGCATGTGAGGCGCCACGAACACTTCGTCCATGTGCTCGGCCATGTGCTCGTCCATGCGCTCGGCCATGTGCTCGTTCCCGTGCGCGCTCGGCGCCGGCCCGCTTCTTTTCACGAGCTTCATGCCGCAGATCGGGCACGAGCCTTCGTGGTCCGACGTCACGTGTGCGTGCATCGGGCAGTACCACACGCCCGCCTCATCCGCGTAGGCCGCAGGCGGCGTTTCGACCGGCCCATGGCGAGACTGCACGGCCAACACCGCCGCCATCACGGCAATGCCCGAGACCAGTGCGGCCGCCGCGAGGAATCGGAGTCTGAGCTTGCGTCGAGCCATGAGCCACCAGGTGTTCGGGGCGGCCATCGGCCGCCCCGCGCTTCATCTCACGAGGATGTTGTCGCCGTGACCCATCTTCGGATCGGCGTCTTTCGTGAACTGCAGCACTGCGATCGCGCCGGTGAGCGCTTGTCGCAGCGAGTGCGTGACGAGTGCGTTCGCGCCCTCGATCGGCGAGATGATGTCGAACGCCGCGGCGTCACCCGGTCCCACGACGTAGCTCTGCAGGCCGACCAGCGCGTTCTTCGCATTGCCGCTCGGATAGACCCGGTCCCAGATGCCGGCGATCGGATGGAACGAGGCGAACTCATTGACGCCCGCGTTCACGAAGTGAATGCGCACGCGCTCACCGGGCTTGGCCTGCAGCACGCGCGTGGCATTCGGGTCGTGCACCGGGTCGTACTTGAAGATGCCGCCGTTGAACATGACGTGCGTCCACTTGTTCGCCATCATGTCGTCCTGGTTATCCGGATTCGGATACAGCTCCGCCTGGATCAGCACGTACTCGCGATCCGCCTTGGGCAGCGCATTGGGATCTTTCGGATCGACGATGATCACGCCGTACATGCCGCGCGCGATGTGCTGGATCATCGGATCGGAGCCGCAGTGGTAGTAGAACGTGCCCGGATACGTCGGCGTCCACGTGAAGCTCTTGCTCTCTCCCGGCTTGACCGACTCGAACTGCGAGAGCACATCGACGCGCGCCGCGTGGAAATCGATCGAGTGCGAGTTCTT
>DASZSS010000030.1:0-4028 GCA_035548535.1 Steroidobacteraceae bacterium
CTGGGAGCGCTTCCTCGATTTCGAGCTCGGCCACTTCCAGGCGGCGCTGCGGCTCTTCAAAGACACCGAGCGGCGCGACCCGCAGGAACTGCTGGGCTCCGGCGAGCTACCGGACTTCATCCAGTTCTCGAGCCAGCGGGCATTCGTGCGGCAGGTCATCGCGGAGGAGGTCTCGCTGCGCAAGAACGGCACCGATTTCGTCCCGGAGGATCGCGAGGGGCGCAGCTCGCTCGAGTACCGCGAGGCCGTGAATGCACACGGCTCGCCGTCGACGACCGTTTCGAATACGTATAGCTGGTCACCGGGAACGGAGCTCGTGAGAGTGCGCAACCAGGCCGCGTAGCCGGCCCACCGGCAGGGCGTCCGGACTCGAGGCGCCCTGACCCGGACTCGAGGCGCCCTGACGCTTCGCGCGCGACCAAAGCATGCGCCGCTGCTCAGAAGCGATAGCCGATCTGAATGGGCACGTATTCGGTCGGCCGCGTCGTCTCGATGCGGCGAAAGCGTGCATCGAAGAACCAGGCGCCGTTGCCGACCGGTAGCTCGAGGCCGAGACCAGCGTTCCAGGCGAAGCGCGTGGTCGAGTTCCGCGCCACGATCACATCGCCGGGCACCGCGCCGATGCCGCAGAACCCCCAGAAGGGATCGCAGACGAAACCATTGAACAGCACGGTCTGCGTGAGCTCGATGCGGCGACGATCGATGCCGGCGCCCGCAACGATGTAGCCGCGCAGCCGCGAGCCGAGAGGCACGCCGTATGTCGCGTTGACATCGGCGCCGAGCGTGCTGCCGTCGCCGTCGTCGATGCGCGTCCGCGTCGCGACCGTCCCGAGATTGATCAGCTCGTTCGTCGCGTCGTAGTCGCTGTAGTGAGCATCGAGGGAGAGCGTCAGCGGCAAATCGGGATTCGGGTGCCAGTCGACGCCGCCGCTCACGATCCAGCCGTCGTCGAGATATCGGTCCGCGGTGCCCGTGGTCGCGCTGAAGCCGGCTCCGACGTGGAATCCGAACGGCCGTTCATTCGGGGTCTGTGCGAGTGCCGGTGCGCACAGCGTGATCGCAAGCACAGTCCCCAGCATCTGAAGCTTCATACCCAGTCCCTCGGCGATGTGAGAAGCGGCACGCGTTGCTCGCACGCTTCATACCCGCACGGGCTGCGCGTTTTCGCCGCACCTCGGCGGAGCGTGGCATCCGAGTTGCTGAGCTGCGGGTGATGCGTGTTCATGACCTCAACTGCATTTCGACGCGCCGACCGGGCGGCGCGCTCACGGATGGCGCCTGCGAGCTCCAACGCTCGCAACCCGCGATCGCGCAGCCGGCGATCACCGCTTACGCCAATGCGTAGCGTGTTCGACCCGCAACCCGCGGATCTCGCCTGGTGGCAACGCGCGGTGATCTATCAGATCTATCCCCGCTCTTTTCAGGACTCGAACGGCGACGGCATCGGCGATCTTCCCGGCGTGCTCTCGCGACTGGACCATCTCAGCGAGCTGGGCGTGGACGCGGTATGGCTCTCACCCGTGCAACCCTCTCCCATGCGTGATTTCGGCTACGACATCGCCGACTACCTCGGCGTCGATCCGCTCTTCGGAACGATGAGCGATCTCGATCGGCTGATCATGGCCCTGCACGAGCGCGGCATCCGCCTCATTATGGACTTCGTTCCGAATCACACGTCGGATCAGCATCCGTGGTTTGTCGAGAGCCGCTCTGCACGCCGCAATGCCAAGCGCGACTGGTACGTCTGGCACGATCCCGCTCCGGACGGCGGGCCGCCCAACAACTGGCTGAGCCGCTTCGGCGGCAGCGCGTGGACCTGCGACGAGCGCACCGGCCAGTACTACTACCACGCGTTTCTCAAGGAACAGCCGGACCTGAACTGGCGCAATCCCGAAGTGCGGCACGCCATGGCGGACGTGCTGCGCTTCTGGCTGAAGCGCGGCGTGGACGGCTTCCGGGTCGACGCGAGCGCGGTTCTCGCGGAGGACGCGCTCTTGCGCAACGATCCTCCGCACCCCGATTGGGATCCCAGCCTGCCGCCGCCGGAACGGCTGAAACGAACCTTCACCGATGATCGCAACGAAACGCGCGGCTATCTCGTAGATCTGCGCGCCGTCGTCGACGAATTCCCCGACCGCGTTCTGCTCGGCGAAGTGCAAGGCGCGACCGAGCGCATCTGGCGCTTCTACTCGTGGCGAGGCCGCCCGATCTTTCACCTCCCGCTGAACTATGCGCTGCTCGACACCCGCTGGGACGTGGATTCTCTGGCGGCGACGCTCGACGAATACCTGTCGGCGCTGCCGGATGCGTCCTGGCCCGATTGGATCGTGGGCGGCCACGACAAGTCCCGCATCGCGAGCCGCATCGGTCCCGCTCGCGCGCGCGTGGCGGCGATGTTGCTCTTCACGCTGCCCGGGACGCCGATTCTGTTCGCCGGTGACGAGATCGGAATGCGCGACGTGCCGGTGGCTCCGCATCAGGTGCAGGACCCCTTCGAGCGGCTCGTGCCGGGATACGGCTTGAATCGCGATCCGGAGCGCGCGCCGATGCGCTGGGACGGCACGCGTCACGCCGGGTTCACGTCCGGCACGCCATGGTTGCCGGTCGGCGATGACGTGGCCGAGCTCAACGTGAGCGTGCAGCGGAATGAGCCGCGTTCGATGCTCGCGCTCTATCGAAAGCTCATTCGGCTCAGGCGCGAGCGCCTCGAGCTCAGCGCCGGCTCGTTTGAGCCCGCGCGCTCAGTGGGCAACGCGGTGAGGTACGCGCGTCGTTACGGCGCGAAGAAGGTCTGGGTCGCGCTGAACGTCGGCGATGAGGCTCAGTCCGTTCCGCTCGAGCACGCCACACACGTCCTCGTGTCCACTTACCTGGACCGCAGCGATGTCTGCACGGGTGGGAAGCTCGAGTTGCGTCCGCACGAAGGCGTCGTCTGCGATGCAGGCTCGCCCGTTTGACCCAAGCCAGGTTCGCGCTCCGCAGGCCGGGCTCCCAGGCATTCGCATTGCTGCCCGCTCCTTCGCGTGCACAACGACACGCACGGAGGCGAGACACGAGCATGCAAAGCCGCAACGGCGAACCGGGAGTGCAGCCGGAGCGCGGCGTCACGGAGCACCCGCAATGGGGCGCCCTGCCGCTCGCGAACGGAACGCGATTCCGGCTATGGGCACCTGCGCTCGAGCGCGCCAGTGTGTTCCTCGACGGTGAGCGCGAGCCGCTCGGGATGCTCGCAGTGGAAGGCGGCTGGCACGAGCTAACGACGAACCGTGCGGGCGTCGGCTCGCGATACTGGTTCGTTCTTCCGGACGGCACGCGTGTGCCGGACCCCGCGTCACGCTTCCAGCCCGAGGATGTAGGTGGTCCCAGCGAGGTCATCGACACGCATCGTTTCGCGTGGACCGACGCGAGCTGGCGCGGACGGCCGTGGAACGAGGCCGTCCTCTACGAGCTGCACGTCGGCACCTTCACACCCGCTGGAACCTTCGCCGGAGCGCAAGAGAAGCTGCCGCATCTTGCGGCGCTCGGCGTGACTGCGATCGAGCTGATGCCCATCGGGGACTTCGCGGGTGCGCGCAACTGGGGATACGACGGCGTGCTGCCGTTCGCACCGGAGTCTGCTTACGGTCGGCCCGAGGAGCTGCAGGCGCTGGTCGATGCGGCACATCGGCACGGGCTCATGGTGCTGCTCGATGTCGTGTACAACCACTTCGGCCCGGAGGGCAACTATCTCGGACGCTACGCGCCGCAGTTCTTCACCAACCGCCATCACACGCCCTGGGGCGCGGCGATCAACTTCGACGGCGCCGACAGCGCACCCGTTCGCGAGATGTTCGTGGAGAACGCGCTGTACTGGATGGAGGACTATCACTTCGATGGGCTGCGCCTCGATGCCGTCCATGCGATCCTCGACGACAGTCGTGTGCACATTCTGGACGAGCTGGCGGAGCGTGTGCGCGCGCGTACGAGCGGCCGCGAGGTCCATCTGATTGTCGAAAACGAGGACAACCAGGCGCGCCGGCTCGCGCGCG
>DASZSS010000031.1:0-22552 GCA_035548535.1 Steroidobacteraceae bacterium
GGCATTCGCGGCGGGCAAACGCATTCGCAGAGTCCTGAAGGCATCTTCACGCACGTCGCCGGCCTCAAGGTCGTGATGCCGTCGAATCCGTACGATGCGAAGGGCCTGCTCATCTCCGCCATTCAGGACGACGATCCGGTCATCTTCTTCGAGCCGAAGCGCATCTACAACGGACCGTTCGATGGCGATCACGGCAAGCCCGCCGTGCCGTGGCGTACGCATCCGAAGGGCGAAGTCCCCGAGGGCTACTACACCGTCCCGCTCGGCAAGGCCGAGATCGTGCGCCCGGGCGACGAGGTGACGGTGCTGACGTACGGCACGATGGTGCATGTCGCCGCGGCCGCGGTGGCTGCGCAGGAGGTCGACGCCGAGATAATCGATGTCCGCTCGTTCATCCCGCTCGATGTCGACACCATCTGTGAATCGGTGAAGCGCACGGGCCGCTGCGTCATCGTGCACGAGGCCACGCGCTTCAGCGGCTTCGGCGCCGAGCTGTACGCGACGGTGCAGGAGGAATGCTTCTGGACTCTCGAAGCGCCAATCGAGCGCGTGTGCGGCTGGGACACGCCGTATCCGCACGCATTCGAGTGGGAATACTTCCCCGGTCAGAAGCGCATTCGCGCGGCGCTCCGTCGCGTGATGGAGGCCGGACGATGAGCGCGAGGAATCGATAGCGGAACTGTGATCGCGCACACACGGCGCACGCGCGAGTCGGAATAGCGGTTGCTCCTCTTTCGAGGCAGAAGAACGACACCTCAGCCTCTCGAGAGGAGATCCCTCATGCGAAGCCTCAGCCGGTTCATGGCGGCGCTCGCGGCGATGTCCGCCTGCGCCACGCTCTCGGCCGCGCCACTTGCGCTCGAAGAGCAAGCGCGCCTGGCCCCGCCCGATTCGCGCTACACGCACGTCAGCGAGGTGGCGGTCGACGGGGATCGCGCCCTCATCAGCGCGTGGCGCGAGGGGCCGGCGGGCAACGACTTCCTCCTCGCGGCATTCCTGTTCGAGCGCGGCTCGGCGGGCAAGTGGACGACGGTTGCGACGTTGCTGCTCGATCAAGCCGGCTCGTTTCTCGGTGAGCCCGATCCCGTCTCCGTCGCCATTCAGGGCGACCTCGCGGCGATCTCGTGGCTCGGCAACCTCCGCATCTTCGAGCGCCGGAGCACGGGCTGGATCAATACGGGGACGATTCGGAGCCCGCCGGATGTCGCGGCGATGGGCCGCGACGTCGAGATCGACGGGGGTACGGTGATCGTCACTGGCGAGGGGCCGCAAATGCAGGTGCTGGCCTATCGACGCGACCCGTCGGGACAGTGGGTGCAGGACGGCGTGCTGATCGCCGGGCCGACGCGCAACGTCGTGCACGGACACGGAGGCGACGCCGACATCATCGGCAACCAGGTGTTCTTCGGCATTCCCTTCGAAGAGGCCTTGAACAACGCGCCGGAGCTGGCGAGCTGGCTGCGCACTGCGAGCGGCTGGGGCAATCGCGGCTCGTTCTCGCTCGCCGACCTTGCCGACCCGCGCGCGCTGGCCTTCGACGGTGGGACGGTGCTCGTCAACAGCCCGGTATGGGCTGGCATCCTGAAGTTGAAGCTCGCCGCCGGCAACCTCGTTCCGGATGGCGTACGGCTGCAGTCGGCTGACGCTTTCATGCTGAACCGTGACGGCCGCACCTTCGCGTCGACGTTCGACATCGGCTCACTCGCGGCGGCGAGCGGACTCGGCGTCGTCGGCATGTTCGGCGACGATCTTCGCGGCGAGGACGCGGGCTCCGTGCACGTGTACGACATCGGCGCGAACGGCGGTGCGCGGCCCCTCGCGCGGCTGCTCTCGAGCGATGCGTCTGTACAGCAATTTCTGGGCAAGACGGTCGAGATCAGTGGCCGGCGCGTGATTGCGAGCGGTGAGCATGCCGCTTACGTCTACGATGTGCCGCTCGATCTGAGCCCGCCCGCCGTGATCCTCGACGATTTCGAGACGGGCAATGCGACGCAGTGGACGGCGATCGCGGGCAGCTCGTTCTCCGTGGTGCCGAGCAACTCGACCCTCGTGTATCGCCAATCGAGCGTCGCCGGTGATGCCGCGGCGGCGCGCACGGGGCTCGACTGGACCAATCAGGCCATCGAAGCGGACGCGCGTCCCACCGCGTTCAGCCCGAGCGGCGAGCGCTGGTTCGGGCTCACGGTACGTCAGACCGATACGAGTAATTTCTACTACGTCACGCTGCGCACGACGAACCGCATCGAGTTGCGCAAGCTACAAAACGGCGCGATCAGCGTGCTCGCGAGCGCCCCGCTTCCGGTGGCGCTCAATCGGACGTACAGACTGCGGCTCGAGGCCGTTGGCACCTGGATGAGAGCGTACGTCGATGGGAAGCTGCTCGTTCAAGCGCGCGATAGCGTGCACAAGCGCGGCACGGCCGGCTTGCGCACGTACAAAGCTGCCGTCGATTACGACAACGTGACGATCACACCCAATCCGCAGGTGACGCTCTTCGCCAACGACTTCGAGGAAGACGTGCCGTTCGAATGGACGTCCGTCATGGGCGGCTACAGGCACGTGCAAGATGGCTCGCGCGTCGTCGAACAGACAAGCACCGCCGGCGACGCGCGCTTGATTGCCGGCGCGGACACCGGCGATCAGGTCGTGCAGATGCGCGCGAAGGCAGTCACCTTCGATGGCGCCGACCGATGGTTCGGTCCGGTGGCGCGATACGCGGACGACTACAATTTTTACTACATGACTGTACGAAGCAGTAACCAGGTGTCCTTGCGCAAGCTGACCGGCGCGAGCGTCACCGTGCTCGACAGTGCTCCGCTGCCCGTGACGACGAACACCTGGTACACGTTGCGGCTCGAAGCGGTCGGCAACTCTCTGCGTGGGTACGTCAACGGACAACTCGTGGTCGAAGCTCACGACTCGAGCATCACGGCCGGGCGTTACGGTATGGCCATGTACAAAACCGCCGCGCGCTTCGACGATTTGCTCGCACTGGAGCCGTGACGACACGAGCATCCGCTCAGCAAGCGGGTGATTTCGTCGTGCTGCTCACCGACACGACGATTGCGGGCGCATGGGTGGTCGGCGAGCAGCTGCGCGATGCGACCGTCCGGTGCGGCATGCAGGACGACGGCGGCGTCCCGATCGGGCGCGTGACCGTGTCCATTAGCGTGGCCATGGCGGGTCAAAGCGAGGACGTGGCGACACTCGTCGAACACGCCGAGCCGCCCGTGAATCACGCGAAACGAGCGGACGCCTGCCCGCACCATCGCGCCGCGGAGACCGCATCGCCCGCGTGACCACATGGGCCGCGTGACCGCATCGGCCACCTGACCGCATGGGCCGCGTGACCGCATCGTCCGCGTGACCGCAGCCCCCGCGTGGCCGCAGGGCCCTCGCGACCACGGCGCCCGCCTGATCGGATCGCCCCGCCTGACGGGATCTCCCGCGAGCCGCAACGCTCGGCGTCAGAGCATCTGTACGACGGCGTTGTCGGGATCGCGCACGTAGAACCCGTACTCCCAATCCTCGTGCGTCGTGAGGCCGCGCTCCCGAAGCACGCGGGTCGCATCATCCTTCTTGAAGCCGTCGACCTTGATGCAGAAGTGATCGATGGTTCCGTACGGCTCGTCCTGACGCAGCGACACCATCACGTGTTTGCCGACACCGAGGCGCAGAATGCGATGCTCTTTGTCCTCACCGAGCGGCACGACGCCGAACAGCGAGCCGTAAAACTGCGCCGCGCGTGCGAGATCTTTCACGCGCACGCAGATGTGGTCGATCCCCGTGGCCGGCAGTGGCGGTGTCTGCGACGATGATCCCGCCCCCAGCGCCGGGCCCGCCGCGGCGAGCCATGTCAGTCCTCGAATCAGCTCACGGCGCGAGAGCTTTCCGGTTTCATACCGCGTCACCAGGTCGTCGATCACGGGCTGCATGAGATACCTCCTCGGCGGGTATGTTGCCCGTTCGATCGCGCGAGTGCGACAGATGAACGCGCTCGACCAGGTAGCGGCTGATCTCCTCCGCGTCGAAGCGCGTATCGCAGAGCCCGACATACCCGTCGGGGCGGACAAGATAGAAAGAAGGCTGCGGAATGCCGGCCCGCGCGAGCGCCGCATCGTTCTGCGGATCGCGCGGCACGACGTGCACCCTCATGAGATCGCCGAGCGGCAGCGCCTCGGCCCCTGGCGCCGACTGACCGAACACGTACAGATTGAAGCGCGTGTCGTCGGCCGTCGCGAACAGATCCTCCACCGATCCGTTCGGCCGCAGCCGCACGTTCAGCCACGGGAAACGATCTCCCGCCCGGGGCGCGCCCTCGGCGAGCGGACCGGCTTGGGAGAGCGCGCTGTGGCGATACCGGATACCGATCTGCGAAACGATGCGAAACGCGGCGCTCTGCACGCTCTCGCGACTCAGCGCAAATGCCGCCATGCGCGCCAGCACCTGTGTGCGCAAGAGACCCGCGCCGCGGTTATCCGCGACGATGAATCGGAATCCGCGGTCCGTCGTGCGAAGCAATCGCTGCGCCACCCGGATGCGCTCCTCCTCGTAAGAATCGAGCAGCGCGGCGTTCGCGCGCCCTTGCACGACGAGCGCGAGCTTCCACGCGAGGTTGTACGCATCCTGCAAACCGGTGTTCATGCCTTGCGCACCGACCGGGCTGTGAATGTGAGCGGCGTCACCCATCAGAAAGCAGCGCCCGCTGCGGAAGCGCGCCGCGCAGCGATGATGGATGCGATAGGTCGAAAACCAGCTGCACCCTTTCACAGTGAGCGCATTCCCCAGCTCGCCGCGGATCGCAGGCAATACCGAGTCGAACGTCACGTCGCCGCGATCGCGCAGCGCCGCCGGCAGAATCCCGACGATGCGCCAGTGATCCGTGCCGCGCATGGGAAAGAACAGATGAAAGCCGTCCTTCCATAGATACACGTTCACCGATCCCGCCACCATGCTGCCCGTTGCCTCAACGTCTGCGACGAAGAACACGTGCTCGTACGGCGCGCCCGGGAAGGTGATCCCGCACAGCTCGCGCACGCTGCTGTGCGCGCCATCGCAACCCCCGATCCACGCCGCGGTGACGGTGCGCGTGCTCCCATCCGCACTTTTCAGTTTGGCGGTGGCGCCGTCGGCGCTCTGCTCGAGCGCGACGAGCTCGGTGTTCCACTGGACCGCCACTCCGAGCGTCTTCAGGTGCTCGCCCAGGATCCGCTCGTTGTCGTCCTGACCGAGGACGAGGATGAACGGATAAGGAGTCACGTGCTTACCGGCATCCCCGAGGGGTACGTGGGCCATCTTGCGACCGTTTGCCCAAAGCCATGCGCCGTTGCCGGGTGTCCCCAGCGCCAGGGCCTCGTCGACGATGCCGAGCGCGGAGTAGATCTCGAGGGTGCGCGCTTGCACGCCGAGCGCGCGCGTCTCGCGCGACGGCCCGGCGTGGCGGTCGATGATGAGCACGCGCACTCCGCGACGGGCGAGTTGATTGGCGAGCATCAGCCCTGTTGGGCCGGCACCCACGACCAGCACATCGGTATCCATGGGGGCGCCCCTGCGTCGAGAACCCTGCAATCTACGCCTCTTGCCGCCGGTCCGGAACGCTCGTATCGTGAGGCGCCGGCCCACCTAAACGCTGCTGCGTACACGAGGAGACTTCCATGACTCCCTGGGAAATTCAGGCGCGCGAGATGGTGAACTGCAACTGCTCCTACGGTTGCCCTTGCCAATTCAATGCGCTGCCGACGCAGGGCTATTGCGAGGCCATCGGCGGATTCCTGATCGACCGTGGCCATTACGGTGCGACGTCACTGGATGGCGTGAAGGCCGCCATCGCCTTCTCGTGGCCCGGGCCCATTCACCAGGGCAAGGGCAAAGGCCAGGTGTTCGTCGACGTCGGCGCCACCGAGGCGCAGCGCGAGGCGGTACTCAAGATCTTCTCCGGGCAGGACTCGGATCCGTTCGCAACGGTGTTCGCCGTGTTCGCCACGACGATGGAAAAGGTGTACGACCCGATCTTCGCGCCCATCGAGATTGAGATCGACGTGGACGCCCGGCGCGGTACGGTCCGCGTCGGCAGCGTCCTGCAGGTCGAAGGGCAGCCGATTCGCAATCCCGTCACGGGCGCGGAGCACCGCGTGCGCATCGATCTGCCGCATGGCTTCGAGTACGAGCTCGCCGAGATCGGCTCGGGCACGAGTTACTCGCGCGGCGACGTCGCCATCGATTTGCAGGATAGTTACGCGCAGTTCGCTCGCCTGCATCTCAACAATCACGGCGTCGTCCGGCATCGCGCCGTCGCGTAAGCCGAAGCACCACGCGCGCGACTTCGACGCCAGCCCACGCACTGTGCAGGCCACGAGGAGTGCCAGGACAGTCCGGCACGTTCGCCAACGCTTCGGCGCCGCTGCATGGCTGGCGTCTATCCCGGCAGCTACGAGAAGTTCGGCGGCGAACGAGCGCTTGCTCGAGACGCGCGGTCAGCGATCGGCGTCGCGCCGCGTGATTCGCGTAGCGATCAGAGACGTTGCGCTCGCGCCCGGATAGCCGCGGACTTCGAGAAGATCGCCGGTACGCAGATCGCCAAAGCGCATCCGCGACACCGGTGCGCGGGAAGCGTCTTGCATCCGCGTCGAGGCGTTCACCGTCACGCTGCTGCCGAGGATGATGAGCGTGCCGTCCCGCGCGTTCAGCGACTCCACCGTGCCCGTCATGCTTGAGGAGCTCGCGGGGACGATGTCGACCTTGCTCGCCTGCAGTCTCCCCGAGCTATCGAACGTGCCCTCCACGCGAACTTGCGCATCGAGGCCAAGGTCGCCTGGCGCGGCGCTCGCTCCGCCCGCCGTGAATACGGTCGACGCGCTGGTCGTGACGCGCTGGCGATCGACCTCGAAGTCGGTCGCGGAGACGAAGCGGTTGACGAGGCCCGCGATGATGCCTCGATCGCCGGTCGCCGCCGCGACCCCACACGGCTTCGCATCAACACGCGTGGCGAGCAAGGTCCCACTCGTCGAGGCGTCGCCTTGCGCTGATACGCACACACCGTTGTCCAGCGTTCCAGTGATCGCGGCGCTCGCATACTCCACCGTCAATGCGTTCATCGAAAAGCGCATAGCGACAGGATCCAACGCATCGATGGCGCCTGAGACGACCAGTTGGCTCGGCGTGAACCGCCGCTCGACGCGCGTCGCGACGATCGCCCCCTTCGAGTCGACGAAGCCGCTCACGACCACGAAGAATCCCGGTGCGAGGTCGATGAGATCGATCGGAACGTCGCCGAACCCCATGACCGTAGTCGTCGTGATTCGGACGGGCTGACCCAGCACGACGAGCGCCTTCCCGAGCGTATCCAGCGTATCGACTGGCCCGCCGACATTCGCATCGAAGCGCACGCTGCGCGCCGTGGCGGTCACACCCCCGTTGTCCAGAGTGCCCTGCACTTCGACCACCTGACCCAGCCGCAGATCCGATTCGGCGCCACCCGCCCCGTCGACTTGGATCGTCGCGCCGCTCGTGAAGATCTCGATCCCGTTCACGACGATGCTGCCGAAGCCGGTGATCTCACCGCGCGCCGCGAAACTTCCGCTGCTGCTCGCGGCGAACAGAGGGGTGTCGCTCTCGTTGACTCCGCCGCAGGAGACGAGCATCAGGCTCAAGGTGGAGGCGAATGCGAGCATGCGACGCACGCGCAGCTCGCAGGCTCGGTCCTTCATGGCGTTCACCTCCGGCGCAAAGCGCCGACGTCAGCGTCGCCTCTTGAACCTCAACTCTCCGCGGGCAACCTCCGCGGCGGGCGCATTCGATCAGGCGTAGCGCTCGCGCAGGAGCGCGTCGACTTGGCGCTCGGCGGCGAGCCAGTCCTCGAGCTCGTGGCCCGGTGCGAAGCCGCGCTGCTCGGCGAGGTAGTACGCCGCCTGCTGGATCATGTCCTCACGAATGCATGGCGGAATCGTGTGACTCGCGGAATATGCTCGCGGGGATGGCAGCAGTGTCAGCGGCGAATCGGAAGTTACCGTCGCAACTTGCGCGGTCGAATTGGGCGGTGAATTTTCGTGCTCGCGAACAGCCGTGCGTCGGGATGCCATGTGTGCTCCCCTGCTCCCCTCTGGCATATCGGGCGCCTCGTAGCATCTAGCGTTCCCGATTCGCGAGCACGCGGGGGCTCGTCGAAACGGCCAGCGAGCGCAATCGGCATCTCGAGCTGGCGGATCATTCCCGAGTTACTTCATCACGAAAGAGCGCAGATCTCGCGGCGTCTCTCTTCGGGCGAGCGCAGCGAGCGTTTCGACACGACTCGCCCGGGACGAAGAGAGACGCGCGCTCCGGCAGCCATCGCAAGCATTCTGCGCATGGATCTTCACGGCTCAGTGACCGAGGAACATCGTGGCGACGATCACGACCTGGAACAGACCAACCGCGACGAGCATGAAAGAGTGAACGGCGTTACGCATGACGATTCTCCCGATGTGTATGACGACTTGCACCTTGCGAGCCCTTGGATGCTTGCGAGCCCGCAAAAGGCTTAAAGCACCGCGCATTCCAAGTGCGATCGGCCACATGCCATCGGGACCCGGCGCAAGTTAAGCGGCTGATTCGGCGTCGAAAGTTCTTGGCGCGGCGAGACGCGCGCCAGCCGCGCGCAAGGACCGGCACCAGCGTCGCGTCCCAGGTCCGGGACGACCGCGGACGACCGATCCCGTGACCGGGACGGACACTGCGGACGGACGCTCAAGCCCGACCTGATGGCCGGACGAGGCCGTCTATCTAACGGGAGAAGCAATTTCACAGTGTGGACCGCAGAGTAGCACCACACCATGTCCAACCGTTCCTCTGCTGCCGGCGCGGCATTCCGCACGGCTTCGTCGTCGTCTCAGTCACGCTCAGCGCTGCCGGCCCGAGGGCTCGCGGCTGCGCTTGGCGCGTTCGCCATCTGGGGCTTGTTCCCGATCTATCTGAAAGGCCTCGCGCACATCTCGGCCATGCAGATCACCGCGCACCGCATCGCGTGGTCCTGCGTGTTCGTGCTGGCGTGGATGGCGCTTCGCGGAGAGCTAGGCGCTCTGCGCGCCGCCATCGCGCGCGACGGCGTGTTCGCGCGCCTCGCCGCGAGCGCGCTGCTGATCAGTATCAACTGGCTCGCCTTCGCCTGGGCGGTGAACAACGATCACGTGCTCGATGTGAGCCTCGGCTACTACGTCGGCCCACTTCTGAACGTGCTGCTCGGAATCGTCGTGCTGAAGGAGCGGCTGAATGGCGCGCAGTGGACCGCCGTTGCCGTCGCGAGCGCGGGCGTTCTCTATCTGATCGTCGTGGGCGGCCATGTTCCGTGGACGGCGTTCACCGTCGGCGCCTCGTTTGGCGTGTACGGCCTCATTCGCAAGACCGTGCGCATCGACGCGCTGCCGGGGCTCGCGGTCGAGACGATCCTGCTCGCGCCCTTCGCAGTCGGTTACCTCATCTGGTGCCACGCGCACGGCGCCGGCGCGCTCGGCAACTCTTCGATCGGTGTCGACGCATTGCTCGTTGGCAGCGGCGTGGTCACCGCCGTGCCGCTATTCCTGTTCGCGTTCGGCGCGCGGCAGATTCCCTACTCCACGATGGGCGTCATCCAGTTCGTCGGGCCGAGCCTGCAGCTCGCATGCGGATTGATCGTCTTCGGGGAGGCGTTCGATTCGGCGCGCGCCGTAGGCTTCGTGCTCATCTGGATCGCGCTACTCATCTACTCGGGCCATGGGCTTTGGCAGGCCCGCGCGCGCAAGCCGGCGCTCGAGCTCAGCGAGGTCACGGCGCGCGGTCGCTGATCATCCAGTGCAAACCGGCGGGCGGAGCCTGACGACTTTCCACCTCACGAGGTCACCGTCCGCACGGCTGCCGGTGAGGCGATAGCCGGCCTCGCTCGCGCATCCCGTCAGCACAATGAAATCCGCGTAGCGCGTGGCGCCGGCAATCACGTCCGGCGCACCCGGCCCGAAGACCTCGCGCGCGAAGCGCACGCGATCTCCCGTGACCGGAAGAATGCGCCATCCCCGACTCGCGGCTTCCGCCGCGAGCTGCGACGCGTAAAAAAGCTCGTCGTCCGCGACGAAGAGCGAATCCGTGGCCGCCAGCGCCGCAGGAGCAAGCGCGATGGTCCCGCCGACCGCGACCGTGCCGATCATGAACTCGCGCCGCGTGCTCATTGCCGCTTCTCCGGCTGCGCGAGGTACTGCGCGATGGCTTGAAGCTCCCGATCGCTCACTTCGCCGCGGGGAATCGCGGGCATGTTGCCGATGCCGACTCGCGCAGCTTGCACGACGAACGCGGCGTCGAGATCGGTGCGCTGAAGCAGCTCGGGGGTTTTCGAGCGGCGCGCGAGCAAGCCAGTGCCCATGCCCGTCTTGTCATGGCACATCGCGCACTTTTCGTGATACAGCGCCTTGCCGTCAGGTTGGGTCGCAGGCGCGGGTGCGTCAGCGAGCGCGACCGAAGCGAGCAGCCCGACAAACGCGATCACCACCCTCATGCGCGACGCTCCTTGCGATACGCGCTCGGCCACACGCCGCTCTTGCCCGGCGCGAGAATGCCCGCGGGATCCAGCGCGTCCTTCACTCGCTCGTTCAGGCGCAGGAGCGCGTGATTGTTGAAGTCGTACGTCTCGGCAACCGTATCCATGTAGTCGAGATGCGTGCGGTACTCGCCATAGCCATGCGCTTTGGCATCGGCGATGAGCGTGCGCACGAAGGGATCGACGCGCTTCATCATCGCTGGATCGTCCTTGTTGAACAGAATGGCATTGATGTTGAGCATGTGACGCTCGCCGATCGCGAAGCTCGCCTGATAGTCCATGCCGAATTCCTTGTAGCGCTGATAGGTACGGCGGAACTGCTCCAGCGCGAGCTTGCCGGACTGCGGCAGCACCGGCGAGAAGCCGATGTGGCCGCCGCGCCCGCCGTGCCAGTTGGCGTTCTGCATCGGGAATGTGAGCGGCACGCCGACCCAGCCGGTTTGCTCGAGCGGTTCGCCCTGGCGCCAGGACGTGCGCTTCAGGCTCAATGGGCCGAGCGCGGTCATCGCCTTCTCGAGCACGGCGAGCGCTTCGCGATTCACGCCTTCGCGGCCGTACAGGCGCAGGCTCACGCCCCACCAGCCCATGCCAAACTTCTTGCGAATGGCGTCGATCACGGCGTCCGACAGCGCGCCGGGCTCCTTCGTCCATTGATCGCGCGTCGTGACGACGGCAGCCGCGCGCAGCCAGTTGCCGATCGTCGGCGACTGCTGCAAGAGTCCCTCCCGACGCAACGGGCCCAGCGTGTCGATGAGCGGGCCGAGGTCTTCGGGCTTGTCGAATTCCAGATCGAGACCCATCACCGATTCGGGCTCGGGCATGAGCCACAGCCCCATCTTCGTCACGATGCCGAAGTTCGACTGACAGAAGAGCGCGTCCCAGCACGGCCCGAATCCATACCGATAGAGCTGCCAGGTCCGCGAATTCGCAAGCGCACCCATGCCGGTGCGGACGAGATCGCCGTCGGGCAGCACTACCTCCATCCCGCAGATCTTCGAGGCGTGCTCGCCGTACGTCGTGTAGCCCGCGCCGCGATCGAGCGCGTTGCCGACCACCGAGCCCCAGCTATTACCGGGAACGGAGAGCCACAGCTTGATGCCGCGCGACTGCAGATGGTCGTACAGATCGTAGAACCCGACACCCGGCTCGAGCAGCACCGTGCCGTTCTCTTCGTCCACTTCGATGCGCTTCATGCGCGAGAGATCGAGCACCAGTGAGCCGGAGAGGCGCGGCGCCGAGCCGCCGTAGCCCAGGTTCTTGCCGCGACTGATCGGCCAGAGCGGCAGCTTGTACTCGCTGGCGACGCGCACGATCGCGCGAATCTCCTCGACGGTCGCCGGCGCAACGGCCCCGAGCGGCTGGTGCCGCGTGTCGTCGATGGCGAATTTGTCGGCGTAGGTCTGCCGATCGAGATCGTCCGTGAACACGTAGTCCGCGCCGGTGATCGCCTCGATCCGACGCAGCGCCGCCCGCGCGCGACTCTCGCTCAGACCCGGCGGCAGAGCTCTGTCAGCCATGTGCGTCCCCCACCCTGTGCCTCTCCAATCGCGCTGTGTGTTGCTTGCCCGCCCGGGCTCCGCGATCGCGAAATCGAAATCCTACGCTTAGCACACTCCGCGCGGCGAAAATTGACTGCGCGCGCGAATGTTTTTGGATGAGCGCGCATTGAGGTCACGCGCGGCGGCAGCGATTGCGGCGCGAAACTCGCAAGTGTTAGCGTCCGCCGGGCATCAGAAGCCCGCCGAGACGAGGCACGCGAGGCCATGCCGAAATTCCCCAACACCATTCACTTCACCGAGCTGAACCGCCCCGTGCGGCTCGAAGTCGCGGTCCGCAACCTGGATATCGAGGGGACCCTGCCGCCGGAGATTGCCGGCAGCTTCTTTCGCGCCGTGCCCGATCCAGCGCATCCGCCACTGCAGGACGACGATCACGCGCTGTCCGGCGACGGCATGGTGAGCCGGTTCTTCATCGAGAACGGTCACGTCGACTACGACATCCGTTACGTGCACACCGCGCGCTACCTCGCGGAGCGCAAAGCGCGGCGCGCACTCTTCGGCCGATATCGCAATCCGTTCACCGATCTGCCCGAGGTGCGCGGCATCGATCGCACCGTCGCCAATACGACGCCGGTGTGGCACGCGGGACGGCTCCTGATGACGAAGGAAGACGGCCATCCCTACGAGGTGAATCCGCACACGCTCGAGACGGTCGGCTCGTTCGACTTCGGCGGCAAGCTCAAGTCCGAAACCATGACGGCGCACGTGCGGATCGATCCGCAGACGGGCGAGATGTTCTTCTTCGGCTACGAGGCGAGCGGGCTTGCGACGCGCGATGTCGCGTACTGCATCGCCAATGCGCGCGGCGAGCTCGTCTCGGAACAGTGGTTCCAGGCGCCCTACGTCTCGTCGATGCACGATTTCGTCATCACGGAAAAGTGGGCGCTGTTCCCCGTGTATCCGACTACGACCGACCTCGGGCGGCTCAAGGCCGGTGGCGTCCACTGGGCACACCAGCAGGATCTCGAGAGCTGGGTCGGCGTCATGCCGCGCTATGGCAAGGTGTCCGAGATGCGCTGGTTCAAGGGACCGAAGGGCGTCTCGGCGTTCCATCTCACGAACGCGTTCGAGGACGGCAAGCTCATTCACATGGATGCGTGCCTCACGGACACGAATGGCTTCCCGTTCATGCGCGAAGCCGGCGGCATCCACCGCGCGCAGAACGAGCTGCGCGGCGGGCTCACGCGCTGGACGTTCGACATGAGCCGTCCGGGCGAGACCTTCGAGGAGCAGGTCGTCGGCCCGCCGGGCGATCTGCCGCGCATTCGCGATCAGGACCAGGGTCGTCCCTATCGCTACGTGTGGATGCCGAGCATGAATCCGAACGCGAAGGGCCCGCCGCTCGGCGGCGGCCCGGTCGGCACGGCCTTCAACTGCCTCTTGCGCCTCGATCTCGCAACCGGCCAAGTCGAGATGCTCGGCCTCGATGCCGGGATGGCAGTGAACGAGCCCGTGCTCGTGCCGTCGGCGCGCGCCAATCACAACGGCTGGCTGCTCATGGTCGTCGATCGGCAGGTCGCGGACGACTACAAGAGCGAGCTGTGGGTGGTGGACGCGGACAACATCACGGCTGGGCCCATCGCGAAGGTGCCCGTGCCTGTCCCGATGCGTCCGCAGGTACACGGCTGGTGGGTATCGGCCGCGGAGCTCGCCAAATCCGTGCGCGCGCCGAGCTGAGGCGTGCCACTGCGCGCGAGAAGGGCGTGCAGGCGGTGAACGCTGCCTCATCTCGGGCGTGCGGCCCGCCCGCTCGCGCCGCTGAAAGCGCGCGCTGCTAAAGTAGCGGCGTGCCGCCGCTCGTTGTCATGGCTCGCGAGGTCGAGTCGCAGGGGCTTTTCGCCGCCGCCGGCGTTCCCGTGCTCTACACGGGAGTCGGCAAGATCAACGCAGCGCACGCGCTCACCCGCAAGCTCACCGAACATCGCCTGACGAGCGGCAGCCTGCCGCGCGTCATCAACTTCGGCACGGCCGGCAGTCACACGTTGCCGACTGGATCCCTCGTGGCCTGCCGCTCGTTCGTCCAGCGCGACATGGATGTAACGGCACTGGGCTTCAGCTTGGGAACGACGCCGTTCGACAGCGTACCGGCGCTCATCGAATTCCCGGCCGCGGTTCCGTCGCTTCCGCACTACGTCTGTAGCACCGGCGACTCCTTCCAGACACGCCGTGAGATCGCGAGCGATGTGCTGGACATGGAGGCGTACGCGTTGGCAAAGGTCTGCTGGCTCGAGAAGGCCGAGTTCACGTGCGTGAAGTACATCACCGACGGCGCGGATCACGCCGCGGCGACCGATTGGCAGGCCAATCTGCCGAAGGCCGCGGCCGAGTTCCTGCGGATCTATCGAAGCCTCGAAGCCGGGCCCTGATCTGGTAGGCTTGCGTCATGCCTCGCTTTGCCCATCGTCGTGCCATCGTGCTGCTGGTCCTGCTCTGCCAGGTTCTGGCGGTGAGCGTCGTGCACGTGCCGATGGCCCAAGCGGCGCAGTCCGCGCCCGCCGCGGCCACATCGGGGCACTGTCACGACGGCGCTCCGGGCACGCACGCGATGGGTCACGCGAGCGTTCCCGCGCCCGATGCCGGTCATCACTGCAAGAACGGCTTCTGCGGCTGCGTCTGCGTGAATGCGCCGGCCGCTCTGCCGGGGATCGCGCTGCTCGTTGCGCCGATGGTCTCGCATCCGCCCTTGGCTGTGAGCCCGGTCGTCGGCGTCGCACCCAAACGGATCGCCCTGCTCTTCCGCCCGCCCATCTGATTCCGTCGCCGTCTGCATTTTGAGCTTGGCATGCGCTCGCTCCGCGCGGGCGAGCGTGCGTTCGTGGACCGTCGACTGGATGGGCTATGTCTCGTTTTCGATCGAGCGCGCCGCGGCTCTCACGCCGGCGCTTCGTACAGGGCCTCGCGGGTGGCGCCCTGCTGCTCTCGTCCGCCCGCAACTTCTCCTGGGGTGCACAGGATCGGAGCAGCTCGGTGCTCGTCGGTCCCGACTTCGATCTGACACTCACCGAAACGTCGGTGAACTTCACGGGACGGCCGCGCGTCGCCACCGCGGTGAACGCGCAGGTGCCGGGACCGCTGTTGCGCATGCGGCAAGGCGATTCGGTCACGATCCGCGTGGCGAATCGCATGCGCGTGCGTAGCTCGATTCACTGGCACGGCTTCATCCTTCCGGCCGACATGGATGGCGTGCCGGGGCTGAGCTTTGCGGGCATTCCGGCCGGCGAGACCTTCACGTATCGCTTCAAGGTGAATCAGGCGGGCACCTACTGGTATCACGCGCACTCGGGGTTTCAGGAACAGACGGGTCTCTATGGCCCGATCGTCATCGAGCCGGCCGCCGGCGAGCGCCACGCAAGCGATCGCGAGCACGTCGTGCTCATCTCCGACTGGACGGACGAAGATCCGGAGCGCATCTACGCGAAGCTCAAGAAGCAGAGCGACTATTACAACTACCACAAGCGCACGCTGCGCGATCTCTTCGCGGACGCGCGCGCGCACGGCCTGAAGGAAACGCTCGCCGATCGCCGCATGTGGGGCGCGATGCGCATGGACCCCACCGACCTCGCGGACGTCAACGGCACGACGTACACGTATCTGATGAACGGCGTCACTCCGAGCGGCAATTGGACCGGACTTTTCCGGCGCGGCGAGCGCGTGCGATTGCGCTTGATCAATGGCTCGTCGATGAGCTTCTTCGACGTGCGCATTCCGGGGTTGAAGCTGACTGTCGTCGCGGCGGATGGGCAGGACGTCGAGCCGGTCACCGTGGATGAGTTGCGGATCGGCACTGCGGAAGTCTTCGACGTGATCGTCGAGCCGGGGGACGACCGCGCGTACACCCTCTTCGCGCAGTCGATGGATCGATCGGGATACGCGCGCGGGACGCTCGCCCCTCGGCCCGGAATGACGGCGGACGTCCCGGCGCTCGACGCGCCCCAGTTGCTCACGATGAGTGACATGGGCATGGCTCACGCGGGCCACGAGGCCATGCGTGACACCGAAGCGACACATGCAGGTCACGGAACCCGGAGCGACGTAGCAGCCGGGCACGCAGGACACGACGCCGTGAGTGCCGCGGGAGCAGCACACGCAGGCCATGTCATGGCCGGCACGGATCACGCTGCTCACACCGGCACGCTCGAGAGTGCCGATCACAGCGCGACCGGCCACCAGCATGCGAGCGCGCCGCAC
The DNA here is from genome assembly GCA_035548535.1 of Steroidobacteraceae bacterium. Lineage (GTDB taxonomy): Bacteria > Pseudomonadota > Gammaproteobacteria > Steroidobacterales > Steroidobacteraceae > JADGHX01. Next base: position 16,285 of record DASZSS010000031.1, read on the forward strand.
GCTGCGAGCAAGGCGCCCACGCACGCGCCCGACGAATCCGGCCCCATTGTGGACTCCATCGCCGCACAGACCTCGTCCCGCCTGGACGATCCCGGGCCAGGCCTGCGGAACAACGGGCGCCGCGTGCTCACGTATGCCGACCTGCACACACTCGGCGGCCCGATCGATCGGCGCGACGCCGGCCGCGACATCGAGCTGCATCTCACCGGACACATGGAGCGCTACATCTGGTCCTTCAACGGACAGAAGTTCTCCGAAGCCGAGCCGCTGCGCTTCAATCACGGCGAGCGCCTCCGCATCGTGCTGGTGAACGACTCGATGATGACGCATCCGATCCATCTGCACGGCATGTGGAGCGAGCTCGAGGCGGAGGACGGCTCGTTTCTCGTGCGCAAGCACACGGTGAGCGTGCAGCCCGCACAGCGCCTGAGTTATCTCGTAACGGCCGATGCGCTCGGACGCTGGGCATTCCACTGCCATCTCGCGTATCACATGGAGGCGGGCATGTTCCGCGAGGTCGTCGTTGCGCACGCAGGCGCCGAGATGCCGGAGCACCACTCATGAGCGCGGCAGCCATGCGGTTCGCATCGTTACTCCGCTTTCGCGCGGGCGCGGCGCGCATCCTCCACTTGGTGCTCCTGGCATGCGCGCTGCTGCACGCGACATCGCTGCATGCGCAAGAGCATGCACACCAGCACTCAGATCCCGGCCAAAGCGAAGCGGAGCACGTGCCGCCCGCCCCACCCTCGAGCGAGCTCGGCGACATGAGCTATCGGACGATGGCCGAGATGATGGACATGGACGACAAGGCCCGCTTCGGCAAAGTACTGCTCGATCAGCTCGACTGGCGCGATGCCGACGGCGAGACCGCGTTCGCGTGGGACGCGCAGGCGTACTATGGCACGGACTACGACAAGCTCTGGCTGAAAGCCGAAGGCGAGCGTGTGGGTGGCGCGACGGAGGATGCCCGGCTCGAAGTGCTCTGGGACCGCATCGTGAGCCGCTGGTGGAGCACGCAGGCCGGCGTGCGCCACGACTTCGGCGAGGGTCCGACGCGGGACTGGCTCGCCCTCGGGGTGCAGGGGCTCGCGCCCTACTTTTTCCACGTCGAAGCGACGGCCTACCTCGGCGATGCCGGCCGCACGGCGGCGCGCTTGAAGGCGGAATACGAGTTGCTGTTCACGCAGCGCCTGATCGTGACTCCGGAGCTCGAGCTGAACGCCTATGGCAAGGACGACCCGGAGCGGCGGATCATGTCGGGCGTCGCGGATGCCGAAATCTCCTTGCGGCTGCGCTATGAGATCAGGCGGGAGATCGCGCCCTACGTCGGGGTGGCGTGGCTTCATCGATTCGGCAGAACGGCGGACCTGGCGCGCGCCGCGGGCGACGACCCGAGCGATGTCCAGGCGCTCGCTGGAATTCGGGTTTGGTTCTAAGGCTCGGGAGATCGCAATGAGCATGTTGAAAGGGTTCATCGGCGCGGCGCTCTTGTCGGTGGCTGCGGCCGCTCAAGCACACACGCATCTGAAGGCGGCGACGCCGGCCGACGGAAGCACGGTGCAAAGCTCGCCGGAGCGCATCACACTCACGTTCTCGGAAGCCGCGCGGGTCACGGCGCTGACGATTCAGAAGGATGGCGGACGGGAGCAGAAGCTCACGCCGCTGCCCGCGGATTCCGCGGCGCAGGTGAGCGTGCCGGCTCCGAAGCTCGCGCCGGGCAAGTACACGGTGAGCTGGCGCGTGGTCAGCGAGGATAGCCACATCATGTCGGGCAAGCTGCACTTCACCGTCGCAGGTGCCTGAGCGCGAGCCTGAATGAAGGATCACGAGCGCCACACGCAGCAGGGCCACGACGCACCGAGCGGACAAGATGCGCCGCCCGGGCAAGATGCGCGCGACAGCGACGAGGCGCATCACGGCGAGGCCGTGCACGAGCGCGACAGCGCGCAGCGGGGCGATAGCGCGCAGCAGGGCGACGAACCGCACGCCCACGACACGCGCCAAGGCCACGACGCACACCACGGCCACGACGCACACCACGGCGGCGGCGGGCACCGTCATGGCGCGCATGGGCAAGGCCAGGCCGAGCATCACGGCCACTGCGCGCATCGCGGCCACGGCGCGCACCCTGCGCCTCACGCGCAGGGCTCCGCGAAGGCGCCCGCGCGCCCCGCTCCGCCGGGCACGGTGTATACGTGTCCCATGCATCCGCAGATTCGGCAGGTGGGCCCGGGCACGTGCCCGATCTGCGGCATGGTGCTCGAGCCGCTCATGCCCACCGAGGTCGAGGACGACAGCGAAGTCCGCGCGATCCGGCGTCGGTTCTGGGTTGCCGCCGCACTCAGCGCGCCCGTCGTGATCATCGCGATGGCCCCGCACCTCTTCGCGATGCATCTCACGGCCGCCGTTGCCAAAGCGTTCCGCGCGGCGGAGCTCCTCCTGAGCTTGCCGGTGGTCGCGTGGGCGGGCCTCGACTACTACCGGCGCGGCTGGCTCGGCGTGATCCATCGCTCGCCGAACATGTACACGCTCATCGGCCTCGGCGTGCTCGTCGCGTATGCCTTCAGCTTGTTCGCGACGTTCGCGCCGAGTGCATTTCCGCCCGCGATGCGAGATGAGCACGGCAGAGTGGGTGTGTACTTCGAAGTGTCCGCGGTCGTCGTCACGCTCGTGCTGCTCGGAGAATGGCTCGAGCTCGCCGCGCGCGGCCGCACGAGCCACGCGATCCGCCAGTTGCTCGGCCTCGCACCGAAGACCGCGCGGCGGGTGCGGCCGGACGGCACGGACGAAGACGTGCCACTGGAAGCGGTCGCCGTCGGCGATCGCGTCCGCGTTCGTCCGGGCGAGAAAGTGCCCGTCGACGGTCGCGTGCTCGAGGGGCGATCGGCATTTGACGAGTCGATGCTCACCGGGGAGCCGCTGCCGGTGGAGAAAGGCGCCGGCGATCGCGTCTTCGGTGCCACGATCAACCAGACGGGCTCCGTCGTGATCGTCGCGGAGCACGTCGGGTCGGACAGCCTGCTCTCGCAGATCGTGACGCTCGTCGCTCAAGCACAACGCAGCCGCGCACCACTGCAGCGACTCGCGGACGTCGTTGCGGCGTGGTTCGTGCCCACCGTGATCGCCATCGCGATCGTCACGTTCGTGGTCTGGTCGCTCGTCGGCCCCGAGCCGCGGATTGCGTATGCGTTGGTCAACGCAGTGTCCGTTCTGATCATCGCGTGTCCGTGCGCGCTCGGGCTCGCGACGCCCATCTCCATCATGGTGGCGAGCGGACGCGGCGCTCAGCTCGGCGTGCTCTTCCGAGACGCGGAAGCCATCGAAGCCCTGCGCGACATCGACACGCTCGTGGTCGACAAGACCGGGACGCTGACTGTCGGGCGACCCACGCTGGAGCGCGTGCGTGCTTTCGCGTCCTGGACCGAAGACGACGTGCTCGCGCTCGCAGCGGGCCTCGAACGCTCGAGCGAGCACCCGCTCGCCCGCGCCATCGCCGACTGCGCGGCGGCGCGCGGCTTGCGCCCCGCGGAGGTGAGCCACTTTCAATCGCTCACCGGTCGCGGCGTGACCGGCGAGCACAACGGCCGCGCCGTCGCCCTCGGCAACGCGGCGCTCATGCAGGAAGTCGGTGCGTCGATCGCGCAAGCCGAGAAGGAAGTGGACGACCTGAGGAACAGCGGCCGAACCGTCATGTTCATCGCCGTTGACGGCGCGCTCGCCGGCCTGATCGCAGTAGGCGATCCCATCAAGGACACCACGCCCGGCGCGCTCGATGCGTTGCGCGCCGACGGACTCCGCATCGTCATGCTGACCGGCGACGCGCGCGGCACGGCGGAAGCCGTGGCGCGGAGACTGCATATCGACGAGGTCATCGCCGAAGTGAAGCCGGTCGACAAATCCGCGGCCATCGAGCGCCTCGTGAACGAAGGCCGGCGGGTCGCCATGGCCGGCGACGGCATCAACGACGCACCCGCGCTCGCGCGTGCGCACGTTGGCATCGCGATGAGCACCGGCACGGATATCGCGATGGAGAGCGCGCAAGTCACGCTGGTCAAAGGCGATCTGAACGGCGTCGTGCGCGCCCGCCGTTTGAGTCGCGCCACCGTGCGCAATATCTGGCAGAACCTGGGGTTTGCGTTCGGCTACAACGCGCTCGGCATTCCGATCGCCGCGGGCGTCCTGTATCCCGTGGTGGGCCTGCTGCTGAGCCCATTGATCGCCGCAGTGGCGATGAGCTTCTCCTCGGTTTCCGTCATCGGCAACGCCTTGCGACTGCGACGCGCCGCCGTGTAGCGCCTGCCGAATTGAGCAACGGTCACAGCCTGTGCGAGCGAACTCCGCGGCCGCTGATGGCTTTCGTGCGCGCTGCATCCACACGGATGCATCACGGTGCCCGGGCGCAAGCTGCTCGACATCTTCAAGGCGCTCCCGGAGAAAACCAGCGTCACGGTGAGTACCGAGAACAATCGGGTCTCGGTCAAGGCGGGACGCAGCTTTGCCGCGCGTGATGCCGGGACTCACGCCGCAGCCTGCCAAAACGCGCCGTCGGGCACTGCGTCTCCCCGCGCAAGAAATCGAGCCGGATGCTCAGGTAGTAGCGCCGTCGCCGCGCACTCTAGAAATCCAGCCGGACGCCCAGGTAGTAGCGCCGCCCGAGCACGTCGTAGATCGCCGGCTCGGTATTGCCTGCGCCGTTGTTGCCGGGTCCGGCGCCCACGCGGTTCGGATCGCGATCGAAAAGATTGTCGATGCCCGCCGTGAGCTGCATGACCTCGCTCGGACGCCAGCCGGCGGCGAGGTTGAACACGCTGTACGAATCCGCGCCGGCGAAGGGCGTGTTCGGATCGGCAACGTAGTTCGCGCTGCGAATCGAGGGCAGTCGCCGCCAGGTCAGCCCGACATCGGCCGCGCCCAAGCTGTAGCGCAGCCTCGTAAGCGCACGGTAGGCGAAGATGCCGCGCGATTGGCTGCCGTCCCGAATGAAAGTGCCCTCGTTCTCGACGACCGCGCTCGTCGGAAACGCCTGCGACTCGAACGAGAGCAGCTTGTTCAGCAGAATGTCGAGCGATAGCGTTCCCGGTACGCGCACGAGCCCGAGCTCCGCCGGTCTCACGGCCCAGCCCGCCTGAAGATCGATGCCCGACGTCTGCAGCGTCCCGAGATTCGCATACGTCGACTCGACGTACTGGCGATTACCCGTCACCGGGTCGCGCACGATCCGCCGGCACATGCCGTTCGGGTCATCGAGGCTGTACGTTGGATTGCTGACGCCGTCCCGGTTGAAGCACAAGTCGTACGTCGTCTGCGCGCCCACCTGCGCAATCGCCCCCGTCACTTTGGCGCGATACCAATCGACGGCCATCGTCAGTCGGCGTGCGAGCGGATGCTCGAAAGGTGACTGGAACACGACACCGAACGTCCAGGTGCGGCCCTTCTCGCTCTTCACGTCCGGATTGCCCGAGCGCAGCTCGACCTCGCCCCCATCGGTGCGGCCGTCGCCGATGAACGAGTCGGGGCTCTCGTCGAACGTCGACGTGCCCGTACCGATGATGGCCGAGCACAGCGCTTGCACCTCCGCGCGATGCGGATTGTCGGGTCGGTTGCCGTTCGCATCGGGCGTATCCGCCCGACACGGATCGGGGCCGCGAAGCGTGACGGGCACACTGCTCGCGCTGAGGAACAGCTCGTTCACGTTCGGTGCGCGATTGGCGAGCTGGAACCCGCCGCGAAAGCGCACGCCACCGAGAGGCGCCCAGCTCAGGAGCGCCTTGTATGTCGGCACGTTGCCAGCCGTGTCGTAGTGTGAATCGCGCGCGCCCAGCTCCGCGCTGAGCGAATCCACGAACGGGCGGTCCCGCAAGAGCGGCACGAGCGCCTCCGCATACAGCTCCGAAACCGCCGTGCTCCCCTTCACCTGTGCGTTGCTGAACGTGCCGACGGGAATGTCGATGATGGAATTGCTCGCGCGAATCGCGTCCGGCCGGAACTCGAAGCCGTTCTTGCGGTAGGTGGCGCCGACGTCGGCGCGCAGCTCCCCGGCCCGCAGATCGGCGACGCGTCCCTGCAGGTTCGCCTCGACGATGTTCTGCGAAAGTCGCGTGCGGTCGGAGGCGTCGATCGTGATCGCATCGATGCAATCCTGGCTCACCTCGATCGGCTCGAAGATCGGCAGGCCCGAGGTGCAACTGAGCTGCGTCTGACCCGGGCCCGTCTGCGTGAAGCCGCGCCCGTAGAACGGCGCTTGAACGACCGCGCGATAGCGCTGCAA
>DASZSS010000032.1:0-60857 GCA_035548535.1 Steroidobacteraceae bacterium
GCCGAGGCCATCATCGGGCGGCAGGTGGAGATGCTTCTCCCGGACCGCTTTCGCCAGCGGCACATGGAGCATCGTGCAGCCTATGCCAAGTCCGGCCGTGCGCGCCCGATGGGCGTGGGCCTCGAGCTGTTCGCGCGACACGCCGACGGCGCGGAATTCCCCGTCGAGATCAGCCTGAGCCCCATCCGCGATGGCGAGCAGACGCTGGTCGCGGCCGCGATTCGTGACGTCTCGGAGCGCAAGCGAGTCGAGCGCGAGCTGAAAGAAGCGCGCGCCGAGGCCGACCGCGCCAACCTCGCCAAGAGCCGCTTCCTGGCCACCGCGAGCCACGACCTGCGCCAACCGCTGCAGACCCTCGGGATGCTGAACGGAACGCTGCGGCGCCTCGTCTCCGAGCCGGACGCGCTCGAGGCGCTGGATCAGCAGGGGCTCGCGATCGCATCGATGTCGCGGCTCCTGAACGCGCTGCTCGACATCAGCAAGCTCGAGTCCGGCGCCATCAAGCCCGACATCACGGATTTCCAGGTCGCGTCGCTGTTGGACGAGCTGCGGGGCGAGTTCGCAAGCCTGGCCCATAGCAAGGGGTTGCAGTTCACCATCGAGGCGTCGGCGGATAGCGTGCACTCCGACCCCTCGCTCGTCGGACAGATTCTGCGCAATCTGGTCGCGAACGCCATCAAGTACACGCACCGCGGGTCGGTGTGGGTGGTCTGCCGGCGAGACGCGGACGCCGTGCGCATCGACGTGCGCGACAGCGGCATCGGCATCCCGGCCGAGCAGCTCCGCTACATCTACGACGAGTTCTATCAGGTCGGCGTCGCTCCCAACACGTCACGCGACGGCTACGGGCTGGGCCTGAGCATCGTGCAGCGGCTGGTGAGGCTGCTCGGCTTGCGCATCGATGTGCAGTCGGAGGTCGGGATTGGCTCCACGTTTTCGCTCATCTTGCCGGTCGGCGCGGCCGCGGGCGCACCGAGTGCCACGCGCGCGCGGGCGCCGGCCGCGCCGTCACGATCCGGCGTGCAGCGACACGTACTGCTCGTCGAGGACGACCCGGGCGTGCGCAATGCGACCCGTGTGTTTCTCAAGGGCGAGGGATATCGGGTCACGGCGACGGCCTCTCTCAAAGAGGCGGTTCGCTGCGCGGACGAGACGCGCGACATCGATATCATCGTGTCGGACTATCACCTGGACAGCGAGGGCACGGGCGCGGACGTCATCGCATCGGTCCGGCGAGTGCTGAACCGCGCGATCGCGGCGGTCCTGATCACGGGCGACACCTCGTCGGCGATTCGCGAGTTCGGCCGTGATGCGCGCCTGCGCATCACCAGCAAACCGCTCAACGCCGACGAGATGCTCGCGCTCATCCGCGAGCTGCTCGGCGCGTCCGCCTGATTCGGCGTGCGGGGCCCACGGTCGCGGCAACGTTCGCGGCGTTATGGCCGTGATCGGGCAGCTCGGAGCTGAGCTTCCTCCTGGCGGGGTCCGCTCTTTAGCGGCTAGGCACTCATCCGCCGTCACCTGGTGGACGATCATCCCCATGCACGTCGCGGCCCGCTCGCAGCGCGCGCCGCCGCGTAGACACGCACGGCCTACGTGCGCAGCGCGTCGAGCGCCGAGCCGATAGACTCCGGCGCGCTCGCCGAGACCTTCACCACATCCAGCCCTTCGGCGGGGTCGATCGGCTCGCGATGGCGCAATTGCCAGTCGAGAACGGCGAGATCCGCTTCCGACGCATCGCTGCGCGCGGCGTGCCGGTCCGTGATTCGCTGGCGCAGCACCTCCAGTGGCGCGTCGCAGAGAATCACCTGCAACCGCGCGGACGCCCGCCGCGCAAGCTCGGCGAATTGCGCACGCTGCGCCCGGAGCAGGAACGTCGCGTCGACGATCACCGAATAGCCCCCAGTCAAAACATCCTCGGCGCACCTCTCCAGATGCGCGTAAACCTGCGCACTGTTGTCGGCCGTGTAGAGACCACCGCCCGTAGGCGAACGCGAGTCGGCGTGCTCGGCCAAGCCCGCGAGTCGCTTGCGCTCGACATCCGAGCGCAGGTGAATCGCGCCGAGATCGGGCGCGAGCCGTTGCGCGAGCCAGGTCTTGCCGGAGCCCGATAGCCCTGTGGTCAGCACCAGCAACGGCGATTTGTGTGTCAGCGCGCGGCGCGCCTCCCGGAGCAGCGCGTCGTGGTCGGCCTGCGCGCCCTCCAGCGCGGCAACCTTGGCCCGCGTGAGCGCGCGATGCGCCCTGTATAGATCGAGCACTCGGCACAGCGCGAAATCGCCCGACTGCGAGAGGTATCCCGACAGGAACGCATGCGCGTGCCGCGGATGCCCACGCGCCCGCAGATCGGCGACCAGCAGCGCGACTTCTTCCGCGATGTCGATCCAGCGGAACGCCGGCTCGAACTCGATGCAGTCGAAGGCGACCAGCTTGCCACCGCGCCGGACGATGTTCCGCGCGTGCAGATCCCCGTGGCATTCGCGCACGCGGTCGTGCGCGCGCCGCGTCTCGATCTCGTCCGCAAGCGCGCCGAGACACACCGTCAATTCAGCGCGCAGGTTGCGCTCGGCGGCGAATCCGGCGCGCGCAGCCGCCTGCTCGTACTGCTGGATGTTGTCGAGCACGACTCGGCGCACCTGCTCGACGGAGCCCCATGGCTCAGCGGCACTTGCGACCGGTAACGTCGCATGAATCTGCGCCAGATCGCGGCCAAACGCGTCGAGCGCGTCCGGCTGAATCTGGCCGGCCGCCAACAGACGATCCAGCTCCTCCCGGCGGTCGAACTGGCGCATCTTCACGCAGTGCTCGACGATTCGACCGCCGCCTCCAATGCGAACAGCACCGCCCTCCTCCCGCACCTCGCACACATCGAGGTAAAGCTCGGGCGCGAAGCGGCGATTGAGGCGTAATTCCTCGGCGCAGTAGAACGCGCGGCGCTCGGGCGCGCGCAGATCGAGAAACGGATGCGCGACCGGCCGCTTGATCTTGTAGGCGAATTCGCCGGTCAGCAGCACCCACGAAATATGCGTCTCGACGAGCTGCACCTCCCGCACCGGATGCGGGTACGCCCCGGGACTCATGAGCCCCACGAGCTGCCGTGGCAACTCAGCCATCGTCGTCGCCCGGCACGGTCCGCGAGATCTCGTCGAGATTGTCGAGCTGGCCGCTGTCGATGGCCCAGAACAGCGCCCACACGGACACGCCGAGCAACACGAGGCTCAGTGGGATCAGCACGAACAGGATGTTCATGTGCGCTCCCGCGCCAGGCGGCGCGCATTGAGGACGACCACGAGCGAGCTCACCGACATGCCGATCGCGGCAAGCCAGGGAGGAACCCGATCGAGCGCCGCGAGCGGAATGGCGACGCCATTGTAAAGGAGTGCCCAGTGCAGGTTCTGACGGATGACCGCGCCCATGCGGCGTGCGGTCGCGATCCCCTCCGCGACGACGCGCAGTGAATCGTTCAGCAGCAGGAAATCCGCCGCGGACTGCGCAATGGCCGAGCCGCGGCCCATCGCGCACGAAACGTACGCGGCGGCCAGCACCGGCCCATCGTTCACGCCATCGCCCAGCATCAACACTTTGTGCCCCTCGGACTGCAGCGTTTGCACGAGATCGGTCTTGGCCGACGGCGTGAGGCGGGCGTGTGCCTGATCTACGCCGAGCTCACGCGCCACTCGCGACACGGCCTCCTGCCGATCTCCGCTAGCAATCACCGCGCCGACGCCGAGCTGTGCGAAGGCGCGGACCGTCTGTTCCGCCTCCGGCCGGATGCGCTCGGCGATCCTGAGCACGGCCTCGTCGTGCGCGGCGCTCGCGAGGCACAGATCGTCGCCCTCGCCGCCCACCGCAAGCGTGCCGGCAAGCTCGGAAACGAATCCGCGCTTGCCGAGGCGCCACACGACGCCATCGAGGGTGCCTTCGAGGCCGAGGCCCTCGTGCTCGACGATGTCCGTCGCCACGACCGCCTCATCCGCATGCGGCGCGAATAGCGCCGCGAGCGGATGCGTGGACGCCCGCTCGAGCGCTGCCGCGATCGCCAGCGCGCGCGCTACGGTCAGCGAGCTGCCGACGTCGACCTCGATCACGGACGACTCGGCGACCGTCAATGTCCCCGTCTTGTCGAGAACCACGGTGTCGACCTGCCCCAAGCGCTCGAGCGCATCGGCTCGAGTGACGAGCAGTCCGGAGCGCGCGAGACGAGTCGAGGCAGCCGCAACCGCTACCGGCGTCGCGAGCGACAGCGCGCACGGACACGTAACGACCAGCACCGCAAGTGCCGCCGAAAAGGCACGCGAGGGCTCGATGTACATCCAGATGACGGCAACGGCGGCAGCGATGAGCAGGATCGCAGCGATGAAGCCATTCGCGAGCCGATCCGCCGCGCGCGTAACGCGCGGTCGCACGGCTTGCGCCCGTTCGAGCAGCGCCACGATGGAGGCAAGCGTGGAGCTGGACACGTCACGCGTCGCCAGAACTTGAATCGCCGCGCCGACGTTCACCGCGCCGCCGGGAACTGCGTCCCCTGAACGCCTGCGTTCCGGCCGCGACTCGCCCGTGACCAGCGACTCGTCGACCCAGGCCTCGGCGCTCGCGACGTTCGCATCGACCGGCACGACGCCTCCCTTCGGAACGAGCAGACGATCGCCCGCGACGACTTCCCCAAGAGCGATCCGCTCCGTCGAGCCGTTCGCGGTCACGCGCGACACGTGGCTCGGCAGACTCCGTGCGACGGCTTCGCGTAGCGACAGGCTCTGCTGGCGCACCACCATCTCGACGTACCGACCGGCGCCGAGAAAGAAGATGAACATCGTGACGGAGTCGAAATAGGTCTGCCCGGAGCCGCGAATCGTGTTGAACACACTCGCGGCGTACGCCAGCGTCAGGGCCAGAGCGACGGGCACGTCCATGCCGAGCGAGCGCTCTCGCACGTTGCGCCATGCGCCGATGAAGAACGGCGCGCCCGAGTACACGAGCACCGGAGTCGTGATCGCCATCCCGACGTAGCGCAAATAGCTGGCGATCGCAGGGTCGATCGAGTCCGCGGGCGCGACGTAGACGCCCAGGACATACATCATCACCTGCATCATGCCGAGGCCGGCGAGCCCGATGCGCTTCAACGCATCGCGGCGCTCGCGCGTGATGGCGCTTGCCGCCTGCTCGCCAATGAGCGGCACGGGGCGAAACCCCGCCTTGTCCACGGCCGCAAGGATGTCCGTGAGATTCGTGCGCGCGGCATCCCAATCCACCGAGACGCGCGCGGTCGCGACGTTCACATCGACGCGTTCGACTCCCGGCAGCTTGCGCACGGCCTTCTCGATGCTGCGGCTGCAGTTGGCACAGCGAATTCCCTGTGCCGCGAACACGGCGCGCGCTCGACGTTGGCTCCGGTCGCTCCAGAGCGCGTGGATGGCGGTGCTCGCAACGGCGTTCACTTAATCGTCATCCGCGGTCATCGCGTCGATCCGCACCGGCTGCGAAATGGTTCGGGTGCTGTCGCGGACCGACCAGGTCTGCGCCGCGTCGGTGAGCTCGATGCGCCAGTGGCCCTCCGGGATCGCGCGACACTCGCCGACATAGGTTTCCCCGCCCGCGACGCGCTGGAACGTGAGGCGCTGATCGACATCCGCGCGAGTGGCGTGAGCGAGCGTGAGGCGCAGTTGCTCGGGAGGCGCGCCCGCGATCGCGAGGTCGATCTCGCAGCGACCGGAGGTGGCGACGTTGCGCAGCGTGGCTTGCACTCCCAGCTCGGCGGCGCGCTGCGAGCGGGAGAAGTCGCGGTCGAGCTGGAAGCCTTCCCAGTGATACTGCTCGGGCAGCTCGCTGTCCTGATGCGCCAGAGTCACCCCGAGCGACGCGAAGCTGCCGAGCACGGCGGCGAGCGGCAGACCCACTACGAGCAGCAACACCGGGTTCTTCAAGAGAGACATGTGTGGGCTCCGGATCATCGGGTCGGCGCGAGAAATCGCGCAGTGGTCTCCGCGCGCAGTCGCGGCGACTCCTGCGCCTGAACCTCGAATTCGATGTCCTGCGATCCGAGCGGCTCGTAGGCGTCCCGACGAACGCGAACGACGACCGGCAGCACTTCACCGCTCGCGACATCGAAGATCGCGGGCGTCGGATCGAGCGTGAAATCGCCTTCGCCATCCACGGTGATGACGAAGCGATGCCGCTCCTCGGACTTGTTGATGATCTTGACGTCGTAGACGTTCTCGACCTGGCCGTCGTCGAGCAGGCGGTACAGCGCGTTGCGGTCGCGAATCACGTCGACGCCGAGCGGCGTGCGCCGCGCGAGGCCGATGCTGAACGCAGCGATGAGCGCCAGCAGCAGCGTGCCGTAGATCAGTATTCGCGGGCGCAGGATGCGCGTCGGCTTGTGCTCGAGCGAGTTCTGCGTGGCGTAGCGGATGAGACCGCGCGGCGAGCCGACCTTGTCCATCACCGCGTCACACGCGTCGATGCACGCCGCGCAAGCGATGCACTCGTATTGCAGACCCTTGCGGATGTCGATGCCCGTCGGGCAGACCTGAACGCACCACGTGCAGTCGACGCAATCGCCGCGCTTTCCCGAGTCGACCTGCGCACCGCGGCGCTTCGCCCAGCGCGGCTCGCCGCGCTCCGCGTCGTACGTGATGATCAGCGTGTCCCGATCGAACATCGCGCTCTGGAAGCGCGCGTACGGACACATGTACTTGCACACCTGCTCGCGCAGGAAGCCCGCGTTCCCGTACGTGGCGAATCCATAGAAGAGCGACCAGAACGTCTCCCATGGCCCGAGCGACAGAGTCGCGGCATTCGCGATGAGCGTGTCGATGGGCGTGAAGAAGCCGACGAACGTGATGCCGGTCCACAGCGAGAAGCTCACCCAGAGTAGCTGCTTCAGCGCCTTGCGCGAGACCTTGTGCACGCTCCAGGGCGCGCGGTCGAGCTTCATGCGCTCGTTGCGATCGCCTTCGGCGAAGCGCTCCATCCACAGGAAGGCCTCGGTCCAGACGGTCTGCGGACATGCGTAGCCGCACCACAGGCGACCGGCCAGCGCGGTGAAGAAGAACAGGCTCAGCGCTGCGATCACGAGGAGCGCAGTGAGATAGATGAAATCCTGCGGCCACATCACGAGGCCGAAGACATAGAACTTGCGCGCCGGGAGATCGAACAGCACGGCCTGCCGCCCGTTCCAGCTCACCCAGGGCATGACATAAAAGAGCCCGAGCAGCACGAGCATCGCCGCGAGCCGCAGGCGCGCGAATCGGCCTCGCACGCCGCGCGGATAGATTTTCTTTTCCGCCAGGTAGTAGCTAGCGGCGCGCGTGTCCATGCTGAGTTCGCACCATGTAGAGCGCGAGCGAGGCGGACAGCGCCGCCATGCCCCAGAAGAGGAAAAAGCCCACGGCGTAGATGGCGAGTCGCGTTTGCCAGAACACGGGCACGGCATCCCGCGGAATCTGCGCCGGGTCGAGAAACGCGAATGTCGCGACGGTCCCGACGCCCGCGGAGAGGAAGGAGCACCAGGTGACCACGCCGACATCGCGGGCGCGCGGCGAAAGCTCGTGACGGTGTCGCTCCCTGCGCGTTCGATGGTCCAACTTCTGTCGTGCGGTGGTCATGGCGCGCTCGTCGCAGTTGATGTGGCGACGGACCTCGCCGCGGCGGACGAGGCAGCAACGGTCGGTTGCGCCTTGTCGGTTGCAGCCGATGTCGCGGCGGAGCTTGCCGGGGTTGACGCCGAGCCACCCGCCGGCTGCGACGATCCGGTCGCAGCCGATGAAAGCGTGGCCTGCTGCGCGCCGGGAGCACCGCCGAGTCCGAGCACATACGCGGCGAGCAGCTTCGTGCGAACTTCGCCGAGTCGTTCGAGGTGCGCCGGCATCTGACCTTGCCGTCCGTAGGCGATGGTCTGCCGGATGGTCGCGAGCGCCCCGCCGTGCAGCCAGACCGAGTCCGTCAGGTTCGGCGCGCCGAGCGCCGGATTGCCCTTGCCGTCCGGCCCGTGGCACGCCGCGCAGATCTCCGCGAATTTTTGCTTCCCGGCTTCCACATCGCCCGCCGGCAGCTTGCGTCCGGACAGGCTCATCACGTACGCGAGCACGTTCTCGACGCCTTCGTCGCCGAGCACCGGCTTCCACGCCGGCATGACGCCCGTCCGTCCCTCGCGAATGGTGGTGAGCACGGTCTGGGGCGCGCCGCCCCACAGCCAGTCGCTATCTGTGAGATTCGGGAAGCCGGGCGCGCCGCGCGCATCCGAGCCGTGGCAGGTGGCGCAATTGTTGAGGAACAGGTTCTTGCCAATGCGCTGCGCATCGGGATCGTGCACGAGCGCCTCGAGCGGTACGCTCTCGTAGGGCGCAAACGTGCGGGCGAGCACTGCTTCCGCCTGCCGCGATTGCGCCTCGTACTGTGCGACTTGCGACCAGTTCTTGACGCCCTTGAACGTGCCGAGCCCGGGATAGAGCGCCAGATAGACGAGCGCGAAGATCACCGTGAGCGTGAACAGTCCGAGCCACCATCGCGGCAGCGGATTGTTGTACTCGCGCAGGTCTTCGTCCCAGACGTGCCCCGTCGTTTCGGCCTGCGTGTCGGAGCCGCGCCGCCGGCTCGTCCACCACAGCAGCCACACGATCGCCGCGATGTTGAGCAGCGTCGGGATCGTGATCAGCGCACTGGTGAGCGAGCTCACGACTTGCGCTCCCGTGGGCCGTGGTCTTCTTCGAGCGGCATGCGCGCCGCCGCGTCGAACCGCGACCGCCGCCGCGGCGCGTAGGCCCAGAACACGATGCCGACGAACAGCAGGATCAGCACTGCCGTCACGAAGCCGCTCACTGCGCCGGAGTTCATGATGCCCTCCTCAATGCCACTGCTTCGACGCGAGCCCGAGACCTTGCAGGTAGGCGATCAGCGCCTCCATCTCGGTCTTGCCCTCGACGGCCTTGCTCGCCCCCTCGATCTCCTCGTCGGTGTACGGCACGCCCAGCTTGCGCAGCGCGCGCATCTTGTCGGGCAGTGCCGCGGCATCGACCTTGCGCTTCTCGAGCCACGCGTACGCGGGCATGTTGGATTCGGGGACGACGTCGCGCGGATTGGCGAGATGCACGCGATGCCACTCGTCGCTGTAGCGACCTCCGACGCGCGCGAGATCCGGGCCGGTGCGCTTCGAGCCGAACTGGAACGGATGGTCGTAGACCGACTCGCCGGCCACCGAGTAGTGCCCGTAGCGCTCCGTCTCCGCGCGCAGCGGCCGGATCATCTGCGAGTGACAGCCGTAGCAGCCTTCGCGAACGTAGATGTCGCGACCGGCGAGCTGCAGCGGAGCGTATGGCTTCACGCCGGGCGCCGCGTGCGTCACCTGACTCGAGAAGTACAGCGGCACGATCTCGACCAGCCCGCCGACGCTGATCACCGCGGCAATCAGGAGCCCCATCAGACCGGCCCGCTTCTCGATGACTTCGTGACTCATGACTGCGCTCCGACCGCCGCGACCCGCGGCTGCGGCACCGGCACGACGGCGCGCGCATCACCCGCGAGGATGGTGCGTCTGACGTTGTAGGCCATCAGGAACATGCCGCCGAGCACCAGCAATCC
Source organism: Steroidobacteraceae bacterium (assembly GCA_035548535.1). Classification (GTDB taxonomy): domain Bacteria; phylum Pseudomonadota; class Gammaproteobacteria; order Steroidobacterales; family Steroidobacteraceae; genus JADGHX01. The sequence goes on from DASZSS010000032.1 coordinate 9,577, forward strand.
GCCGAGCAAGCGCACCGCGTAGTACGGGTAAGTGGCCTTCAGCGCCTCGACGAACGTGTACGTGAGCGTTCCGTCCGCATTCGTGGCGCGCCACATGAGCCCTTGCGTGATGCCCGATACCCACATCGCGGCGACGTACAGCACGATGCCGATCGTCGTCGTCCAGAAGTGCCAGTCGATGAGCTTCGTGCTCCACATGCTGGTGCGGCCGTAGAGGCGCGGGATCATCGCGTAGAGCGAGCCGACGGTCGTCATCGCGACCCAGCCGAGCGCACCGGAGTGCACGTGGCCGATCGTCCAGTCGGTGTAGTGCGAGAGCGCGTTCACCGTCTTGATCGACATCATCGGCCCCTCGAAGGTCGACATGCCGTAGAACGAGAGCGCGACGATCAGGAACTTGATGATCGGATCGGTGCGCAACTTATGCCACGCGCCCGAGAGCGTCATGATGCCGTTGATCATGCCGCCCCAGGACGGCGCCAGCAGGATGAGCGAGAACACCATGCCGAGCGTCTGCGCCCAGTCCGGCAGCGGGGTGTAGTGAAGATGGTGCGGGCCGGCCCACATGTAGATCGAGATCAGCGCCCAGAAGTGCACGATCGACAGGCGGTACGAATACACCGGCCGACCCGCCTGCTTCGGAACGAAGTAGTACATCATTCCGAGAAAGCCGGCGGTCAGGAAGAATCCGACGGCATTGTGCCCGTACCACCACTGCACCATCGCGTCGACAGTGCCTGCGTACGCCGAGTACGACTTCGTGAGCGAGACGGGCAGCTCCGCGCTGTTGACGATGTGGAGCACCGCCGTCGTCACGATGAACGACGCGAAGAACCAGTTCGCGACGTAGATGTGGGAGACGCGGCGCTTCGCCATCGTGCCGAAGAAGACGATCAGGTACGCCACCCAGACGGCCGCGATCAGCACATCGATCGGCCACTCGAGCTCCGCGTACTCCTTGCTGGTCGTGATGCCGAGGGGGAGTGTCACGGCGGCCAGCACGATCACCGCCTGCCATCCCCAGAACGTGAACGAGGCCAGCGCATCCGAGAACAGCCGCACGTGACAGGTGCGCTGCACGACGTAATAAGACGTGGCAAACAGGGCCGAGCCGCCGAACGCGAAGATCACCGCGTTCGTGTGGAGAGGCCGCAATCTGCCGTACGCGAGCCATGGCAAGCCGAAGCTGAGGTCCGGCCAGATGAGCTCGGCGGCGATCAAGACCCCGACGGCCATGCCGACGATGCCCCACACGATCGTCGCAATCGCGAACTGACGGACGACGCGGTCGTTGTAGACCGTGGCGGCTTCCGCGGGCTTGGTTGCGGAGACGACGTCTGCGGCAACGGAGATCACAGCGCGAAACCTCCCGGCGCCGCCTTGTTTTCGAGCAGTAGCAGGCCCGCCGCGGTGTTGGAGACCGGCACGTAGTAGTGGCTATGGATCTGCCGGACGCGATGAGTCATCGCCGCTCGCGCCGCGATCCACATCAGAATCTCGACGCCCTGGCTGCCGGCGAGCTCGACGATCTCACGATTCGTGTAGCGGGTGAGCGCGAGCGGATCGTGAACGAGCTTTTCGAGGCAGAGCTGGTCGAACTCGCGGTTGATGAATCCGGCGCGCTCGCCATCGAGCTGATGCGACATGCCGCCCGTTCCGATCACGAGCACCTTCGCATCGTGCGGATACGCCTCGATCGCACGACCGACGGACTGCCCGAGCTTGAAGCAGCGCGCCGCGCTCGGCAGCGGAAACTGCACGGTGTTGATCGCGATCGGCACCACTTTCACCGGCCGGCACGCATGGCCCGGCCAGAGCAGCGCCATCGGGATCGTGAAGGCGTGGTCGACGAGCATCTCCTGGCAGATCGTCACGTCGAACTCATCCGCGACGAGCGCCTCGATCAGATGCCACGAGAGCTGCGGATCGCCAGGGAACGGCTCCGCCGTCGGCAGCCCCCAGCCCTCGTCCGCATTTCGATACGCGGCCGCCGCGCCCACCGCGAACGTCGGCAGCTTGTCGAGGAAGAAGTTCAGGCCGTGGTCGTTGTAGAAGACGACGGCGGTGTCGGGCTGCGCGGCCTCGAGCCAGCGATGGACGGGCTCGTAGCCTTCGAAGAACGGCCGCCACTCCGCCTCTCCCTGCAGGCCGCGCGCAATCGCACCACCGATGGCCGGAACGTGCGAGGTCATGATGCTGCCAACGATCTGCGCCATGACTCACGCTCCCGCTTTCTTCAGCCGCGCCTTGAAGGTCTCGACGGACACGCCCGTCTGCTGGGCGCCGATGTCCTGGACGCCGAGCCCGAAGATGCCCGCGAGCTTCGCGAGATAGTAAATGTTGCCGCCGAGCTCGATCATCGCGAGGAAATCGCGGCGCTTGACGGCAGCGCGCTGGGCGGGATCGAGCCCGTAGCGCGCGCAGTAGCCGTCCTCGTCCTCCAGGAACGCGCGCCGGTTGCGCGCGTCGTTGAACGAGTAGCACATTCGATTCAGCGCGTAGCCGCGCTGGGCCTGCTCGCCGTCGAAAACCGTGGTGCCCGGTATCGGGCGCTGGACTTCAGCCGCCATAGTCAACCTCCGCGCATAGCGTCGGTGAAAGCGGCGCCGGCCGATTCCGGTCGAATCCAGAGCGTGCTACGCAATTCCCGCTATAGCGGATCAGTGGATCAGCGGCGCACGGCGAGCAGCCGCGCGAGCTTTGCGTCTTGCGAGTAGATGTCTTCGAAGAAGAGCGTGTCGCCCGCCTCGGTGGCGAGCGCGGTCCCGTACAGAATGAAGACGGGGATGGGATGCGGAAGTGTGATCCGTGTCGCAGGGGGTCCGGCAAGCGCCTGCTCGATGCGCTCGCGCGTCCAGCGCGGGTCATCGCGCAGCACGTGCATCAGCAGTCCCATCGGGTCCGCGACGCGAATGCAGCCGTGACTGAACGCGCGGCGGCTCGCCTTGAACAGCGCCCGGCTCGGTGTGTCGTGCAGGTACACGTTATGACGGTTCGGGAACATGAACTTGACGCGCCCGAGCGCATTCGCCGGGCCCGGCCGCTGCCGCAAGCGCAGCTTGCCTTGCGCGAGGCGCTTCACGTTCTCCTCGGTCACGGGCACGGGCCGCGCGTCGTCGCCCGGACCGTCGACGATCTCGAAGCCGTTGCGCGCCACCCAGTCCGCATCGGCCTCGATCTCGGGCAGCTGCTCGCGCTTCAGGATGCTGTTGGGCACATCCCAATAGGGATTCAGCACGACGTAGCGCATCTGGGCGGCAAACACCGGCGTCTCGCGCCCGGCAAACGTTGCGCCGACGATCACGTCCATCTGCAGGATGTCCGATGCGAAATCGTGCGGGGTGCGGAACGCGAACAGCCGGAACTGCGGGATGTTCACGATGATCGGCGGCACATCGAGCGTGCGAGGCAACCAGCGCATGCGCTCGAGCGTGAGCTCGATCTGCTGGACGCGGCGGGGCAGCGGCGTCGTCAACGCGCGATAAGTCGCCGGCCCGAGCACGCCGTCGGAGCCGAGCCCGACGCGCATCTGAAAGTGACCGAGCGCCTTGCTCGTCTCGATATCGAGTCTCGCGGGCGCGGCAAGCGCGGCACCGTTCGGCGCGGGCAGATCACCCAGCGCGACCAGCAACCGACGCAGCTCCGTCATGCCGACGTACGGTTCGCCTGGCTTCACACTTCGCTTTGGCAGCGCCGGCAGCCGCGTCAGCTCCGGATGCGTCGCGAGCGCGCGATACTTCGCGAGCGCGGCTTTCAGCAGATCATAGTGACGGAGCCGCGGCTCGAAGGCGTCGAGGCTTCGCGACACGTTCGGGGATGCGATCAGCGTCGCGACCACCGCGGCGGGATGGAACGGTCGAGCCGGAACGTCCAGCTCGTACCCGACTTGCGCCGGCGACACGCGCCCACGAAGCAAGTCGTTTGCGACACGCGTGGCCGCCGCGGTGATGGCGTTGTCGGCGCGGGCCACGCGGTCGGGCGTCGGCGACTCCCGCACAGCGTCCACGAGCCGATGCAGGCCGGCGATGTCGTAGTCGGCCGGCCGCAGCCCGCGTCGGTCGACCGTGTCGATCTCCTGCAGCAGCCCCTGCGCCGCGGCGGTCGGCGTTCCGTTCACGAACCAGAGAGCCGCCGCGGAAGAGACACTCGCGTGACTCGCAGCGGTGAACGCGAGCCCGAGAGCGAGCAGGCGCAGGAGTGCCATCGCGGCGCTCCTCAGTGCTCGTCCGTGCGCTGAATCGAGCGCAGGTAGCTCACCAAGCGATCGATCTTCTCCGCGGCCTGACGGTGGGCAACTTCATCATCCGCATCCGCGCCGAAGAACTCGTAGCCCCACACGGGCATGTGTCTCGGGCCGTGCGCGGACAGGTCCGCCTGTCCATCGATGATGCGAAAGACCTCCAGCTCGGGGAACGTGCCGCCGCGACGAGCGGCGATACGCGTGAGATCGGGCGGGCGCACGCCGATGACCGGCGTGATCGGACCGTTGCCCGTCGCATCGGCGCCGTGGCAGCCGGCGCACGATGTCTGGTATAGCGCCGCTCCCGAGGCGACATCGGACTTGGATTCGTGGCTGGCGCAGGCACCGAGGGCAGCCGCCAGCGCGAGTATCGTCAGCGAGCTCAGGCCCGGGCGCATGCCTGGCTTTCAGGCTGGCGCGGCGAGATTTGCGGGCATGCGTAGCTCTCGGGCTTGACCAGGACGAAGTCGCAGTCGAGCGCATCGACCAGCTTGCTGGTGAGCGTGCCAACGAGCGCCGTCAGACCGCGCTTGCGCGTGAGCGCACCCATGACCAGCACGTCGAACTCCTTACGGGCAGCGAACTCGGGCAACGTCTCCTCCGCCGCGCCCTCGAGGAGCGTGGAGTGCTGACGACCCACGCGGAACTCGTTCACGAGCCGGGACAGCGCCTCGGCCTGCGCTTCGCGGGTCTCGCGATCGGGAGCCGCGCTGCTGAAGACGACCTCCAGGTCCCCGTTGCAGCCGCCGGCCAGGAAGCCCGCGGCCTGCAGGATCGTGCGCGCCAGCGCGCCGTTGTCGGGGTCCGAGACGTCGACCGCGGCGGCGAATCGAGGGCGTGCGCTCCAGGGCTCTCCCCGAGTGAGCATCAGCGCCGTGGGACAGGTGCGGGCGAGCTGCCAGTCGTTGGCACCCAGCGAAAAAGGCCGCAGCGCCCGCGACCCGGCGGCGCCTTTGATCACCAGGTCCGGCCGGGTCTCGAGCGCGCGCCGCACGATCGCCTCATATAGCGGGCTCTCGCAGGCCACGTGGGTGGTGATCTCGACATCCTCGGCCAGCATGCGGCGGACGGCATCCAGGTAACGGTACCCGGAAGCCAGACACGCTTCCCGGGCGGCCGCGACGCCCTTGCGGTCGTACGAGTGGCTGAGCGCGAATGCGTTCTCGGAGTCGCACAGGAACAGCTCGAGACGGGCCCGGAAGTGGCGCGCCAGGATCATGGCCTTGTTCAGGACGTGGCGGCTGTCATCCGTCGGGTCGAGCACCACGAGAATCGAGGTCAGCTTGTCCACAGGCACCATTCCGTCAAACATTCGATGTCGCGGGGATCGTCGCTGCCCGGCGCCGGCAGGGGAATGCGCTCGGTCCCCTAGGGACTCAGGACAATTGCGTAACTTCCCTGGGCCGGACTCGGCGATACTCGCGCAATGTCAGCGAATGTACTGCAGGCGGTCATGGAGGCGGCCCTCGAGGCCATCGTCCTGATCGACCGGCATGGGATCATAACGGGGTTCAACCGCTCGGCCGAGCGACTCTTCGGGTATCCGGCCGCTGAGGTCCTCGGCCGGAACGTGAGCGTGCTCATGGCCGAGCCGTACCGCTCGTCTCACGACGACTACATCGCGCGTTACGAGACGACCCGCATTCCGCACATCATCGGCGTCGGGCGCGAGGTCGAGGCGCGCCGCAAGGACGGGTCGCTGTTCCCGGCGTTCCTGTCGGTCGGCGAAATCGCCGGCGAGGGCCCGCATCGCTACGTCGGCATGATTCGCGATATGACCATCGAGCGGCAGGCCCGCGCGGCGCTCGAAGCCGCGCGCGACCAGGCGGAGGCGCGCCGCGCAGAGGCGCAGGCCGCGCGCCAGTTGCAGGACCGGCTGACCCACGTCTCGCGGATGGCGACGCTCGGCGAGATGGCCGCCGGCCTGGCGCACGAGCTCAATCAGCCGCTCAGCGCCATCGCGACGTACGCCCGCGCATGCGACCGGTTCCTGAGCTCGGCCGAGCCGGACCTCGAAGAGACGCGCTCATCGGTGCGCGAGATCGCGAACGAGGCCCTGCGCGCCGGCGACATCATCCGCCGGCTCCGCCAGATCATGGGCGGGCGCGCGGGCGACCAGGTCCCCTCCGACGTGAGCGCGCTCGTGGACGATCTGGTCGTGCTGGCCGAAGCGGACGCGCGCGTCCACAAGACGCAAGTCGAGTTCGAGCTGACGCGCGGGCTGCCGCCCGTGTCCGCCAATCACGCGCAGCTCCAGCAATTGATCCTGGGCCTCGTGCGCAACGCGGTCGAGGCGCTCTCCGCCAGCGGGGCCGCGGATCGTCGCGTGACGGTGCGCACCGGCCGCCATCTGGACTCGCAGGTGGAGATCAGCGTCAGCGACAACGGGCCCGGCGTTGCACCTGAGATCAGCAACCGCCTGTTCGCGCCCTTCGTGACGACGAAGCCCTTCGGCACCGGGCTCGGCCTCTCGATCGGCCAGACGATCGCGCGCGCACACGGCGGCACTATCGGCTATCGTCCCGTCGAGCCGACGGGGGCCTGTTTTTACGTTCGACTTCCCATCATCGAGGGCGTTAAATGAAAGACCTCGCACCGACGGTCTACATCATCGACGACGATAACGGCGTCCGCACGTCCATTCGCGTGCTGATGAAGTCGGTGGGACTGCCCGCCGCGACTTTCGCCTCCGCGCAGGAATTTCTCGCCAGCTACAACCCGGCGATGGCCGGTTGCGTGGTCCTCGACATCCGCATGCCCGGCATGAGCGGCATGGAGCTGCAGGAGGCGCTGAACGAGCGCGGCGCGGTGATTCCGGTCATCTTCGTGACCGGCCACGGCGATGTGCCGATGGCGGTGGAAGCCATGCGCCACGGCGCCTTCGATTTCCTGCAGAAGCCGTTTCGCGATCAGGACCTGATCGACCGCGTGCAGGCGGCGCTCGCGCGCGACCGCGAGACGCGCGAGGAGCTGAAAGAGCACAGCCGCATCCGCGCGCGCATCGCGACGCTCACGCCGCGCGAGAAGGAAGTGCTCGATCTCCTCACCGTCGGCAAGGCAAACAAGATGATGGCGCAGGACCTCGGGCTCAGTCAGCGCACGGTCGAGATCCATCGCGCGCACGTCATGGAGAAGATGGGCGCCAAATCCGTCGCGCAGCTCGTGCGCATGGTGATGGAGCTGCAGTACAGCGAGAGCGGCACTCGGAGCTGAGCAAGCGCGATCTCGTGAGCGAGCGCCCGGCTCACGGCTGGCTTTTCGCATTCGCGCCGGCGGGCGACAAACGGGACCCAGTAGCGAGCCTGCGAACGCTCACTCCCGCCCGGCTCACGGCTGGCTTTCCGCATTCGCGCCGGCGGGCAACGAACGAGACCCAGTAGCGAGCCTGCGATCGCTCACTCCACCAGAATGGGGCTCACGAAGCCCGGCGCCTTGACGACCAGCAGATCGCAGTTCGACTGCTCGAGGACCAGCGATGCCGTGCTCGCGGCCGAGTATTGCACACGCGGTCGTGCACCCGCGCCCATCACCACGATATCGGCGCCGCTTTCGTCCGCGAGCTTGAGAATGCCTTCCGGAATGCGCTCCGCAACGTAGTGGATCGCCTGCTGCGCAATACCCGCACGATGTGCGAGCTGCTCCACCGCCTCACGCGCGTGCGCGTGCGCTTGTTGCCGAGCCGTCGGGGCAACGACCTCGCCCGGAAGATGGGGCGGGGACTGCAGAGTGTGCACGAGCTGCACCACTCCGCTCAGCGCGCGCCCGAGCGAATTGCCCGCACCGATCAGCGCGTCGTCGAGCGCGGCCGGACGATCGCCCGGATGACACGGATCAACCGCGACACAGATACGCGGATGAGATGGCCATGCCCCAGGCCGCGCGAGCAGCAGCGGCACCGGCATCGCACGGATCAGCAGCCAGTCGAGCTGCGAGGCCGCCCGCGGCGCCGGCGAGGGCTGCACGGCGACATTCTTGACCACGAGATCGGCTTTGCAGCGAATCGCGTGCTCGACGATCGCCTCAGGTACGCGCGCAGTGCAGACGCAATCCACGGTCACCGCCACTCCGTGCGCGCGCAACGGCTTCGCCAGCCTCTCGAGTGCGTGCATCTGGCGCTCACGCAGCACACCGCGGTACGCCGCAAGCGTCGTCCCTCCCGCCCAGGCTTCCGGTAGATCGGCCGGAGGGATACAGGAGAAGATCTCGATCGAGCCGCCGAAGGCCAGGGCGATGCGCCCGGCCTTCTCCAGGCAGGCGTGGCTCAGCGCCGTCGGGTCGATGACGACCATGATCTTCCGGATGGGATCGTGGGCGACGTTGCGCTCCGCAAAGCGAACGGCGTATGGGTGCAGAGCGGGAGCTTCGAGCATGGGGAGCTACTCCAAATGGGATACCTGCGTTGTAGCAACTCGCGGCCGGCCACCGCATACGGGATATTGCGGTGAGACCCCCCGAGAACCTCTGAATCGCGCCGCGGGCGCCATGCGCATGATGCGCTCACCGACAGATCGGGAGAGAGCCATGACTAACGACGCCGAGATCGCGCACAACGTCGTTGAGGAGTTGCGCTGGACACCCGAGCTCGATGACAAGGACATCGCCGTCAAGGTGACCGACGGCGTCGTGACCCTGACCGGCTTCGTCAGCACGCTGCTCGAGCGTGCCGCGGCCGAACGCGCCGCCAAGCGCGTCGTTGGCGTCCGCGCGCTCGCAAACGACCTCGAGGTGCGTCCGCTCAGCGCCGATCTGCGCTCGGACCCGGACCTCGCGCGCGCGGCGGCGGACATCATCGAGCGCGAGCTTCCCCATTCCGCGCGCTCGATCCGCATCACGGTGCGCGACGGCAAGGTGACGCTGGAAGGCTGCGTGGACTGGGCCTATCAGAAGACGCGCGCCGGTGACGCCATCGCTAGCCTGCGCGGCGTGCGCGGCATCTCCAACCTCATCGCCCTGAAGGGGAAGCCAGTCGCTGCCGACATCCGGCAGCAGATCACGGCAGCGTTCAAGCGCAGCGCGCAGATCGATGCCGACAACGTCAACGTCGAAATCAACGGCAACGAAGTGACGCTGACCGGCAAAGTCCACTCCTGGACCGAGCGCGAAGCGGCTGCCGAGGTTGCGTGGTGCGCGCCGGGAGTCATGCACGTCAAGAATCACATCTGTGTCGGACCATGAGCGGCTCGACAGAAGTGGAGCTGGCGCGATTCGTCTGGGAAGCGCGCTATCGTGATCCGGCAGCGGACCCGCCGGAGGCCGACATCGCAGATACGTGGAGGCGCGTCGCGCGCGCCGTAGCGTCGGTCGAGCGCAATCCGGCACTGTGGGGCGAGACCTTCCTCGGCGTGCTGCGTGGCTATCGCCTCTTGCCCGGCGGCCGCATTCTCGCGGGCGCCGGCACCGAGCGTCACGTGACGCTCGCGAACTGCTTCGTCATGGCGTCGATCGAGGATTCGATCGACGGCATTTTCGGCGCGCTCAAGGAAGGCGCGCTCACGATCCAGCAAGGCGGGGGCATCGGCTACGACTTCTCGACGTTGCGCCCCCGCGGCAGCCCGGCCCAGACGAGCGGCCGCATCGCATCCGGACCCGTCTCGTTCATGCACGTGTGGGACGCCATGTGCGCCACCCTGCTTTCCACGAGCGCGCGCGGCGGCGCGATGATGGCGACGCTCCGCTGCGACCACCCGGACATCGAAGCGTTCATCGACGCGAAGCGCGCGCCGGACGCGCTGACGCACTTCAACCTGTCCGTGCTGGTCACCGACGAGCTCATGCGCGCGGTCTCGAACGACGCCGAGTGGCCTTTGGTGTTCCCCGATCCGACGGGCACAATCGAGCGCGTCTGGAGCGGCAGCACGCACCCGGTGATGTGCCGCGTCCATCGTGTCGTTCGGGCGCGCGATCTCTGGATGAGGATCTGCCACGCCGCCTACGACTGCGCGGAGCCCGGCGTGCTCTTCGTCGATCGCATCAACAGCGAGAACAATCTCGGCTATCGCGAGCACTTGAGCGCGACCAATCCGTGCGCGGACGAGCCTTTGCCGGCGTACGGCTCGTGCATGCTGGCCTCCCTCAATCTCGCCGCGTTCGTGCGCGACCCGTTCACCGACGGGGCGCGTCTCGACGAAACCGACATTCGCGAAACGGCGCACATCGCCGTGCGCTTCCTCGACGACGCATTGGAGCTCTCCAAGTTTCCGTTGCCGCAGCAACGCGACGAGGCGCATCGCACGCGGCGCATCGGCATCGGCGTCACGGCGCTCGCGGACGCGCTCGCGATGCTGGGCTTGCCGTATGACAGCGAATCCGCACGCAGCACCGCCGCGCATGTGATGCGCGTGATCCGGGACGCTGTCTATGAGGCTTCCGTGGATCTCGCGCGGGAACGGGGTCCGTTCCCGGCCTTTGATGCCAAAGCGTATGTCGCTCAACCCTTCATAGCGCGCTTGCCGGCGGCTCTGCGCGCTGCCATCGCGCAGCGTGGCATCCGCAATAGTCACCTGCTGGCGATCGCGCCGGCGGGCTCGATCAGTTTGCTGGCGGGTAACGTGAGCTGCGGGATCGAGCCGATCTTCGGTATCGAAACCGTCCACCGGTTGTCCGATCCGCGCGGTGGGTATCGCAACTTTCAGGTGACGAATGCGGCGTATGCGATGTGGCGCGCGCTCCATCCCTCCGGCGACAAGCCGTCGGCCTTCGTGGATGCGGAGTGTATCGATCCACGCGATCACTTGCTGATGCAGGCGGCTGTTGCGACGTATGTCGACGGCTCGATCGCCAAGACGATCTCGCTGCCGAGAAAGGTTCGCAAGAGCGACATCGCCGAGATCTTCACGACGGCTCACGTGCTCGGGTTGAAAGGATGCACGGTGTTCCGCACCGGCTCGCGTATTGCCCGGATCAGCCGCGATGAGCAGAGCGCCGCGGCACGCGAGGCCGCCGCGATCGAATATGGCTGCACGGTGGGACGGGCCAACGACTGAGCGCCACGTCACCTCAGCTCACCGTGAGCGCCCAGCTCGCTGAGCACTACGCTTTGCGGAGTGTCACGCCTGGCGTCGCCGAACACCACGCCTGCAGAGTGTCACGCCTGGCGCCGCTGAGCACTACGCCTGCTGAGTGCCACGCCTGGCGTCGCCGAGCGCCGCGCCTGCCGTGTGTCACGCCTGGCGTCGCTGAGCGCTACGCCTGCTGAGTGCCACGGCTGGCGTCGGCAAGCGGCACGCCTGCTGAGTGCCACGCGCCGCGTCGCCGAGCGGCACGCCTTCGGAGCACCACGCCTCGCGGTGTGCTACGCCTGAGTCAGCTCGAGCCGCACTCGTGCGAGACCGGCATCGGTGTACTCGCATTCGAATCCGAGTGACATCGCAAGCTCGAGCATGCGCGTGTTCTGGACGAGCACTTCGCCGACCAGATGCCGGATGCCCCGCGCCCGACAGTAGCGAATCAGCTTGCCGAGCAGGATGGAGCCGAGCCCGCGTCCCTTCAGGTCCGAACGGACGAGAATGGCGAATTCCGCGTTGACGTTGTCGCCATCGGCATGCGCGCGCGCGACGCCTAGCGTTTGCCGGCTCCCATCCGGAAGCTGCCGTTCCGCGATGAAGGCCATCGCGCGCTCGTAGTCGATCTGCGTGAAGACCGCGAGCTGCGTGTCCGGCAACGTGCGGGCACTGCCGAAGAAGCGCGTGTACATGTCCTCTGCCGAGATGTGCGAGAGGAACTCGCGGTGCTGCGGGAAATCCTCCGGCCGAATCGGGCGCAAGCGTATCGTCTCTCCGCCGAATTCAGTGGTTTCCTCCAGCTCCGCCGGATACGGCCGGATGGCGAGCCGGTCGGCCGGGTTGCCGGAAGCCGGCGCGATACGCATGCGCGCGTCGAGCGCGAGAACGCCACGCTCGTCGGCGAGCAGCGGGTTGATGTCCAGCTCGACGATCTCCGCGATATCGACGACGAGCTGGGAGAGCTGCACGAGTGCCAGCTCGAGCGCGCGCAGGTCCGCGGGCGGCTTGCTCCGATACGCCGCCAGAAAGCGCCGCACGCGAGTGCGCGAAATCAGCTCCGCCGCCAGCGCGGTGTTCCGCGGCGGCAACGCGACGGCCTTGTCGTTCGCCACCTCGACTTCGATGCCGCCCTGCCCGAAGAGGATGACAGGACCGAACGTGGGATCGACCGTGACACCGGCGATGAGCTCGCGAGCGGACGAGCGCTTGACCATCGCCTGCACCGTGAATCCGGCGATGTGCGCGTTGGGCAGGCGCTCCCGGCACCGCTGCAACATGAGCTCCGCGGCGCTCTGCAGCTCCGCATCCGAGCCGATATCGAGCGCGACGCCGCCGACGTCGGATTTGTGCGTGATGTCGGGCGAGAGAATCTTGAGCGCGATCGGGTAGCCGATCTCCGCCGCCATTCGCCGCGCCTCGGCGGTCGTCGCCGCAATCTTCGTGGGCACGACGGGGATGCAGTACGCGGCCAGCACCTCTTTGGCTTCGGGCTCGTTCAGTAAGCTGCGCCCGGCTTGCAGCGCCTCGCGGATGATCGCGCGCACGCGCGCGACATCGGGCACGAACGTTTCAGGAACGGACGACGGCACTTCCATCAACTGCCGTTGATTGCGCTGATAGCTCACCGCCTGCAAGAAGGCGCCGACCGCCTCTTCCGGGGTCGAGTAGGTGGGAACGCGCGCCTCGGCGCAGATGCGCTTCGCCTCCTCCACCGCAGGACCGCCCATCCAGCACGTGAGCGTGGCCTTGCCCGCGCGCGCCAGGGGCTCCGCGCAAGCGCGTGCGATCTCTTCCGGCGCGACGATCGCGGTGGGCGCGTGAATGAGCAGGACGGCGCCGACATTCGGGTCCGACAACGTGTGCCCGAGTGCCTGAACGTACCGCGACGCGGGCGCGTCCCCGATGATGTCGACGGGATCGGCATGTGACCAGCTCGCCGGCAGACAGGCGTCGAGCGCCGCGATCGTTGCCGGCTCGAGCTGTGCGAGCTCACCGCCTGCGGCGATCAGAGCATCCGTCGCCATGACAGCCGGACCACCGCCGTTGCTGACGATCGCCAGGCGTTCGCCCGCGAGAGGCTTCATGCGCGCGAGCGTCTCGGCCGCATCGAACAGCTCTCGCGTCGTCGTCACGCGCAGCATGCCGGCGCGGCGAAAGGCCGCGTCATACACGTCATCCGCGCCAGCGAGCGCACCCGTGTGCGATGCCGCCGCTTTCGCCCCTTCGGCACGCCGACCCGCCTTCACGACGATCACGGGTTTGTTGCGAGCTGCGCTGCGCGCGGCGGACATGAACTTGCGCGCGCCGGTGATCGCTTCGATGTAGAGGAGAATCGAGTGCGTGTGCGGGTCCTGGCACAGGTAATCGAGCAGGTCGCCGAAATCCACGTCGGCGGCGTTGCCGAGCGAGATGAAGCTCGAGAACCCGATCTGCGTCGTGCGCGCCCAGTCGAGCATCGCCGTCGTGAGTGCGCCGGACTGCGCGATGAACGCGAGGTTGCCCGGTGCGGCGTTGGCGTGCGCAAAGCTCGCATTCAGGCCGATACGGGGCAGCAGCAGGCCGACGCAGTTCGGGCCGAGAATGCGCAGGCCGTGCGGGCGCGCGGCGCTCAGCATGGCGGCCGTGCACGTCACACCGCCCGGCCCGGGCTCATCGAGGCCGGCGCTCAGAACGACCGCCGCGCGCGTGCCGCGCGCACCGAGCGCGGCGATGAGGGACGGCACGGTTCTGGCCGGAGTGCAGATGACGGCAAGGTCCGGTGTCTCGGGAAGATCGGCGACGGTCGCGTAGGCCGTCCGGCCTGCCACGGTGGCACGCCGCGGATTCACCGGCCAGATCGGGCCGTCGAAGCCTCCCGCGAGCAGATTCCGCATCACCATCGCACCAACGCTGCCGCTGCGGTCCGACGCGCCGAAGAGCGCCACCGAGTGCGGCGCCAGCAGGTAGTCCAGGTTGCGGCTGCTCATCGACACCCCTTAGGTAGTTGTGCGCAGGCACTGCGCGGACGAGCGTATGGCGTGGGCCGGGCCGACGACGAATGATCGCACTCACATTCGGAGGCGATCAATCATGCGGCTGAAAGATTTCTGCACGACCGACGTGGCGTACTGCGAGCGTGACATCACGGCATTGGCTGCGGCCACCCTCATGCGCACGAAGCACGTCGGCGATCTGGTCGTCGTCGACGATGCCGCGTACGAGCGCACGCCGGTGGGCATCGTCACGGATCGCGACATCATCCTCAAAGTGCTCGGCGCCGAGCTCGACCCTGGGCGCGTGACGGTGGGCGAGATCATGCGCACGCCCGTCGTCCTCGCCAATGAGAACGAGGATGTCACGGAAGCGATCGCGCGCATGCGCGCGCACAGGGTTCGCCGCTTGCCGATCACGGGGTCGCGCGGCCGCCTCGTCGGCATCGTGACGCTGGATGATGTATTGCGCCAGCTCGTGAACGACGCCAGCACACTGCTCGAAGTGGTCGCGAGCGAGCAGGATCACGAGCAGCGCACGTTGAAGTGACCGGCAATTGCGGGCTCTGCCGAAGCCGCGGAGCCGCTACGACTATGGAGCGGGAGAAGGCACTGTGAAGACTCTGCGTCGCATCCTCGTCGCCGTCAAAGACGCCGACGCAAAGAAGATACCGGCCGTGGACAAGGCCGTGCAGCTCGCGCATGCATTCGGCGCGGACATCGAACTGTTTCACGGCATCACCGAGCGGCTTTCCGCCGATGCCGCGTTGCTGGAGGAAGGCGGCCTCATCGGCGCCGAGCGCGCCTTGCGCACTCGCTATCGGAACAAGCTCGAAGCGCTGGCGCAGCGGCTGCGCGCGGACGGCCTGAACGTCAACGTGGCGACGGAGTTCGATTTTCCCGTCTACGAAGCGGTCGTGCGGCACGCGCGCCGCGTGAAAGCGGATCTGATCGTGGCCGAATGCCACGCGGGCCGGCGGCTCGCGCCCTGGCTGCTGCACATCACCGACTGGGAACTGTTGCGAACCAGTGCTGTGCCGGTGCTGCTCGTGAAGAATACGAAGCCCTACCGGAACCCTGTTGTGCTCGCGGCTCTCGACCCCGGACACGCGTTCGCGAAGCCGGCCAAGCTGGATGCCGAGATTCTTCGCCGGGCCGGACAGTTCACGAAGGCATTGCGCGGCTCGCTCCATGCGATGCACGCGTACAACGCCGTGCCGCTGGCCGTCACTGCGATGGACGGTCCCGGCTCCGTCGTCGCCGTCGATGCCCTCGCGGACCTGCGGGAGCGATCGCGGCAAACCTTTCTCCGCGAAGTGAAGGGAAAGGTGGCGCGCTCGCACCAGCACCTGGTGACCGACGTGCCGATCGACGCGATTCCCGCGACAGCGAAGGCGACGAACGCCGCCATCGTGGTGATGGGTGCGATCTCCCGCTCAGGACTGAAGCGCGTGCTCATCGGCAACACCGCCGAGCAGGTGCTGAACAAGCTCACATGCGACGTCCTCGTCGTGAAGCCACCGGGCTTCGTGAGCCGCGTGTCGCGCGTTGGCCGCGGCGTGCGCATCGTCGCCACGCCGCCCTTCCCGAGCCCGTATTGAGCCGATGAGGAAGCCGCTTCGGTACGGGCTGATCGCGCACCCGGCTTACGGAACGATCAACACGTCGCCTGGCGCGTGATACGCCACTCGGAGCGCAACGCTCCCCAGTGGAGTGAGATGCGCTTCCCGCGTCGGATGCTGATGCTTGCCGAGAATCACCACATCGGGCCGGCGAAGCGCGATCTCATCGAGCACCGCGCTCACGGCTTCGCCGCAGACGAGATGAGCGTGCAGACGCAGGTGCGTCTCGCCCGTTGCCGCCACGAGCTCCTCGACCACGGCGCTCGATGAGCTTCGGACCTTCGCTTGGCATTCGCGCAAGCTCACCTCGGGCAACCCGTGCGCGCGAAGCCGTGCCACGTACGGAACAGCGAACGCATGGACGATGTGGCAGTCGCCACTCTCAACCAGCGTGTGAGCCCAGCGAACGAGGCGCTGCGCGCTTTCGCTGGGGGCTTCGACAGCGGCGAGCACGCTTCGATATGGCTGCTCGACACCCCGCACGATGAGCGTGGGTCGCGGCGCGAAAGCGATGAGCTTCAGCGCCGTGCCGCCGAGTAGCGGCGCCACGTGCGGCACGTCGTGCTCACCGCGCGCACCGGCGATGATGAGGTGCGGCTCGAGCTCGTGTACGACGGCGCGCAGCACCTCGCTCGCGCGCCCGATGCGGTTCTCGGCTCGCGCGTGCACTCCGAAGGTGGCCTCCAGCCATGCCACTTCAGTTCGCAGCGACTCCTCGGCATGTCGGGTGACCGCGTTGAACTGCTCGGCCGTACCGGGGGCCGTCTGCGAGAACAGATTCCAGTCCGGCTGCGCATGGATGAGATGCAGATGCGCATCGTGCATGCGTGCGAGCTCGCCCGCGCGCCAGACGGCCCGGCGCGCCGCCGGCGAGTAGTCCGTCGCCACGACGATGCGCTTCAGGATCACGCCGTGCGGAGAGCTCATGGGCGTACTAAGCGCTCGGTCCGGATCTCGTTGCGGAGCGAGCCGCAGACCAACCCGATCTGCATCCCGATCTTCTGCAGGATGTCGTCGACCGCGAGCATGCCGACCACCTCGCCGGACGCCCCGGTAACGATCAGCCGCCGCACGCCCGCATCCTGCATGAAGGTGAGCGCGGCATCGAGCGAGCTGTTCTCCGTCACCATCAACGGATGCCGGCTCATCACATCGCCTACCGTGAGCGCATTCGGGTCGGCGTTGCGCGCGACCACCGACACGACAATATCGCGGTCCGTGAGCATCCCGATGGCCTTGCGCGTCGTGTCCGAGTCGATCACGACCAAGGAGCCGACGTGGGCCGCCCGCATGCGTTCCGCGGCAGCGACGATGGACTCCGTCGGGACGATGCAGATCACGTTGCGCTGGCAGAGCTTGCCGATCGCGGACGTGTCGAGGTCGGGGTGAGCTGACATAGTCGGATGCTGCGGTCGCCGGAAGATAACGATAACCGCAACATCCGCGGGTGCGCTACGTAGTCGTACGCAATGGCCGCATGCACTCGCCGCGTTACTGTGCAGCTCGAGAGTACAACGCGGAGCAACCCATGACTTTCCCTCTGCAGATCACGTTCCGGAACATGCCGCGGTCGCGGTTTTTCGAGAATCGCATTCGCGAGCTCGGCCGGCGCCTCGAGAGGTTCAGCAGTCACATCCTGAATTGCGCCGTCGTGATCCAGCAGCCGCACCAGAGTAGCCGCAAGGGCGACGTCTTCGACGTCCACATCACCGTGACCGTGCCGGGATCGGTGATCGTGGTGCATCGAGCGCACGCGGACGATGCGTCTCATACCGACCCGTACATTGCACTCCGTGACGCCTTCGTCGCGATGCGCCGCAAGCTGCAGGACCACGAGCGCATCCAGCGCGGCGAGACGAAAACGCATAGCGCCGGCAACCCGGTCGCGTCGGGAGGAGTCCCGGCGGCTGAGGAGAGCAGGCCTCGATGACGCACTCGAGCGCCGCACTCAGGCGTAGCATGCGTAGAAGGCCGTAGGGGCTACGTGCATGTTCCGTCGCGATCCACCGGGGGCCTGTGGTCCCATGCGTGCAACGAACGACGGGAGATGAGCCGTGAATGTCGGACAGATTTGCCAGCGCCGCGTCGTGATGGTCCGCAAGACCGAGGATCTCGCGACGGCTGCGCGACTGATGCGCGAGCATCACATCGGGTATCTCGTGGTGGTCGAGCCCTCGCTGGAGGAAGCGGGGTTCACGCCGATCGGTGTGCTGACGGACCGGGACATCGTCGTCAGTGTCGTCGCACGCGAAGCCGATCCGCGCATGCTGCGAGTCGAGGATGTCATGACGCGGAATCCCGTCACGATCATGGCTGAAGACTCGGTCACCGATGCGCTGGAGCAAATGAGGCGCATCGGCGTGCGTCGCTTACCCGTAGTCGGCGACTGCGGGCTCCTGCAAGGCATCGTGTCCCTCGACGATATCCTTGCGCACATGGCGCGTGACTTCGGCAACGCTGCCGACGCAATCACGCGCGAGCGGACCGTGGAAACAGCGTTACGACCGTGAGCAATGGCCGGCGACGCGGCGCCCGATAATCGCTGCGCCGGCGATCCGTTGCCCTCACTGGCGCGTCAAAACGCCGGACCACGCCGCCCGAGGCGGTCCGGCCGGCTTGCCGAAAGACGAATGCCGAGAGTGCGATGCTGGCGCCGATGAACAAGACAGCCGGGACGACGACCGGCAGCTTGATCGCATCCGTACCGAGACCCATGACGAGCGCGACACCGAGGCATGCGACGTAGCTCATGTAGTACGAGTACGTCGCGACCACCACGCCGGACAGCGCGTCAGCGCGCGCCACTCCGGCACGCCGGAGCGCCTCCACCAATAGCAGCGTGCCGCTGAGCCCGCCACTCGGAATGGCTTGGTCGACGAAGAGCTTCGCGATGCTCAATCGATACAGGTTTCCGAGCGACACGCGCGCGGCATCGAGACGTGTCCCGACACGCCAGATATCCGCTTCGGCAAGGTAGGTCGCGGCCTGCAACACCGCGGCAACCAGCAACCATCGGGGACGCGCCTGCTGCAACAAGCGCGTGAACGCGTGTTCCTCCGCGAAATGCCTGACGAACAGGACGACCGCGCCGAGGAGAGCGGCTCCGACCAGCCACACGATCCAGTTGCCCCACCGCCCGCCGCTCTCTCCGCGGAGCATGTCACCTCATCCAGGCGGGAACTTCATGCTCGCAACGTCCTGCCAAGCTCAGAGCCACGCTCCTGCCGCGAGCGGGCCCCGCGAGCTGCATCCGCGATAGTATGCGGAACGCTGCGCAGAACTACGGATGCCCGATCCGGCGCTGGGGTCGACACTCCAGTCCCTGGCAGGAGAAGTCGCATGAGCGTCATCCGTTGGGATCCGTTCAGTGATATCGACGGCGTCTTCGATCGCATGCTGCGCCGGTCGTTCAGCGGCGCGCCGTGCCTGCCTCTGGAAAGCAAAGGCGGTGCAAAGCTCAAGAAGCGCATTTGCATCGGCAATACGGCGGAGCGCACTCTCGCTGCGCTCGATCGTGATGTGATGGGCATGAAGCCCGAAGGATTCGCGAGCCGCGCCATACGCAAGCCGCGCGGCCCACGTCCCGGCCTCATCGGGCCGATGACTCCGGTCTGACCGACCGCCCGACTGCGATATGGAACGCAGCTCCGACGCATTTCCCGATCGCCTCACGGCCGGTGTCGAGCTCGGGCGCGCGGTGCGCAAGCTGAATCTGCGCCCGCCCCTCATGGTGCTCGGCCTGCCGCGCGGCGGCGTCCCCGTCGCGTACGAGGTGGCGCGAGCGCTCGGAGCGCCGCTCGACGTGCTGGTCGTGCGCAAGGTCGGCATGCCCGGCCAGCCGGAGCTGGCCATCGGCGCTGTCGCCCCAGGCGGGATCGTCGTGCACGAGCGCGGCTTCGAACCTTACCTCGACACTCTGGGCACGCGCTTCGAGGAGCTTGCGAAAATCGAACGCCGCGAGCTCCAGCGTCGCGAACGCGCGTATCGCCGCGGCGCGCCCCCGCTGCAACTCGCGGGCAAGACGGTCGTGCTGGTCGACGATGGGCTCGCCACCGGCTGCACCATGCTTGCGGCCGTGCGCGCCGCACGCACGGCAGGCGCTTCGGAAATCGTGGTGGCCACGCCCGTCGCGTCCGACGAAGCCCTCGCGCTCGTGGGCGGCGAGGCGGACGACATGGTGGTCCTCAAGACTCCCGCATCTCTCTTCGCGATCGGCTACTGGTATCGGAACTTCGACCAGGTGTCCGACGCCGAGGTCTGCGAGTTGCTCGATCGCTCGCGCGGCGCTGCCGCTCCGCACACGGCGACGTGAGGCGCGCGACAATCGCGGTGGTGCGCCGAGCGCGTCGCTATTCGCCGGCTTGGTCGAGCGCGGTGGCGAGCGCCTGGAGGCGCGGCGACACCCGGACCTCGTACTCGCCGGTGCCCTCCCCGATCTCGCGCAGAGCCGGCGGCAGCCGCGCCACTTGCTCACGGCAGTACTCCTGGATCTGCACGAGCGACGGGAGGGCGCAGGTGCGCCGCCCATCACGCATCACTTCTCGGAGCAGCGGTGTGCCCGGCATGGCCTCGTCAGCCAGAGCTATGCAGTCGCCACTCGCCTGACCGCGCGCATCGTGCTCGCGAAATACTTGCTTCGTCCCGGGCCACGTCTGCTTCCCGGGTGAGCGCTTGCGGCGCGCGCGGCCGGCGTACTGTTCGAGCTTGTACGCCATGTCGAGCGAGGGTGCGTCCGCGGACACGTCCATCTGCGTGCCGACGCCGAACGCCGCGACGGGCGTGCCCGCCTCGAGCAACGCGCCGATCCGGTATTCGTCGAGGTTGCCGCTCAGGATGATCTCGATGTCCTTGCAGCCTCGCTCATCGAAGATGCGCCGGACCGCACGCGCCTGCGCCGACAGATCGCCACTGTCGATGCGCACGCCCTGCACGCATCCCGGCACGCTTCCGCCCCCCATCTCACGAGAGAGGTCCACGACGCGATGGGCGGCGCGCTCGGTATCGTAGGTATCGATGAGCAGCACCGTACGCCGCCCGCGCGCGTCGAGAAACCCCTTGAAGGCGTCGATCTCACGGTCGTGCGCTTCGACGAACGAGTGCGCCATCGTGCCGGACAGCGGTATGCCGAACTGGCGCCCCGCTTCGACAGTCGCGGTCGCCTCGAAGCCCGCGATGAACGCGGCGCGCGACGCGAGCACCGCCGCTTCCGCGCCGTGCGCGCGGCGCATGCCGAAGTCGACGAGCCGCCGGCCGCGCGCGGCAAGCACGCACCGGATCGCCTTACTCGCGATCATCGACTGAAAGTGCACGAGGTTCAGAACGCGACTCTCGACGAGCTGCGCCTCGAGAATGGGTGCCGTGATGCGCAGGATGGGCTCGTTGGCGAAAAACGGCGTTCCTTCCGCCAGCGCATGAACCGACCCGGTGAATCGCACGGTTCCCAGGTACCGCAGGAAGTCCTCCGGAAAGGTCTTCATGCCCGCGAGGAACTCGAGGTCCGCCGGTGCGAAGCGCAGCTCCTCGAGATAGCGCAGAACCTGCTCGAGCCCGGCGGCCAGCAGAAAGCGTCGCGCCGTGGGCAGACGGCGCACGAACAGCTCGAACACCGCCGTCTCGCGCATGCCCAGCTTGAAATAGGCATGCGCCATGGTGAGCTGGTAAAGATCGGTGAGCAGCGCCTCGCTCACGGCCGCAACACGTGCTCGATGAGTTGCTCCGTGCGAATGGAGCCCGCCACATCTCCGAGCTGCGAGACGAGCGCGTGGATGACGTCGTCGAGAGACAGGACGCCGAGGAGCTCACCCTGATCGCCCACCACCGGCACGCGCCGGACGCCGATCCGCCGCATCTGCTCCAGCGCGGCGGCAATCGAGTCATCGGTTCTCGCGAGCATCGGCTCCCGCGTCATCACATCTCCCACCCGCAGGCTGCGCGGATCGATCTCGCGCGCCATCACCGACACGACGAGATCGCGATCGGTGAGAACGCCGACCGGCTGAAACGTGCCTTCGCTGAACGCGGGCTCGACCACGATGAGATAGCCCACGTGCTGCTCGCGCATCAACCGCGCCGCAACCATCAGCTCGTCGAAGGGGCGCACCGTGACGACGTTGTGCTGGCAGATATCCCCGACATTCATGACCTACCCTCCTGAACTTCAGCGTCCGACGAGCCTAAGCCTGGCGAAGACCTTGCGCCTCCGGAGTAATGCGCAGGCGACTCTCGGCGACCGCGATCGCGCGCGTTTCACCTCCACGAAGCACCGGGCTCACCGAGACTGAATCGATACCGCACTCGACCAGAAACGCCGCGGGCTGCGCATTGTTGCTCGGCGCCGGGATTGCACAGCCCGACCTTGCCGCCGGAGGCATGCGCCTCGGCGATGACGTGCATGGATCATGCACTTGACGCACCGGCTGACCGCCACCGACCCACACATTCGCCTCGCCCGGCACGATCCGACGCTTGCCCTCGGCATCGACGATGCTGAGCGCCCGGTCCCGCCACGGCACAGTCATCTTCATCGAACTGCGTCGCGAGCCGCTCCGGATCGCGATTGACGCGGAGCGTGAGCGACGCGAGGCCGGTGCCGCGGGTGGCGAGCGCGTGGAAACGCGTAGTTGCGCGGGGTCTCTTCAGGACATTCGCGTAAGTCGCCGCGCGTGCGCTTGGCCGATACTGCCCAGCATGCGTATCGCAGTGTTGACGAGCGGGGGCGATGCTCCCGGAATGAATGCCGCCATCCGTGCGATCGTGCGAACCGCGATCGCGCACGGCCTCGACGTCATGGGCGTGCGGCACGGGTATTCGGGTCTCATGGCCGGCGAGCTCGTGCCCCTTGGTCCACGGGATGTGGGCGGCATCATCGATCGCGGCGGGACCATTCTCGGAAGCACGCGTTGCGCGCGTATCCGCGACCCGGCAGGTCAGGATGAGGCCGTGCGTCAGGCACGCGCCCACGACATCTCGACCCTCATCGTCATTGGCGGCAACGGCTCGCAAGCCGGCGCGCTCGCGCTGTCCCGTCGCGGGTTGCCGACCGTTGGCGTCGCTTCGACGATCGACAACGATCTAGCGGGGTCGGACATCACGATCGGTGCAATGACGGCGCTCGACACGGCGCTGAGCGCCATCGATCGTCTGCGCGTCACGGCGTCCTCGCACAACCGCGCGTTCCTCGTGGAAACGATGGGCCGGGACTGCGGCTACCTCGCGCTGATTGCCGGCATCGCGGGCGGCGCGGAGTGCATCGTCATACCCGAAGCGGAGACCACTCCCGCAGAAGTTGCCGCGGAGTTGCGCGAGTCCTATAGGCGCGGCAAGAGTCATGCGATCGTCGTGGTCGCGGAAGGCGCCCGGCACAACGCCGACGCGCTGGCGAAGTACTTCGCCGACAACGTGGAGCATCTCGGCTTCGAGTTGCGCGTCACGCGGCTCGGACACGTGCAGCGCGGCGGCCCGCCCGGAGTGTTCGACCGCCTGCTTGCGACGCAGCTCGGGGCGGCGGCGGTCGATCAGGTGCGGAAGGGCGCGACGAGCACTCTCGTCGGGCTCATCGGCGGCAAGACGGCGGCCACGCCGCTGACGCGGGTGGTGGGCGTGGCGAAGTCTCCGGACCTCGGGCTGCTCGCCCTCGCACAAACCCTCGCCCGCTGAGCTTGGATCAAGCGACACGCGATCCCGTACTGGACCGACGGCGATGCGCGTGAGTAGCGTTACCGACCTGCTCAGGAAAGGTACGCATGCACGCCGACGACGTCGATGGCTTACTCGTCTGCGACACGCGAGTTGGGAGGGTGAAATGAATGTGGGACAAGTGTGCGGTCGGCCGCCCGGCAGCGCTGCCGCAAGCTCGAGCCTCATGGACGTAGCCGCTTCCATGCGCGACCACAACATCGGCGCCGTGGCCATCACAAAGGCGCCACCCCAGTGGCCCGTCGCCGTCGGGATCTGACCTATTCCGTCCACTCGCAAGAACCCTATGCCGTCCACTCGCAAGAATCTGACCGTCCGCCGCATCCTCGTGGCGATTCGCGACACGCAGCAGCCGCTGCGCCAACAACTGAGCAAAGCCGCCGTCCTCGCGCGCTCGCTGGGCGCCAGCGTCGAGCTCTTTCACGCGATCACCGAGCCGATCGCGCCGCGTCTCATGCATCGCAGGGACGGCTTCGAGAATGTGTTCGCGAGCGCGCGCGAAATGGTCGAGAAGCGTTTGCAGCGCCGGCTGGACAAGCTGGCTCATTCACCGGAATTGCGCGGCTTGCGCGTGCACTCCGTGCTTTCCTGGGATTATCCGCCGCATGAAGCCGTAGTGAGACATGTGCTCGCCACGCGCGCCGACCTCGTGATCGCCGGTACGCGCGAGCGGAGCTTCGGTACGCGATTGCTGCTCACGAACACGGACTGGGAGCTCGTCCGGCAGTGCCCTTGCCTGCTGCTGCTCGTGAAATCCTCGCGCGATTACCGCAAGCCCGCGGTGATCGCGTCCATCGATCCCTTCCATGCGCACGCGAAGCCGGCGCGGCTGGACGATCGGATCGTCGATGTCGGCGCGGCCATCGCCAAGCGCCTTGGCGGCCAGCTTCATGTGTTTCATGCCTACCTGCCGCTCACCATCCTGGCGCCGGGACCGGCGGGGCAGCCGCTCGCGCTCGCGCCCTCGCCCGAGCTCGAGGACGTGCACACGGAAAGCGTCAGCACCGTCTTCGGGAAGTTCGCGGAAAAGGCCGGTGTTCCTCCGGCTCGGCGCCATCTGCACATGGGCGACGTCACGAGCGAGCTCGAAAGCGTGGTGAAGAAGACGAATGCCGGCATCGTCGTGATGGGCGCGGTGTCGCGCTCGCGCCTGCGGCGCATCTTCATCGGCAACACGGCGGAATCCGTGCTTGATCGGCTGAGCTGCGATCTGCTCGTCGTGAAGCCGGGGCGATTCGTCACCGAGGTGCCGAAGCGCCCGCGGGCGGCGTTGACGGCCCGAGCAGGGAAGTGACGATGCGAGCGGTATTCGCGACTTCGCTCGCGGACTCCCTGCGCACGATTCAGGCGGACTATCAGCAGTGGATTCCCCGAAAGCCGCAGGTGGAACCGCGTCGCTGAGCCCCCGCCGGCCGTGCGCGCACGCTGATACATGACGCGCACGCTCTGGAGGCGCACGATGGCGGCGATGAACGATGAGCCCGGTCCTCGCCTCTTCGCGCTCAGCGAGAGCCGCGATCTCGGCGTTGCCATCGGCCACGCCGCGGGGCTCGAGCTTGCGCCGCTCGAGGAGCGCGCGTTCGAGGAAGGCGAGTTCAAGCTGCGTCCGCTCGTCTCGGTGCGCGACCGCGACGTGTTCGTCGTTCAGACGCTCGCAGGGACGCCGGAGGTTCCTGTCGCGCAGCGATTCGTGCGACTACTTTTCCTCGTGTTCGGCCTGCGCGACGCCGGCGCTCGTCGGATCACAGCGGTCGTGCCGTACCTCGCGTACGCACGCAAGGATCGCCGCACACAACCGCGCGATCCGGTGACCACGCGCTACGTCGCGCAGTTGCTCGAAACGACGAGCCTCGACAGGCTGCTCTGCCTCGACGTGCACAATCCCGCCGCGCTGGACAACGCGTTCCGCATTCACGTCGATCACTTCTCGGCGACGACCTTGTTCGTGAATCACTTCGCGCAGCGCTACGCGAGTGCGGACGTGGCCGTCGCGTCGCCCGATGTCGGCGGGATCAAGCGCGTCCAGGTCTTCCGCGAGCTGCTGCAGGCCGAGCTGCAACGTGAGGTACCGATACTGTTCATCGAAAAGCGGCGCGCCAGTGGAGTCGTCTCGGGCGGCACGGTTGTCGGCGAAGCGACGGGGCGCACGGTAATCGTGCTCGACGACCTGTGTGCCTCGGGCGGCACGCTGATCCGCGCAGCCACCGCGCTTCGCGAGGCCGGCGCACTGGAAGTGCACGCGGCGTTCACGCATGCGCCCCTGCCGCGCGGCCTGGCCGCACTCGAGGCCGCCGAAGCCATCAGCGGCATCGTCCTGACGGACAGTGTCGGAAGCGCGCTCGTCGGGGGAGCGCGCGAAAAGAGCCCGAAGGCCACCGTTCTTTCCGTTGCGCCACTGTTTGGCAGCGCAATCGCGCGCATGTGCGCCGGGATCCCGATTACTCCCCTCTTCCAGCGCGGGCCGCCCCGCGACGTTTGAGCCCGGACAGCGCGCGCTGCGCATGATCCGCAGCGGCTGCGAGCAAGGATTCGGTTCGCGCGATCCACGGCCGGGGATCGGGGAATTGCGGGTCGTCCAGGTGCCACGCGGCGACCTTCGCGCGCGTGGCGGCTCGATGGCTCACATAGAAATCGCACACGTGAGGCGGCGCCGTGTGCGCGGTCAGCGAACGAAACCGCTCCGATACGCTCTGCGCCAGCACTGCGCTCCCGAGCTGCTCCATCTCGAGAGTGAGCAGCGCCACTTCTTCGACGGGATCGAGCAAGCGCAGCTCGCGCGCGAACTCCAGGCAATCGATGACGGCAACCGGCGGACCGAGATAGACGTGCTCCGCTCGCAGGTCGCCGTGACCCTCGACGACGTGCCCACCGCGCTCCGCGAGCGCACCCCCGGCAGCGGCGACGAATTCGAGCTGAGAACTGGCTACTTCCGCCACGAGATGTTGCGGCAGCCGCGCCCCGTAGCTGCGCAGCGCCGCGCGATTGTCTGCGATCTGCGTGCCGAGCTTGGCCGCATATTGAGACGCCTCGATGGGAGTTGGAGTCGCCTGATCGAAGAACTCAGCGAGTGTGAACGCCACGCGCCCCAGGTCGTCCTCATTGACGGCGCCGAGTCGCAGCGCGTGGTCGAGCATGCGCGAGGACGGCAACCGAGCCATCTTCACGAGCCAGTCGTGTACGCGTTCACCCTCGCGCAGCGTAAGCCGCCCGTTGCGTTCCGAGAGCGGCACGACGGCTTGGTAGACGGATGGCGCGAGGCGCCGATTCAGCCGCAGCTCTTCGCGACACCCCTGCTCGCGCGCCGCGAGGCTGACGTAATCCATCTCCTGATACCGGACAGGCTTCTTGAGCTTGTAGGCGTGCTCTGCCGTGAGAAAGATCCAGGCGAAGTGCGTCTCGATCGATTCGACCGTGCGCGTGCCGTCCGGATAGCTCGCGGGGTCGCGCAGAAACGCGAGCTTGTCGCTCAGTGTCGGCTCCAACGACGGCACGATGCGGTCATTTCTGGATCGAGCGTAGATACTCCGTGAGCCGGTCGACCATGTCGGCGGTCACCTTCTCCGGGTCCGGCTTGTCGCCGCTCTGCGCGTAGAACTCGAAGCCCCATACCGGCATCTCGCGCGAGCCGTGCGGCGGCAGCGTCTTGCGGCCGTCGATGATGCGGCGAACCTGCTCATCGGGAAACTGGCCACCGTGGCGGCGCGCGATGCGCGTCAGGTCGGGCACCATGATCTTGAAGCTCGCGGCGACCACGCCGTCGCCGAGGCCCTTGTCGCCGTGGCACGCGGCACAGAAGCGCGCGTAGAGCTGCTGGCCGGAGTACTTCGAGAAATCCTGCGCGCGAGCGGCCACGGTCGCGATCAACAGCAGGATCAGAACGATGAGGGTGGCAATGGCGACGTGTCGGGCGTGGGCTCTCATGATCGCTTTCCTCTCGGGTGTAGTGAGACTGCCACCACACCCGAGCAGGGTGAAGCCGTACGAACCCGTGAAGCACTAGGTAGCTTTGCGCAGCCTCAGCTCAACTTCGCGCGCACCTTCGCGATCAGCACATTCACTTCGTTGCGGCGCCCGGAGTCGGCGAGCGGCCGGTCCTGCCTTGGCGGCGCATCGAGCGCCTTCTCCAGATAGCGCAACGCCTGAGAGTAGTCGCCGTTCTCGAACAGCAGCTCGCCGTAGAAATAGTTGGGATCGATGCCGTCCGGATTGAGCGCGAGCGCCTTCTGCAGATACTCCGCCGCGCGCTGGTGGTCGCCGAAACCGATGGGAAAGCCGGGCACCTTGTAGTACAGCGCGCCGAGACTCGTGTAAGCGGACCCGTGCAGCACGGTCCCGTCGAGCTTCAGCGCGGCAAGCAGGCAGTCCCGCGATCGCTTGGCGAGCGACAGCGCGCCGAACCCGCCGCGCGCGGCGGCGTAGGTGCTGAGCACGATGCCTTGCCACACCAAGGGCTCCGCTCTGTCGGGATGCGCTCGCACGAGCTGCTCGGCTTGCGCGCTGAGTGCTTCGAGACTGCTGCGCTTTGCGGCGGGATCGGTGATGCCGTAGTTCGCCTGATCCCAGGCCTGCTCGATGCGCAGCAGCTCCGGCCCGATGTCCTCATCGGCGGCGCGCGCCTGAAACGCGAGCGAGAGAAACGCGAATAGAACGCTCAGCGCAAGCGCTGCACGAGGCGAAACGCGGATACTCATGGGGCATGCCTCCGAATATCGAGCCGTTCGAGAACGGCGGGTTGAGACGAGTCGTCCTGCGGCATGACGCGCGCGTAGTGCCGGATGATCGGCAATTGCCGGCGCACCGCGCGATCGACGAGGGCCGGCAAGAGCCCGTTCACCCTCACGAACAGCTTCTCGGGCCAGCCCACGACGACCGAAGAACGCCCCGAGCGCAAGAGCGCCGCAAGCTCCTCCGCGATCCGCTCCGGCGGATCCATGGTCACACCGAGCTCGCGATTCATCTGCTCGACCGCGGACGAATTGATTCCCGTGCGCGTCGCGCGCGGGGCGATGTAGTACACACCCACGCCCCGGTCGGCCAGCTCGCGCCGCAGCGCTTCCGTGAAGCCTCGTAAGCCGAACTTCGTCGCGGCGTACGCCGCGTATCCCGGATACCCGATCGAGCCGAATACCGAGCCGGTGTTCACGATCGCCGCGGGGGCGCGCGCGAGCAGATGCGGGAGCAGCTCGCGACAGAGGTGCATCGGCGCCTGCAGGTTCACGGCGAGCGCGAGATCGATCTGCTCGGGTGTCAGCTCCTCATACAAGCCGAAAGGGTTCACGCCGGCATTGTTCACGAGAACATCGATGCCACCGTGCCAAACGCGCGCGAGATCGCAGAGGGCGGCACGGTCGCGCGCCGAGGTGAGATCCGCGACCCGCGCATCGAGCCGCTGCGCGAAGGCGCCTTGCTGCGCGCTGACCTCGTCGAGGGCGCGCGCGTCGCGGTCGACCAGCAGAACGCGTGCGCCCTCGGCGAGCAGCTTCGCGGCAATTGCCCGCCCGATGCCTCCGGCTGCGCCGGTGAGGAGTACCCGCGCGTCCTTCAACCGCATTGCCGTACCTCCAGACTGCGAAACACGCCGCCGTAGAGCCAGTACATCGCGCGCGCGCAAGTGATCACCGCGGGCAGGTCGTGCTCGGCATCCAGGCGATTGACGATGGCAGCGAGCTGGCCGACGTGCTTCTGATCGAGCGTGCCGTGACTGCGCAGATACGTGAACGCGCGATCGGGCAGCGCGAGCGCTCCCTGGATCGCCGCCGCCGCATTCAAGGCGAGCGCGACGCTCGTGCCTTCGAGGACGAAGACCATTCCGAAGAAAGCCACTGGCGACCTGCGACTGACCGTGTCGTACGCGTACGCCACCATCGCATCGGTCTCGACGGCGGGCGCCGAGTCGCGCGCGCGGTCCGCATCGCCACCGCTGCACGCGATGTCGCTCAGAATCCACTCGTCGTGGCCGACCTCCTCGTCGAGGTAGTGGACCAGCTCCTTCTGCAGCCAGTGATGGCGCGTCGAGAGCCGCGTCCCAACCGCCATCAAGAGCGGCACGGTGTGACGCACGTGGTGGTACGCCTGCGTCAGGTAATCCACATACAGCTCGCGAGTGACGTCGCCGCCGAGGGCGCGGCGGATGATGGGGGTGGACTGGAGCCGCGCGCGATCCGCTTCAGTCGCCGCCACCAGTTGATCGAAGTTCGTCATGCTCGTGTGCAAATCGGTCAGGATGCGGATTGCAGGAGGCTGCCGAAACGCTCGAGCACGCGTTCGCGGCGCAGGCGACCGTTCGCCGTCAGCAAGCCGTTCGCGAAGGTCGGCGCCTCCGGCATACACGCCCAGCGCCGCACTTGCGCGTAGCCCGGCAGCCGCGCGTTCGCGCGGCGCACGGCGTGCTCGATTGCGGCGCCATCAAGAGAAGGGTGCCACGGGCTCAGGAGCGCACCGACACTCGGCTGGGCTTCGCCGTGAGCCAACGCATGCCGTATTTCCGGCTCGTGCGCGAGCTCGCGCTCGACCCATTCCGGCGAGATGTTCCGGCCGAGGCTCGTGATGAATACGTTCTTCAAGCGGCCGCGTACGTACACGTAGCCGTCGGAGTCGATTTCGCCGAGGTCGCCGGTCGCGATCTCCATCGGCTCGTGCCGGACGGGATCTCCGAGGTAGCCGGACATCACTGCGCCCCGCACGCGGATCTGCCCCGCTTCATCCACGCGAATCCGCACGTGCGGAAGCGGACGTCCCACACTGCCGAGGCGGGAATTGCCAGGTATGTTCAGACACACCACCGACGCACATTCGCTGAGCCCGTACCCTTCGAAGACCGGAAAGCCCAGTTGCGTGGCTTCCGCCAGCAGCTCGCGCGATACCATTGCGCCGCCAACCGCGACGAACTTCAGAGAAGACGGCAATGCGTGGCCGGCTTGCGCGGCACGTACCAGCACACGGAGCAGCTCGGGCACGAGAATGAGGCTGTCCGGTTGGACACGCACAATCGTTCCCAAGAGCTTCTGCGGATCGAGCGCGCCATAGTCGATACCCGTCCTCGCTCGCGACGGCAGGACGCAGCCTGCCCCTGCACGCAGTGACGCATGAACGCCTGCGATGTTCTCGAGCAGCGTAGCCAATGGCATGAGGCACAGGTGACGCGTCACGCCAAGACTGCCGACGGCCGTCGCGATCGATCGAGAGACGCAGTTCAGAGCGGCCGCCGTCAAACACACGCCCTTCGGCTCCCCGGTACTGCCCGACGTGTACGTGATCTTGACGACGCCGGGTGCGAGCGGGCGACGCGCATCGGCCTCGACAGCTCTCTGCAGGACGTGCAGGCCGCTGAATGGTGATCGACCGAGCGGGCGAAATTCAGGCCAATGCTCGAGAACGTGCTCCTCGCGATCCGTGACGAGAATATCGACCGCGGCGTCGTCGAGCGCGTGACGCTGCTGCGTCAGCGTGAAGAATGCGGGCAGCGGCACATTGACCTGCCGCAGGTGGTGGAGCGCGAGGTCGGCGATCGCCCATCCAGCGCCGTTCTCCGCGAGAAGCGCGAAGCGCGTGCCGCCAGTGGCGCGCAGGAATTGTGCTTCGCTCGTGACGGCCTCCGCGAGCTGGCGATACGTCAGCGTGCGTACGCCATCGTCCAGGGCGATCCGGCTCGGCGCGCGCCGCAGCGTCCCACCGAGCAGCGATTCAATTTCCATACGCGGCATCCAGCAGCGCTGGAATGCGGCGCGCGAGCGGCAGGTAGCCCGCCATGACGCGCGGATCGTGCGTGTAGTAGCGGCCCCAGTCGTCGGCGCCATCGCGCGCGCACGCTCCGTCCGCGACGCCGAGCTCCATGCAGCGCGCGCCGATGTTGTGCAGGAGCCGCCGCACGGCCGCCGTCGCCGTGAAAGTCACCCACGTCAGCTTGCGGTCGAGCAGATAGAACGGCAGGAGCGCCAGAAAGCGGCGCGCGATGCGCGAGCCGCGGCACGCGAAGTTTCCAATTTCAACGATTTGCGCGCGCGCGGGAGGCACGCCACCGCGCGCTGCAAGGAGCGCGTCGATCGGCCGCGGCAGATAGCGCTCGAGGAACAGCTTCTCGTTCGCGGCAAGCCGAGCGCCCGCGACGGCATGCAGCGAGCCCGATGCATCGACGAGCGTGAGCAGCGTCGGCATGAACGTGCGAATGCTGGCGCGATGGGTGCGGAAGAAGGCGTCGCGCACGAAGGTTTCGGCTTCATGACGCGCCGGGTGATCCGGCTCGCACGTCACGATCCGATATGGATGCGGCTCGTGCCGCTCGCATGCAGCCGCATCCTCGTCTCTGGCGGTTGCCCGCTCCTGAATTCTCGGAAGCTCCGTAAACACGCGTCGTCCTCGTCACGCGGGCATCGCGCTCTTGGCCGGTGGGACGAGGAGCGGCGGGCGAATCAATCGGCGGCCAGGAAGTTGTGCGGTCGCGGTGCGAAATGCGTGGAAATTCGTGCGGGCGGCGATGGAAAATCACGCGGGGTTCCGTCCAACGGGTCGCCGTGCCCAGCTTCCGGTGCCGGTGGAGCCGTGCATGATTCAGCAGTCAGCGCTGTCCAAATCGTCGTTCCGCGTGCCGCCGCGGCAATCCGGATCGCGTCCGCACGCGGGTCAGGCCGCGCGCCGCGGCGGGCGCATCCGCATCCTGCTCGTCGGCGAGAGCGGCATCATGCGCTCTGCGCTGTGTGCTCTGCTGGAGGCCGGTCAGGAGTTCTCGGTGATCGGCACCGCGTCGAGTGCGCTCGAGGCCTCCGACAGCGGCTCGGGATCGCCGGCGCCGCAGATCATTCTGGGCGACTTTCCGGCAATGGTGCGCGGCATGGAAATCATGGCCGAACTCAAGGCGCGCTTCCCCGACGCGCGCACGGTGGTGCTCACCTTCGAGGACGATGATCGCGTGATTGACGCCGCCCTGCAGTCCGGGGCGGCGGGTTACGTGCTGAAGAGCGCTGGCTGCACCGACCTGTTCACGGCGTTGCGGAGCATCGCGGCGGGCCAGCGCTTCACGCGCCCCGTCACGGGGCCGGACACACTCGCAAGTGCGCCGCTCGCTTCACCCAAGCCCGCTGGCGCGCTGGATGAGCACACGCGCGAGCTCACCGATCGCGAGCGCGAGGTGATCCGCCTGATCGCCGCGGGTCATCGCACGCGCGAGATCGCGACGA
Organism: Steroidobacteraceae bacterium; assembly: GCA_035548535.1. Lineage (GTDB taxonomy): Bacteria > Pseudomonadota > Gammaproteobacteria > Steroidobacterales > Steroidobacteraceae > JADGHX01. Next base: position 42,277 of record DASZSS010000032.1, read on the forward strand.
TCCTGTCGCTGAGTCACAAGACCATCGAAAAGCACCGAGCCAGTCTCATGCGCAAGCTGGGATTGCGGAACGCCTCCGCGGTCGCCGCCTATGCGATCGCGCACGGCTTGGGTTAGGCGCACCGACCGCCCGGCCTCTCGCGCTGCTCAGCCTGCGAACAACTCATCCGACCGCGCTTGCGGGCCCGTGTACCCGCCGATATAGACGACGCTCCCGCGGCCGGAGGGGGTATCGATGCTGACCAGAAGAGCGAATCGCGTGCTGCTCGCCATGGTGCTTGCGGCAAGCAGCACGGTCGCGGGTGCGGACTCCAGCAACACGGATGACTTGGCCCAGCAGCTTGCCGCCCTGAAGTCCGCGAACGAGCAACTGCGCAGCCTGATACCCAGCCAGTCGCACGCGATGATGGACGTCGCGTATCACTTCACGAACCTGTGGTTCGCCGGTCAGCAGCGGAACTGGCCGCTGGCGCAGTTCTATTTCAACGAAGCACGGAACCATATCCTGTGGGCCATCCGCCTCGTGCCGGTGCGCAAGACGAGCGGCGGCGAGCTGCATCTGCAGGAAGTGTTCGATGCCTTCGACCGCGGTCTGCTCGCGGATCTGAAAAAGCAGATTGCCGCGCAGGACCGCACGCAGTTCTCGGCAGCCTATCGCGCGGCGCTCGGCGGCTGCAATGCGTGCCACACGGCAGCCGAGAAGCCATATCTCCACATCGTCGTGCCGGACAAGCCGGAAGCTCACATCGTCGACTTCGAGCCCGGGGAACACCGCGGGCACTAGCGTTTCGGCGCTACTTCCGCAGGAGCGCGAGCACTTCATGAAAATCGCGCGCTTCCGCGATGTCGGCCGCGGCGGCCCGGTCCTGGTTGCGCAGCTTGGTGCTCGCGCCAGCGTCCAGCAGCAGACGCACGATCTTCGCGTCGCCATTGCGGCTCGCGATGATGAGCGCGGTGTCACCGAACTCGTTCTGCGCATCCTTGTCGGCATGCGCGGCGAGTAGCGCCGCCGTAACACCGGCGTGCCCGCCGCTCGCTGCCAATAGCAACGCTGTATCGCCGCGGGCGCTGCGCGTATCGACGCGCGCGCCTCGTTCGATCAGGAATTTCGCAACGGATTCGGCACCCGTCGCGGACGCCGCGCCAAGCGGGGTCATGCGGAAGCGATCGGGTCGATCGATCTGGGCGTGCTGTGCAGCCAGGAGTTGCACGATGTCGAGGCGGCCTGCGCGAGCGGCGTACCAGAGCGCGCTACGTCCGGCCGCGTCGAGCAGATCGATCGACGCTCCAGCCTCCACCAGCTCGCGAACGAAGGACACTTCCGCGCTCTGTGCGGCAATCATGAGCGCCGCATGACCTTCTGCGTCGCGCTCGTCCAGCTGCGCATGTGCGCCGATCAAGGCTCTGACTATCTGCACGGCCCCAGCCTTCGTCGCCGCGACGAGTGCGGGATCGGATGCGGCGGCATGCTTGTCCGGGTTCGCGCCATGTGAGAGCAGCAGACTCACGATATCTGCGCGACCGGCGCGCACGGCGAGAGCCAGCGCGGAATCGCCGTGCGCGTTGGTGGCATTGGGATCGGCCCCCGCCCCCAGCAGCGCCTCGACGGATTCCCGTGAGCCGGCCAGCGCAGCAACGCTGAGCGCCGGAACACCCGCCGCGCTCTTCGCATTCGCGTCCGCGCCGCGCGCCAGCAAGAGTTTGAGCAGAGACGCATCCGCGCGCGCCGCGGCGACGAGCACGTCCTGCCAACCTGCGTAGAGGTCCGGCGCCTTCGTCGAACGCATGACGCTCGTGACGCTGCCCGCACTGATCGGCGCGCGCCGGAGCCCGGTGCCTCCCTTCGCCCGCAGCAGCGCCTCAATATCGGGCTTCTCGGCCGCCACCGCAAAGTCGAGAGCCGACCAGTCCTGCACGTTGCGCGCGGTGACGTCGGCACCTGCTTCGAGGAGTCGGGACACACTAGCGCTGTTACCGGAGCGCGCGGCATACATGAGCGCCGTATTGCCAGCCCGATCCGCAGTGTCCGTCTTCGCGCCAGCGTGCAAGAGCGTATCGAGCGCCTGCACGCTGCCCGCCTGTGCGGCGAGCATCAGCGCCGTCGTTCCGTGAGCGTCGGCAGCGTCGAGCGCCGCACCGAGCCGGATGAGCAGCGCGACCGCATCTGCCTTGCCGTTCAGCGCAGCGCGCGCCAGTGCGCCGCGCCCGAATCCGTCACGCGCGTTGATGCTCGTCTGGTCCGCGAGATGTTGGATCGTATCCGTATCGCCGCGCTCGGCAGCGAGCCACAACGCCTCGCGCCGCGCCTGCGCATCGAGGAGGTCGATCGGCGGCGCGAACTCGAGAGGGAGCGCGCCCCGTGCGAGCGTTCGTTGGGCCACATCCAGTCCGAGCGCCTGGGACTTCGCGAGCCACTTGCGCGCGCTGTCTCGATCCGGAGGTTCTGCGGAGGCCAGCAGTGCCGCAAGACTGTAGGCCGCACGTGCATGACCACGGTTCGCCGCCTTTTCCAACCAGATGCGGGCTTTGGCGAGATCGCGCTCGCCCACGAGTCCATTCAATGCGAATGTGCCAAGAAGGTACTGCGCTTCGGCGTTGCCGGCCGCGGCTGCGCGCTCGAGCTCGCTTGCCGCACGGGCGTAGTCCTTGATGCGGATCGCTGCCTTCGCGGGCTCCAGCGGATCCTCGGTGCGCGATGCTGCCGCCTGCGCCCCTGCAGCCGCATGTACCACGACGGCGCCGAAGACCAGCGCCCACAGCATGCGCGCTACGCTACGCAGTTCCATACTTCGTCTCGACATGAATGCCGATGCTGCGCAGGAAGTCCGTTGGCAGCACGCCACCGGCGTTGATGATTATCGCATCGTTGTGCATTCGAAGTAGCCGCCCGCTTTGCTCGATCGCAACCGCATCGGGCGTGATCTGCTTGACGTTGGAGTTGAGCATCACGCGCAGTGCACCGGTGCGCTCCGCAGCCGCGACTCGTTCGCGGTTGCGCTGCTTGGCGCGTTGAAAGGCCTCACCGCGGTACGAGAGCACCACTTTCGTGTTGCCGAGCTCCGCCACGCTCGCCGCCGCTTCGAGCGCGCTGTCGCCGCCCCCGACGACGAGCACGTGTTGACCCGCGTACTGCTCCGGATCGATCAATCGATACACGACCTTGGGTAGCTCCTCTCCCGGCACGCCGAGCTTTCGCGGCGTGCCGCGTCTGCCGATCGCGAGCAGCACGCTACGCGTCGCGTAGATGCCCTTGCTCGTGCGCACCTGGAAGCCGCCGCCGTCCGGCTCGATGCGCTCGACGCGTTCGCGATAGTTGATCTTCACGCCGCTCTTGCGCTCGGCATCCTGCCAGAACTGGAGCAGCTGCTCCTTGCTCGTGCTGCGTAGATTGATGCGCCCGACGATCGGCAGAGTCGCGGGCGCCGTCATCACCAGCTTGCCGCGCGGATACTGAAACACACAGCCGCCGAGCGACTCCTGCTCGAAGGTGACGTAGCGCATTCGCTTCGAGAGCGCGGTCAGCGAGGCTGCGAAACCGGCGGGTCCGGCGCCAACGATCACGAGGTCGAGTCGATCGCCACTCGCTTTGCGCGTGGCATGAATCGCTTCGACGGCCTGCCGTCCTTGCTCGAGCGCATTGCGTATGAGGCCCATGCCGCCCAGCTCGCCCGCCACGAAGACTCCCGGGACATTGGTCTCGAAGGTCGGGCTCACCACCGGGATCTCGACACCGCGCCGCGCCGTGCCGAACACCAGTGTGATCGCCTCGGTCGGGCAGGCCGTCTTGCACGCACCGTGACCGATGCAGTCCGTCGGGCTCACGAGCTCAGCGCGTCCGCCGACGACGCCGAGAACGTGATGCGTCGGCTGCTCCGGACACGCCTTCACGCACGTGCCGCAGCCGATGCAGCGTGCGGGATCGATAACGGGATGCAGCGAAACCGGATCGACGAGCCCCGCGGCATGCGCACTCTCGTGCGCTTCCCTGCTGGTGCGCTCGAGATGCACGCGGCGACGCAGATACCAGCCCATCAGCACGATGAGCGGTACGCCGTAAATGAGATATGTAATCGAGTCCATGAGACGCAGTGATCGGCAACGGTGACACATCGCCGTGGCCGCGGAAACCATGTATCCGAACAGAGACAATTTTGCGCGATCGAAATGCGAACTTTGTGAGCAAGACCGCTGGAATGGGGGTTTTGCCTACTTGTCAGTGCGTCGTGCTCTCCACAACCTTGTGACCTCGCTCACGCACGAGCATCTGATTCGCTTGCAGATGACCTGTCGGTGGCGAGCGACGCGGGCTCAATCCAATGGCTGTCTACTTCTGGTTTCTCGCAGGAACGCTGACGGGCGTGTGCGCCATGCTCGTTGCATTGCCGCTGATGCGCGGCGCGCTCGCGAATGTCACGACGCGCACCGCGCGGATCTCAGTTACGGCGATCGGCGTAGTCGCGTTCGCAGCTGTCGCGCTGCTCTTGTACCGCACGATCGGTCGTCCGGACCTACTCGGAACGCATACCGTCGGCGCGCCTAGCGCCCATCCTCACGTCGGCGCACCCGCATCCGACGCGCCGCCTGACACCATGGAGAATGCCGTTGCGCGCCTCGAAGCGCGCATCGCGCGCGAAGGAGGTAAGCGCGAAGACTGGTTGCTGCTCGCACAGTCCTACGAGTTCATGGGCCGCGACGCCGACGCAGAGCGGGCGCGCCGACGGGCCGCTGCGGGCGGTAGTGATCCGGACGCGCCGCCACCGACCGTCGCGACAGCGAGCCGCTCGCTGGCACCTGCTGCGAACGACGCGGTGGCGGGTTACGAGCGACGCGTCCAGGCAAAACCAGACGACGTCGATGCCTGGCGCGCGCTCGCGGAGATCTACCGTCGGCAGCGCGAGCCCGCGAAGGCGCGCGATGCCTTCGTGAAGCTCGTGCGCCTGAACGCGATGGACGCCGACGCCTGGGCGGACTATGCCGACGTGCTCGCGTCGGCATCCGGCGGCTCGCTGCGGCCATCCGCGCGGGCAATCGACGCGGCCCTGAAGATGGACCCGACGCACGAGAAGGCGCTTTGGTTGAAGGCAAGCCTCGCACACGAAGAGCACCGCTATGCCGATGCGCTCGCGGTATGGAAGCAACTGCGCTCGCTACTGCCTCCGGGCTCATCCGACGCGCGCGTCATAGACGCCAACATCGCGGAAGCGAGCGAGCTCGCAGGCGTCCCCACGCAGAAAGCTGCGGCGCTTGCAGCCATCGCGCCGGCGTCCGGTGACGCGGAAGTCAGCGGCACGGTGACGATCGACAGCAAGCTCGCCGGTCGGGTACCGCCCGGGGCCACACTGTTTATCTACGCCAAAGCGGTGGACTCCCCCGGTCCGCCACTCGCCGTGATCCGGCGCGTCGCGAGCGGCTGGCCTGTGACGTTCCGGCTGGATGACACGCTGGCGATGCTTCCATCGCGCAAGCTCTCGCAGTTCGACCGCATAGTCGTCGAGGCTCGGGTTTCCAGCAGCGGCCAGGCGACGCCGACATCGGGCGATCTATACGTGACCAGCGCCGTGCTGAAGCCGAGCGATCGGAAGAAGCTCTCGCTGGTGATAGATCGGGAAGTCGGGTGATGTGAATGCGTAGCCCTGCGGAGTCGTTGCGCGACAAGCCGCGATCGGGCGTGGTGTCCTCATCGCACGCGGTTAGGAGCGCGGCCACACGCGCCAACGCGTCCGCCGTCGCGTCTGCAGTGCCCTCAGGAAGCAGGGCCGCCCCCGACCGAATGACGCCGCCGCAGCGCGCGTCGTCGGCCGCGCCGCCCGCAACTCCCGCCGCGTCGGGTGCGCCGAAGAGAGTCGCGCGCATCACGCCCGCAGGTGTCTTCGCGGTGCTCGCCATCGTCGCGCTGTATGTGGGCTGGCGCTTTCCAACCGAACGCTACATCACGCCTGAGCGCGGCATCGGCTATGCGCTCGGCATCGTCGGCGGCAGCATGATGCTGCTGCTGTTCCTGTATTCGGCGCGGAAGCGGTTCCGATGGCTCTCGTTCCTCGGCGGCGTCGCGCGCTGGTTCCGGTTCCACATGGTGCTCGGGATCCTCGGGCCGCTCTGCATCCTTTACCACTCGAACTTCAGCCTCGGAGCGGCGAACAGCAACGTCGCCCTCTTCTCGATGCTGACGGTGGCTGGGAGCGGCCTCGCCGGGCGCTATATCTATTCGCGAATTCACCTCGGTCTCTACGGCCGCAAGACGAATCTGGAGGAGCTGCGAGCCGGCGCGGACGGCTTGCGTGCCCTCTCCGGCACGGTGAGCTTCCTGCCGGAGCTCGTGACGCGGCTCGATTCCGCCGAACGACGCTTGCTCGCAACAGGACCGCATCTGCCGGTACTCGGGTTCGCGAAGCCCATCTTCGTCGCGCTCAATGCCATGGTCTCGCGATGGCGGTTGCGCAGCTACGTACGCTCTGCCTTACGGACCGCCGCGCGCAGCTCGCCCACCATCGCTGCGCAAAAGAGCCGCCTGGGCAAGGCCGCCGCCGATTACATCGACCGGCGCCTCGTCGCGACGCGACGGGTCGCGGAGTTCCAAGCATACGAGCGGCTGTTTTCGCTCTGGCACGCGTTGCACCTGCCGCTCATTTTCATGCTGATCGTGGCAGCAGTCGTTCACATCGTCGCCGTGCACGTCTACTGACGCGGGCCGGGCGACACATGCGGGAGGGGTCAGGTCGGCTCTTATGGGGAATCGCAACGCTGCTCTGGTTCTTCTTGGCGCCACGCGTTGAAGCGGTCAATCCCGAGACGCTGCTCATGCCCGGCAAGCTCACCACTGCACACGCGAAGTACGAAGAGAACTGCGCGAGCTGTCACGACCGCAGCAATCGCAGTCGGCAGCCGCAGCTTTGTCTGGCGTGCCACAAGGATGTCGCCGCGGATGTCGGCGCGCAGCGCGGCTTTCACGGAAGGCTCACCGGCGCCTCGACATCGCTGCAATGCAAGGCCTGCCACTCCGAGCACCTCGGCCGCGATGCCGACATCGTCAAGTTCAGCCGCGATCAGCTAGATCACGCCCGCACGGACTTTCCGCTCGAAGGCGCGCACGCGTCCGTGCCGTGCGATAGCTGTCACGTGAAGGGAAAGCGCTTCAGCGCAGCGCCGTCCGACTGCTATTCCTGTCATCGCAAGCAGGAGCCTCACGACGGCAAGCTCGGGCGCGAGTGCGCCGGCTGCCACGACAGCATCGCGTGGCGACGAATCAACTTCGACCACGACAAGACCGCGTTCCCCTTGCGTGACAAGCACAAAGACATCACGTGCTTCTCCTGCCATTTCGGCAACCGGTACAAGAGCACGCCACAGCAGTGCGTCTCCTGTCACGCGCCCGACGACGTACATCGGGGCGAGCGCGGAGCGAAGTGCGCCGACTGTCACACGACGTCCAGCTGGACCGCTGCGAAGTTCGACCACGCCAAGGAAACGGGCTTCGCGCTGGAAGGCAGTCACGCACGACTCGACTGCGCGGACTGCCACAAGGGCGGCCGACTGAAGGATCCAATTCCGCGCGAGTGCAATGGTTGCCACCGCGGTGAAGACGCGCACGCCAGCCGTTTCGGTGAAATTTGCGGGACATGCCACGGGAACGACAAGTGGCTTCCGGCTACGTTCAATCACACGCGCGACACGAAGTGGCCGCTCGAGGGACGTCACGACAAGGTGGCGTGCCACGCGTGCCATACCGCTGTAGTCGCCACACAGAAGCTCGAGACCACCTGCATCAGCTGTCATCGCGCGAGCGACGTCCACTCAGGCAAGCTGGGTATCGACTGTGCCCAGTGTCACACGCCTGCCGGGTGGCGCACGGACACCGGCTTCGACCATGACCTCACGGACTTTCCGCTGGTCGGCCTGCACGTCGCGGTGCCGTGCGAGCAATGTCACGTCACACGTGCCTACAAGGACACGGGTAAAGGCTGCATCGATTGTCATCGCGCGGACGACTTCCACAAGGGCAGTCTCGGCAACGATTGCGCGCGTTGCCATTCCGCGAACGGCTGGCGCATCTGGGAGTTCGATCATGGTAAGGAGACGCACTTCGCTCTCAGCGGCGCGCACGCGAAGCTCACTTGCGCCGCCTGCCACAAGCAGCCTCCCGATCAAGTGAAGCTGGACACCTCGTGCGCGTACTGCCACGCGGCGGACGACGTGCATCTCGGCCAGTACGGGCGCCAGTGCCAGCGATGCCATTCGACCGTCACCTTCAAGGGCGCACGCCCGCGGTAGGGAGCCAGCCCACGCATGAGCACACGGTATCCGCCGTCGCTTCGGCTCGCCCCGGGAATCGCTGCCGCGATAGCGCTGCTGCTTGCCCTTTTCTTCGCCGGCATCGCAAGAGCCGCTGGCGCCGGAGTCCCGCAGTCGTTCGATCATCTGACCACGGGCTTCGAGCTGACGGGCGCGCACCGTGACGTGCCCTGCGAATCGTGTCACGTCAACGCCATGTTCAAGGGCACGCCGCGCGAATGCGCGAGCTGCCACAGTCGCGGATCCCTCGTCGGCGCGACTGCGAAGCCGCCGAGTCACGTCATGAGCACGGAGCGCTGCGGCGCCTGCCATTCGACGACCGCGTATCTACCGGCAATGCGCTTCGATCACGAAGAAGTGCGTGGGAGCTGCCAGAGCTGCCACAACAACGTGCGCGCGACGGGCAAGCCCGCAGGCCACATTGCAACGGCGCTCGAATGCAATACATGCCACAACACCACCGCATGGAGCCCTGCGCGCTTCGACCACACCGGCCTTACCCAGAACTGCGTGAGCTGTCACGACGGCGGCCGCGCGACGGGCAAGACTGCGAATCACATGCCGACGTCCTCGGTTTGCGAGGCATGCCATACACCGGCCGCCTGGTCGCCGGTACTTCGCGTCGATCACATGCAAGTTACGGGCGCATGCTCGTCGTGTCACAACGGCACGATCGCCCAGGGCAAGAGCGCGACACACATCCAGTCGAGTGCGGCCTGCGACGCCTGCCACTCGACGTCGAGTTGGCGGCCCGCGACTCGCGTCGATCACGCGCAGGTTCTGGGAAGTTGCTCGTCGTGCCACAACGGCGCCACCGCCACCGGCAAGACGCCTAATCACGTCATCACCACTGCCGAGTGCGACAACTGCCATACCACCATGGCGTGGAAGCCTGCGAAGTTCGATCACAGCGGCATCACCAGCAATTGCGTGAGCTGCCATGACGGCACGCGCGCCACCGGCAAGAACGCGACGCACATCCTCACAACCAATAGTTGCGAATCCTGCCACGCCGTTGCAGCGTGGGCGCCCGCCACGAAGGTGGACCACACGCAAGTGAGCGGCACGTGCGCCTCCTGCCACAACGGCACGACCGCGCAGGGCAAGAGCGCCACGCACATCGTCACGTCCGCCGACTGCGGTACGTGCCACACGACCGTCGCATGGCTGCCCGCGAACTTCAACCACAGCGGCGTCACGAGCGGGTGCGTGAGCTGCCACGACGGCGTGCGCGCCACCGGCAAGAGCGCAACGCACATCCAGTCGACCACGAGCTGCGAATCATGCCATTCGACAGTCACGTGGAAGCCGGCGATCAAGGTGGATCACACGCAGCTCTCCGGTAGTTGCGCCTCCTGCCACAACGGAACCACCGCGACGGGCAAGAGCCCGACGCACATTCAGTCGAGCAACAGCTGCGAGCTCTGCCATTCGACGACCGTGTGGTCCCCGACCACGAAAGTCGATCACACGCAGGTCATCGGCAGTTGCTTCTCGTGCCACAACGGCACGATCGCCACGGGCAAGAGCCCTGGGCACATCGCGAGTAGCAATACGTGTGAGGACTGCCACAGCCCGAACGCGTGGAAGCCCGCGAAGTTCGACCACACAGGCATCACGACGAACTGCGTGAGCTGCCACAACGGCACCAACGCGACGGGCAAGAATGCCACGCACATTGCGAGCACCAGCACTTGCGAGTCCTGCCACTCCGTTGCGGCATGGAAGCCGGTCACGAAGGTGGATCACACGCAAGTGAGCGGCACGTGCGCGTCCTGCCACAACGGCACGACCGCTACCGGCAAGGGAACCAACCACATCCCAACCTCGCAATCCTGCGATACGTGCCACACGACGATCGCATGGACGCCGGCCACGTTCAGCCACACCGGCATCAGCAGCGGCTGCGCGAGCTGCCACGACGGCATCCGCGCGGGCGGCAAGAACGCGACACACGTTGCCACGACGACGAGCTGCGAATCCTGCCATTCGACGACGGCTTGGAAGCCCGCTACGAGGGTGGATCACTCACAGGTGCTGGGCTCCTGCTCGTCCTGCCACAACGGGACCGCGGCGACTGGCAAGCCGGCGAATCATGTCCAGACGACCGCCGACTGCGGCAGCTGCCACAGCACGATCGCGTGGACGCCGGCTACCGGCTTCGACCACTCCGGCATCACGACGAACTGCGCGAGCTGCCACAACGGCACGACTGCGACGGGCAAGAGCGCGACGCACATCGCCAGCACGAACAGCTGCGAGAAGTGCCACGCAACGAGCGCCTGGAAGCCCGCCACGAAGGTGGATCACACGCAGGTCGCCGGCAGCTGCTTCAGCTGCCACAACGGCACAGTCGCAACTGGCAAGAGCTCGGGGCACATCGCCGGCGACAACAATTGCGATAGCTGCCATACGACCACCGCATGGAAGCCCGTCGTTCGCGTGGATCACGCGCACGTGAGCGGGAGTTGCTCGAGCTGCCACAACGGTATCGCCGCGACGGGCAAGCCAACCACGCACATCCCGACGACGCAGGAGTGCAGTGCGTGCCATTCGACTCTCGCCTGGACGCCCGCGGCATTCAGTCATACCGGGATCACCGGTAACTGCGCCTCGTGCCACAACGGCACCACGGCCACCGGTACGACGGCCGGCCACATGACATTCCCGGTGAACAACTTCGACTGCAGCCACTGCCACACGACGACGGCCTGGACGCCGAACACGTTCAAGCACATCGTCGGCGGCGGGTATCCCGGCGATCACAGGGTGTCCCTCACCTGCCAGAGCTGCCACACGACCAATACCGACGCCGCGACGTGGCGATCGCCGGCGTACAAGCCCGACTGTGCGGGCTGTCATTCAAATCGCTTCAAGTCCGATCCGCACACCAAGTACGGGAACGTGAAGTACACGGTGAGCGAGCTGCGCAATTGCTCCGGCGCGTGCCACGTCTATACGGACTCGACGCTGACCAAGATCAGCAAGTCGCGGCCGGGACCCGAGCACCGTATCATCTCGAGTAGCTTCAATTGATGACACGGCACGCCGCACTTCTTGCCAGCGTGCTTCTGCTGAGCGGCTGGGGCAGCACCGCTCACGCACAGCTCGTGGGTCGGCTCATCGACGGTATCGACGCGTCCGAGCGCTCCGATCACGTCGATATCAGCATCCTCTTCGGATGTGGCCTGCGTTACACGAGTCATTCGCCCGCGAGCGAGGGCGACACGTTGCGGCTGCGATTCACGCCACTGCCGGATTGCGGGGACCTCACCGGCGCGCTGACTTCTCAGCCGCCGCTCGATGGCGTGAAGGCGGTCCGCTCGATCGAGACCGAGCAAGTCGCGCTGAGCCAGGTGGACGTGACGCTGCATTTCGCGGCTTCGGAGCGCTACGTTCTTGCGCCTACGGCGGACAACCGCGGTGTCCGGATCAGGCTGCTCCGTCCGGATTCCGCGGGGGCGCGCATCCTGGTGTTCGAGCGTGGCGGGCCCCCTGCAAGCTACGCGATCAATCTCGCCGCTTCACAACAGCCGTTCGACGACGCTGCCATCCGAGAGGCGACGCGTGCCACCGGCAATCCCGCCTACGTCTCGGAATCGCGCCTCGGGGATCAGACTTGGTATCGCCTGCGCATAGGGCCGTTCGATACCGAGTCGAGCGCCCGCAAGGTGCTGCTTGCCGTGCGTAGCGCGTATCCCAAGGCCTGGCTGGCCATCGGCGACGATGACAAGCTGAATTCCGAAGACAGCGTCGGCGCGCCGCCCGTGGCGCCGACGCTGCCGGGCCGCACCAGCACGCTGACGCCACCTGATATCGAGGCCACCTTTCGCAAGGCAAAGACTGCATTCAGTCGCAAGGACTACGCTACCGCCATTCCGCTGCTCACGCGACTGCTCGAGCAGCCGGAGCATCCGCGCCGCGCGGAGGCTCAGGAGCTGATGGGGCTCGCGCGCGAGCGCAGCCGGCAGATCGCACACGCCAAGGCGGAATACGAAGAGTACCTGCGTCGCTATCCCGACGGACCCGCCGTCGCGCGAGTGCGCGAGCGACTGCGCGCGCTGCGGCTGGCCGCGCGCAAGTCGATTGGTCTCGGCGGCTCGGGCGATGACGACGAGACCTGGAAGGTCTACGGCGGGGCCGCCCAGACCTATCGTCGCGACACGCTGCAGCTCGACAACAGCGCACAATCGCTGAGCCTCACGAGCCAGAGCGCACTGATCACGGACGTGGACTTCGTGGCCCGTCGGCGTGGCGAGCAGTTCAACTTCTCTTCACGACTCAGCATCGGCTACATCAAAGACATGCTGGCGACCGGCCCTGGCGATCAGAGGCGCGTGAACTATGCGTTCGTCGAGCTCGGGGATCGCGAGCACGACTGGTCCGCGCGCTTCGGTCGGCAGGCGCGCAATACGGGCGGGCTGTTCGGGACATTCGATGGACTCTCCGCCGGCAAGCAGCTCCTGCCCCACATGCGTCTCGATCTCGCGTACGGGTATCCCGTCGACACCGCGCGACAGGGTTTCGACACACAGCGTCAGTTCACCGGCCTGTCGCTCGACTTCGGCACATTCGCCAACGCGTGGGATATCGCGCTATACGGGCTCACCCAGCGGCTGAACGGCGAGATCGACCGTCAGGCGCTCGGCAGCGAGGTGCGCTATTTCCGCCCTGGGCGCACCGTCGTCGCGCTCGCCGACTACGACACGCATTTCAAGGCGCTGAACAGCGCGCTGCTGCTCGCGACCTTCGCTTTGCCGGCGCGCTTCACGGTCACTGCCAACATCGATCAGCGCAAGAGCCCGACGCTCAGTCTGCGAAATGCGCTCATCGGCCAGGCCGTGGGCTCCTTCGACGAGCTACTGCTGCTGTTGCCGCGCGACCAGATCGAGCAGCTCGCGCTCGACCGGACCGCCGCTGCGAAGCTGTATAGCCTCTCCGTGTCGCGGCCGTTCGGCGAGCGCTGGCAATGGTCGGTCGACTATTCGAGCTTCAACATCGCCGGTACGCCCGCCTCCGGCGGCGTCGACGAAGTGCCGGACAGCGGGACCGACCACGCCGTCTCTCTCGAAGCCATCGCGTCGAGCCTCTTCGGCGGCAACGACCTCACCGCTCTCGTTCTGCGACACCAGACCGGCGCTTCCGTCGACATCGATTCGTTCGGCGTCGGCACGCGCTTGCCGCTCTGGCGGTCGTGGCGCATCGGCCCGCGCGTGCGGGTCGACCAGAGGCACCTGCACAGCGACGGCTCGACTCAGATGCTCTACGCGCCCACGCTCCGGCTCGATCTGCTGCGCACGCGCGCCTTGTTCGAATGCGAGCTGGGGGCGGAGATCGGGCGGCGCTCGCTCGACCAGTCGCGCGAGAACACGACGCGGTACTATTTCAGCCTCGGATATCGCTTGAATTTCTGAGGCCGTGTTGCAGTCCACGACCCTGCTGCCGCAAACGCCGCTGACGACCCTGCTGGGGCTGGCGACGCTGTTGGCGTCGATGATGCTGTGGCCGCTGACCACGTTGCTGGCGCCGATGACACTGGTGCCACCGACGAGGCTGGTGCCGCCTGCGGCTCTCACTCATCGCGGGCCGCGGGTCGCGCCGAGTCTGCTCTTGGCCATGCTCCTCGCCTTGCCTGCAGGCGTGCGCGCGGGCGACGACCCGGTGCGCGAGTACGTGGACGAGATCACCGCCGCGAGCATCACGGTGGCCGTCGAGTCACTGGTCTTCGCGCGGGAGCGTCTCGATCTCGCCGCCAACGCTCGCGACTACGTGGTCCTGGCGCCCATCGAGGTGAACATCGGCGGCAAGCGCAGCTACTTCTGGTCCGGCTATGTCTGGTCGACCATCGATCGGCGCGATGGACAGCCGCTACTCGTCCCCGGTGACCAGTTGGTGCTGGTTGCGGACGGTCGGCCAATCCGACTCCAGGGTGATGCGAAATCGGCCCGTGACCATGGTGTCGGACAGCCGCCGAACCGAGCGCCTGCGCGCACTGCCGTGCCCGTGTTGTTTACCGCGACCACGGAGTCGATCGCATACGTGGCCCACGCCACGGATCTGCATCTCCAGCTCATCCACGCGGACACGAACGAGCCTTTCACCCTGTGGAAAGATGCGCGCGGGGCGCTGCGTGCGTTCAGCGAGAGAATCGGCGCTGACTAGCGACTCGCTAGGCGACCCGTTGACACACGCATGGCGTCTGCGACATCCGCGACGCATCGCAAGACGCTCCCTGGCAGTTACGGTAGTCCCACTCGATGAGGCTTGCGTCGTGCCGACGCACGCTCGCATCTGCAACTCGACCGAGATCTCGCGCTCGTTGAACACGAGACCGGCGAGTCCGGCGGGCATATGGATCAGCGGATGGGTATCGCGCCCACCCGCTTCGAGCAACAGAACGCGCACATGGCGATCCGCCGAAAGACGGTTCGCCAGCACACATCCGGCGGAGCCGGCGCCGATGATGATGAAGTCGTAGGCGGCCTTCATTTGCGCGCGCCCGCGAACAGCGCCTCCATCAGGGCCGTCTCGCGCTCGCGGATCACGGCGAGAAACTCGCGGGCGCCGCCCATCGCTTTGAACGCCCGATAGCCCCGCTCGATGAAGTCCTGCAGCACGCCGAAGCCGGCGGCATGCGCAGGGGCGTGGGCGGTCTTGAGCACGACGCCGACCCAAGGATGCCGGACAGCGCGATCGAGATCTTCGCCCGAGCGGACCGCGAGCTCGATCTGGCGCTCGCGGTCGGGGCGCCGGCCCACGCGCCGATAGGCTTGCGCGTACGAGCTCTCGTTCCAAGCTCCGGAAGGCAGTGCCGCCACCATCGCGTGATCCAGCTCGGCGGTGAGCACGTCGAGCTCGAGGGCGCGCCCGAGCGCGTGCAACGGCGCTTCCGGCAAGGAGTGCCTGAGATAGCGCCACGCGCGCATCATCTCCCGCTCGCGCGCGGCGAAATCGTGCGGGCCGTACAGGTCGCTCAGAAAGAAGTCGACGGCCTGCGCATAGCGAGGATTCTGATGAAGGTCCGCGTACGTGCGCGCGAGGCGCGCCGCTTGCCACTCACGCAGCTCGCGCAGGCGCGACTGGAAGCTGGCCGTCGCCGTGTCGCGCGACATGAGCTCTCGCCGGCGGGCAAGCAGACGATCGAGATCGTTCGCGAGTTGCGCGCTCACGCTACCTCCCGCAACGCGCGCAGCACGCAGTCGAGCGACCTACTGGAGATCAACAGCCCGAAGTGACCGAGCCCGCGAACCTCGAGGCACTTTGCGCCATGGAGCTTCGCGCTCGCGGTGGGTCGGACGAGATTGTCTTCGCGACTGCGTATCGCGGTCAGGGGAACCGGTAGCCGTCCTTCCTGCAGTTCGTTCAACTCAGCGAGCCACGCCGAGCCGGGGCACATCTGCTGCGCGCATGGCCAGCTCAGCATGCGAGCGATTGCCGCGCCATGATGCGGCGTGCCGACGGTGATGACGTGGCGGATTGCCTCTGCGGGCAGAGCGCCGAGCGCGGCGCGCGTGATCAGCCCGCCCATGCTGTACGCGACGATCGTGATGCGCGCACCCATGTGCAGATCCCGGATCTGCTGGATCTCACGCACGAGGCTCCGGGTGAGCACATCGATATCCGCACGCATCGGCTCGAGGTCGACGGCATGGATGCACTCGAAGCCCGCTGCGCGCAGCCGTGGAAACAGCCAGCGCCAGACGCCCCGGTTCGTCGCCAGTCCGTGCACGAGCAATAGAGGGGATCGTGCGACATCATCACTGCCGCCTCCTTGCGCGGGAAGCTGAAACTGGAAGGGCCGAGCCAGCGCGAGCTGCGCGAGCGCGAAAGCGACCGGCTCGGTCAGCATCGCGCGCACCGTTTGCCGGAAGTCACGCACCGCCGGCTCGGGCCCTGCAAGCACGCGCGAGACGGCGAACGTCAGCCAGATCACTGCACATTGAATGCCGACGAACGCGACGAGAGCGAACAGAGCCGCGCGCCAGAGGGCCGCCTCGCCAACGGTCCAACTTGCCCCGACGGCGATGACGATCGCGAGCACAAACTGCCAGGCGAGCATCATCCGCCAGAAGTTTGCGACCATGGGCGTCAACTGCCTGCGGACGCCGGCGGGATGAGCGTTTCGAGCTCCCGCAGCGCATGGTCGAGGCCGCGTAGGGCCCGCCGGCCGTGCGCCCTGCGCTCGGCCGCAGCGGTCGAGAGCGAACGTTTTCGCTCTTTCAGCACCCGCTGGTCGAGGCGCAGTCCGTGCCGCGCGAGCATGCGGCTCACTGCATCGGCCTGGCGCAGAAGGTCCCGACGCGTGCATTGATAAGCGTGCTCCGCGAGGCGCCGCCGTCCCGCGTAGCGGAACACGTTTGCGAAAAAGAGCCGCTCATCATGGCGGTCCGGCTCGAGCAAGAGCTGGTCCGCGCCCGGGTAGCGAGCGCGGTAGCTCGCGCGACCCACCTTCATGCGTGAATAGATGAGCGAGCGGAAGGTCTGCGAGAGGATCGCCGGCAGTCCCTCGTCGGCGATGTTCGTATGCGTGCGACTCTTGGCGCGCGAGGCATCGAAGGGCACGAGCGGGTTCACGCAGAACACGAGGTTGCAGCCTTCCCCGAGCGCGAGCGACGCATTCATCGTCCGCACCAGGGCGCCGTCGACGAAGTACTGGCCCCCGATCTTCACCGGCGCATACAGGCCGGGCAGCGCCGCACTGGCGAGCACCGCGCGTGAGATCGGCACCCGATCGTGCGCGTCGCCGCCGAAGTGAACGGGCTCTCCTGTGTTCAGATTGGTCGCTACGACATACAGCCGCCCGCGGAGCTGGCGGAAATCATCCGTGTGTCCGGGCAACGTGAAGAGCGCGTGCAGGTACTCCTCCAGCGGCTCGTTGTCGAACACCGCGGCCGGCACGATGCGCCCCACGGATCCGACCGCCGTCGACCAAGCGCCGCTCATGGGGTCGCGCATGTACTGCTGCGCGGCCCGCGCCAGCACCGCGGGCAACTGCCGCAGACGCCTGCCGTACTCGTTGATTGCGGGCTGCAAGAGAATCGCCGGCGAGAACGGCAGCTCCGAGGACGCTTCCTCGATGAACGCGGCGGCCATGGTGGTCGTATCGAATCCGTTGGCGAGTCCGGCCGCGATCAGCGCGCCGGAGCTCACCCCGGTGTACACGTCGAAATCGACGAGCTCGCGACCCTCGATCGCCTCGCTCAACGCGTGCAGCGCCCCGAGCGCGTAGAACGCTCCGAGCGGACCGCCTCCGGCGAGCGCCAGCGCGATCTTCGTGCGTGCGGGGCGCCCGCGCCGTGCCGGCTCGAGCGTCAGCATCGGTCACTCAAGCCGCCGCCCGGGCCGCCGCCGAGCGTCTACCGTTCGAGCGCGGCTTCGCGCCGACGCGCTTGCGAGCGAGCCTTTCGATGTTGGTGTTCAGCATGTCGACGCGCGCGCTCAGCGTCTCGAGATCACGACTGCTTGGCACGCCGATCTGCTGCAGAGCGCGCTGCACGCGCGTCTGGAACAGCTTCTCGAGATTGTCCAAGGCATCGGACGCCTTCTCGCGCGCATCGCTGACGCGGTCCTGGATCGTGCTCTGCGCATTGCTCACGAGCGAGCGCACGGCCTCGCTTGCGGCCCTGCTGGCGCCGGCATGCACGCGCGCACCTTCTTCGACCAGCTCTTCGAACAGTTTCGGGGCGCCCTTCTGCGTCTTCGCAATGGCACCGAGCCCTGCCAGCCAGACCTGATTCATCGTATTCACCAACTGCTCCTGCGCAGCATCCGCCGCCGTGGCGATGCGGGACGCTTTCGCCTGTTTCTTGCGAGTTCGGGTTGCCATGTCGATTCCCCTTGCGGCAGCTCGCCGCGGCTAGGTAGTGATCCGATGTCGGCTCGACACCGTGACGGCTACTGTAACGACGATTCGCGGGTGGCCGATTGCGTAATACCCACGGGCACGATGCAGAAACATGCGTAGACCGACGGCGTACTCCTATCCCGGCGCGGAGCTGAAGAAGCACTGGGACGCACTTCACGCGGGTGACCGCGAGCCCTATCCCGCGGCCGCGCGCATCATGAAGCTCGCAAAGGGCAAAGCGGCTCTCGAACGGAGCGTCGCGCGCCACGGCGGCGCCGCGAGCGTCGCCGCCGCGCTCGAAGAGGCGTGGCGCGCCTTTCACGCCGGCGACTTCCTGCGTGCGCTGGAAACCGGGCGCGAGCAGGAGGCGCTCGGCGTCGCCGTAGCCAACAAAGCAGCGGCCATTCACACGCTGTATCTGGAGAAGAACGAGCGCAAGCGTCTCGACG